>CAWUSW010000019.1:0-23544 GCA_963925675.1 uncultured Pseudomonadales bacterium
TGATGTCTGCGAGCCTGAATGTCCCAACGATGCAATTTCCATGGGGGAACTCATTTACGTTATTGATCCTGGCTTGTGTACCGAGTGTGTTGGCCATTTTGAGACATCTCAGTGTGTCGAAGTATGCCCTGTTGATTGCATACCCCTTGACCCGGCCCATGAGGAAACGAAAGAAGAGCTGATGCAAAAATATCAAGGCCTGACTGCGGGAAAATAGATTTTCGTATTTAAGTCTTGAGGAAAAAACAGGCTCCTAGTCGTATGGCGCTGCGCTTTTCCGACCTACGCACTTTCCACTTTTAGCTTTTAGCTTTTAGCTTTTAGCTTTTAGCCTTTATCTGCCAAACGTCGGATCGCAATCATAGGGATAAATATTTTCTCCAGGGACTTTGCGCCAGGCCATATAGCGAGAAGCTTTTCCAGCAAACACAGCGGGATCTTCATAAACCTGCGTAAGCCATAAAGTCTCTCCGTCTTTGCTCATTTTAAAACGTTCCACCATGTGAATATCATCACTGTGGTTAAAACCGTTATTCATAAAAGTCGATGGCACAAAATGTGTGGAGTCCACAACCAGCTCATCCCCTTCCCAGTGGCCAATGGAATGTCCGTTTTTAGAATGCGGATAATCATCACCCGGGTGGCCTCTGCCATCCAGATAAATCACCCTGACCATATCAAAATATTCCATTCTGAAAACAATCAAGTCTCTGCCCTGATCAACCTCCATGGGGAACGGCGCCTGCATATAAAAAACTGCTGACGGCGGCATGCAGGTATAGGACATACTAAATTCATAATCAAAATCATATTCACTGACTTCCTGCAGCGCGCTTTCAGTCAGCTGAATACCGCCAAAATCACCTTCTGCCAGTTCGCCGCCGCCGGCATCATTGATAAAGATGGCGTCCCCGGGCAGTTTTTCAAAAAGCTCGGTACCTGAAGGTGTCTGTTCAAACTTTACTGTCCAGAAACCGGATATGTCCGGCGTATCAGCCGCCTGGGTTGACAGCGCAGGGAGTAACAGGCTGAGTACGAGCAGCAATTTAGTGTGAAAAAGATGTCTCATTATTTTGTCCTGACTCTGAAATAAAAGGTTAGGGATCAGAATTTAATCCTGACTGAGATTGATACCTGCCTGTGTCGCCAGAATGGTACCATCAGCAAAGGTAACAGTGCGTATGCGCATATAATATTCATCATTTCTCGCCGGCCAACCAGTCACTGTCACTTCCTGGCCTGCTTTTATTGAATCCCGGCTCCAGCCTCTTCTGCGCAGAAGACTGGGTGAGTTGGTTTCAGCACGCCACTGCACCTCTTCTCCCTTGTCATTAATAACGGTAAATTCCAGAACGCCATGGGGGTTGGCAAAGCGAAAACTTTTAACCACGCCAGAAGCCTTGACTTCACCTTCAGGTAAAAAATGTACGGCAAAGGAATGATGGGCATAAATTGTCGGCGCAGCCAAAATAAAGCTTGTTAAACCAATTATTGACAATACTCTTCTGAATGGTTTTTTCATTCGTACCCCTTTGCTCTAGCCTGTTATAAACGTTAGAAATGATTGTCTGATATTTTAGTCTCAAAAAAAGACTTTTATTCTAACGCTGGCACTTGCCACAGTAAACCGTTGATCTTTGCCCCTGACGGATTTCTTTTAGAATTCCACCACACTTAACACAAGGCAGTCCTGCCCTTGAGTATACTGCCAGCGATTGTTTGAAATATCCTGGCTCCCCATCGCCGCCAATAAAATCCCTGAGGGTTGTCCCGCCAACCTGTATTGCTTCCGCCAACACCTGTTTAATTGCAGAGACCAGCAAGCGCATTTTGACTTTGGACAATGAGCCAGCTTCCCGTGTTGGGCGAATACCTGCCCTGAACAGCGCCTCATTTGCATAAATATTCCCCACGCCCACAACCATGTGACCATCCATGATAAAGGTCTTAATTGGGGCTTTTCTTTTTCTGGACAGCGAAAACAAATAATCACTGTCGAATTCATCAGTGAGCGGTTCAGGCCCTAACTTGCTTAACAGTGGATGTTGCTCAAGGTCCTCTGCTATCCATAAGATGCAGCCAAATTTCCGTGGATCGCGATATCTGAGAATCTTGCCATTGTCGAATTGGAAATCAGCATGATCATGTTTTTCCGGCAGCTCTGATTTTGGAACAATACGTAAACTACCCGACATGCCTAGATGGATCATCAGCGTACCATTACCCATATCGATCAGCAGATATTTTGCTCGTCGTTTGACCGATTGCACACTTTTCCCGACCAGATTGGCAGGCAGCTTTGCCGGCACAGGCCAGCGCAGCTTTCTTTCCCTGAGCACTACATTGGCAATTTTCCGCTTCAGGATATGAGGTTCAATTCCACGTCGTGTAGTTTCCACTTCGGGTAGTTCAGGCATTCAATTTTCCATGCGCTTTTACACGCTGTTTCCACGCTATAATGCAGCTCGTTTTTTTCATTAAAAATTTTCTTTCAACATCAAGTCGGGAGCTGTTATATGATTCTGGGTGTAGATACTGGCGGTACATTCACCGACTTCGTGCTGCTAACCCGGCCATCTTCTCAAGGTACCTCCCTGTCTTCGAACAACAGCACCATCCGGAACGCCGAACTAAGAACCCATAAAGTACTCTCAACCCCCGGGTCGCCGGAGCGAGCCATTCTACAAGGGATAGAGGAAATGGGTCTAGCAGCTGACGTTGCTGCTGGTCAGGTAAAAATTATTCATGGCAGTACCGTAGCAACCAATGCCGCTCTGGAAGGAAAGGGAGTGAAAACGGCATTTATCACCAACACCGGATTCAGGGACCTGCTTACCATTGGCCGCCAAACCAGACCTGAATTATACCTTCTGGAAACGCCACCAATATCACCGCCTGTTCGCCGCGAACTATGCCTGGAGGCTGACGGACGCATTGACAGCCTTGGTAATGAACTTGTCCCCTTGAACCAGCTTAACCTGGACAATCTGCTCACTACCCTTAATCAACAAAAACCTGATGCGGTGGCAATATCCCTGTTATTTTCCTTTCTCGATCCCGGCCATGAGAAACAAATCGCCCGATTCCTGGCAGACAATCTTGATTATTCGCCGTTTATCACCTGCTCGCATGAGGTGCTGCCTGAATACAGAGAATATGAGCGAGGAATTGCCACCTGGCTTAATGCCACATTGGGCCCCCTGGTTCACCAATACCTGCTAAATCTGAAAAACAGCACCCAGCCGTCCAGATTGTCTGTCATGCAGTCCTCAGGTGGCACGATTGATGCCGATCAGGCAGCACGAAAATCTGTCAACCTCCTGCTTTCCGGTCCAGCCGGCGGCCTTGCAGCAGCCAGTTTTCTGGCTGAACTCACCGGACAATCACGCTTAATGACCTTTGATATGGGCGGTACGTCCACCGATGTTGCCCTGCTTGATGGCAAGATCAATTTAACCACCGAAGGCCGTATTGGTGATTTTCCTGTCGCGGTACCCATGGTGGATATGCATACGATTGGCGCCGGAGGGGGCTCTATAGCCCAGATTGATGCTGGTGGCTTACTTCAGGTAGGCCCGCAATCTGCAGGAGCCAGCCCAGGTCCGGCATGCTATGGCCTGGGTGGAACCCTGGCAACCGTCACTGATGCAAATCTGGTGTTGGGCAGATTGCAGCCAGACTCTTTTCTCGGTGGCGCCATGCACCTTGATGTTGCCGCCGCCCAAGAAGCCATTTCTCCGATAGCCCAGGCATTATCCTTGAGTATAGAAGACGCAGCATCAGGCATAATCAAAGTCGCCAATGAACATATGGCAAGGGCCCTGCGGGTTATATCTGTTGCCAGGGGGCATGATCCAAAATCCTTCAGATTGTGCTGTTTCGGCGGTGCCGGCGGTTTGCATATCTGCGCCCTGGCAGAGGCCATGGGGATGAGCGATACCATGGTTCCAGTCAATGCCGGCGTATTGTCAGCCATGGGGATGTTCCTGGCACCGGTGGAAAGACAGTTATCTCAAACCTGCCAGGGGCTGCTGCAGAACCTGGATAAAAGTGATATTGAGCAGATATTTGCCAGACTTGCCGCCCAGGGGCTGGAACAACTCAAAGATGAAGGTCTTGGTGTTGATGACACACGCATAGAGCGCCAGGCCGACCTTCGATATGCAGGACAGTCCACCAGCCTCACTATTGACTGGACCACCGCTGTTGACGCTGAAGAACAGTTTCATATCAGTCATGAGCATCGCTATGGGCATCGACTCACGGCACATGTAGAGCTGGTGAATCTGCGCCTCAGCGTTAGTGAACGCAAAGATCCCCCTGTATTGGCACAATTGGTAGCGCAGCCGGATCACACCGCCAGCAAAGATGATAATGTTAATAGCAAAATGCTCTATGGAATCAGTCAGCCTGTCCCTGTTATGCAACGCTCAACACTACTCAACAACACTAAAGTAGAGGGTCCAGCCCTTATTGTGGAGACCAATGCCACGACATGGCTGGCAAGCGGCTGGCATGCCCGGTGCGACCCCTACGGAAACCTTATGCTGATGCGGGATAACCCCGCCACTGCGTGAACGAGTCAGCTACAGTTCAATAGCAGGGATTTAGCGGGAATTTTCTAAAGTATCTGCCGGTCTGATGGCAGGAATATACTGCAAAGCACTATTCAGTGCAGATTCAGCATGAGAATGACAGTATTCCTGTTAATCCAGGGTGGATAAAAACTCCGTAAAACGGTTGACCTGACAGAGTTGAAGTCGCACGATACCTCGTTCAGGCCACATTCCAAATTCATGTATTCGCCCGTTTTCACGCAGTTTGGGGGGGGGTTAGGCCAAAATGGCGGCAATTTTAAAAAAGATTAAAATGATGAAACGACACGTAATTATTTCGCAACTGCTTCTGGGCCTGGCTGTACTTGTTATTACTGGCTGCCAGAGTACCTCAAGTTCAAGCTCTTCTTCTTCGAGCATGCCCAGTTCATCCTCCAGCTCATCCAGCAGTTCGAGCTCATCCCCCAGCATGCCGAGTTCATCTTCAAGCAGCTCAAGTTCATCGCCCAGTATGCCCAGTACTTCATCAAGTAGTTCAAGCTCTTCTCCCGGCATGCCCAGTGCATCCCCAGGCATGCCCGGATCACCTGGAATGCCTACTATTAGTGATAGTAGCTCCAGTAGCAACGGTGACAGCTCCAGCTCATCTCAATCAAGCGAGCAAGATGGATCCCAGGACAGCAACTCTTCAAGTAATGGAGGCCAGCAGTCTTCTCCCCAGGTCAGCGGCACTCAAGGCCAGAGCCCTGGAGATACAGGAGAATCTGGCGATGCTGGAAATAGTGGTGAACAAAATTCAGGCACACAAGCCGGCTCACAAAATAATGGACAGCAAGCCGGTGCTCAGCAAACTGCAGGGGCCAGCAATAATGGTGGTTTTGAAAGTAACGATTCCGCTAATGGCAGTAGTTCTGCAGGAAATCAGGGCAATGGAGATGATCCTTTTGGCGATTTATCTGCAGGGCGCGGCCAGGTAATGACTGCTTCCGAACGCAGGGCCGCACTTGATGCCAGATTGAATGAAGGCTTTGCCGAATTTGATGGCATGATTCTCGGCGAACGTGAACGTGTTCAGGCTGAGGCGGATGAAGCAGGCAGCGATGTTATGTCTAATGGCGGCGCGGGTGCTGGCAGTGGCGATGGTGAGCCAGGCGGCCCCTTAATTGTTGCATCGGCTCCTCCAGGCTCAACGGGCGGCGGTGTAATGCCAGCCGGAAATGCCAGCCGTGAAGGTGACTTTTCCAATACCAGTCCACAGGAAACCTTTGAGACACCTGATGACATCCCCAGCGGAAATGACGATGATGTCGTAGCAAGACAGCTCAGAGAGGCCGCAATGCGCGAACCCGATCCGGAATTACGCGAAAAACTCTGGGATGAATACCGTGCTTACACAGGCCTTGCCCAGTAATACAGACTTTAAAAAAGGCAAAAAAAACCCATATAACTGTTAACTGCGTATAAAACAATCCCGCCCCTGACAATCGGGGCAATAATTGAAACAAGAATTGAGAATTGACAATGGAGCATAGAAGGAATCTGGTTATGTTAAGACTATTTCAGCCGATTTTCTTATTATTGGTGATCGCAGGCGTCAGCGCCTGTGCGACCCAAACCGTCAAATCCACCACGTTCACGCCTATAGATGCAGACCAGTCCGGCATTGCTGAAGAAGAACTGCTCGATATCGGTATAGGCATTTTCCAACCCGGACTGGATAATATCCCCAGAAACCGGGAAGAGCTGACCTTTTCCGATGTGCGCATGGCAGAAACCTATTTTGCCTCCTACAATCTGGCCGCTGCGCTACAAACCAGTGGTAACTGGGGAGTGGTCAGAGTTGTTCCCGGAGACCTGTCCAGTTCTGATCTGGCAATAACCGGCACCATTCTGCAATCAGATGGTGAGACCATGCGGATGCAGGTCAATGTGAAAGATGCCACAGGGGCCACCTGGATCGACAAGGAATATGAAGAGGTCGTAAGCAAGTACAGTTATGATCCGCGCATGCGCCGCAGCGAAGATGCCTTTCAGGGCCTGTTCAATAAAATTGCCAATGATCTGCTGGAATATAAGCAGCGCAATATCGAGCGGGAAGAAATTCTCAATATTCGCACAGTCTCCCAGATTCAATTTGCCCGCGACTTTGCTCCACAGGTATTTGATGATTACCTGGAAGAAGGCCGCAATGGCAGACTGGAAATCAAACGCCTGCCGGCTGAAAATGACCCGATTCTGGCCAGGATAGAAGATATTCGTGAAAGGGATTATCTCTACGTCGACTCCCTGCAGGATTACTACTCAAATTTTGTTCGTCAGATGGACGGCCCTTACACAGAGTTTCGCCGTATGAGTTATGACGAAGTGATGAAGATGGACAGGCTTGCTGCCGATTCACGCCGAAATATGATCATGGGTGTGGCCGCTATTCTTGGTGGTATCGCCGCCACTCAGAGCAATAATGCTGCGGCTTATTATTCCTCCCCCATCATTCTTGCCAGCGGTGGCTGGTTAATCAAAGATGCTTTTAATAAAGGCGACGAACGGCAAATGCATATCGAGGCATTGGCCGAGCTCGGCAATTCTCTTGAAATGGAAATTGCGCCACGCACCATTGAGCTTGAAGAGCGAACCATTACCCTGTCTGGTTCTGTTGAAGCACAGTATGAACAGTGGCGTGAACTTCTTGCTGACATTTATGCCAATGAAATTGGGGAGGCACCTGGCTCGGATTTATAGTGATGGATAAGCCGTCCTGGATCAGGGCTAATTCACTAATCGAGAGCAGCACACCATGGCTGATTCAGAATTCGAAAAAATCACTCCTGCTGATATCAATCTAAGCGGCAAAGCCTCGTCCCGGGAAGCTGTTCCGGAAACGTCAACAGCCCCTTTGGGCGTTGAAGAAATTCGGCGCAGTGATGAAGAAAAAAAGAAACAGTCCAGAATATTGGGCGGTATCTTTTTTCTACTACTGGTTCTGGTCGGTGGTGTTATTTTCATTCTGCCTGAATTTATTTCACCTCCTGATCCCGCATCAGTATCCAGCGTTGTCGTTTTACCCCCTCAAGCCAATTCCGTAGCGCCAGTGAATTCTGTTGCACCCTTCGAAGAAGCACAAATGTTACGTCAGCGCGAAGCCGCGCAAAATGTTCTGGCAGAAGTTCTGGATCTTCAGGAATCCCTGGATGAAAAGGAAGTCACCCTTTGGGCTGAAGAAAACATTAACAGGATATTTGAGCTGGCCAGCATCGGCGATGAGGCATACCAAGGCCAGGATTTCATTGCGGCAAGGTCGGCTTATCAGGAAGGGCTCGACATCCTCAATACGCTTGATAATAGCCTGCCTGATGTTTTCAATCGTTACATGGCAATGGGTGAACAGGCGATTCTTGATGACGACCCAACACTGGCAGAAGAATCATTCAATATTGCGGTACTAATCAATCCTGATAGTGACGCGGCGGTAACCGGTTATGATCGCGCTCAGTTGCTCACGCAGGTACTGGTTTTTATTGATCAGGGCCTGGAGCTCCATGAGCTTGCTCAATTTGAAAATGCCCTGGAGCAATATCAGCAGGCATTGGATAGAGATCCGGCGCATATTGGTGCTGGTGAACTGCTTGAAAGTGTAACTCGCGATATCCTTGATCGGGATTTTTCCCAGGTGATGTCACGCGGCTTTGCTGCACTCGCCTCTAATGCTCCTGGGGATGCTGAAATCGCTTTTCAGCAAGCACTGGCCCTGAAGCCCGATTCTCCTGAAGCCAATTCAGCACTGGAGCAAACTGTCAGCCAAATGACCTTAAGTGCAATCAACATTCATCTGGACGCTGCCAGTGCCTTTGAAACCCAGGAGCAATGGCTGCAGGCGCTTTCTGAATATGATGAAGCCCTGGCCATCGACCCGAATCTGGTATCCGCGCGTGAAGGAAAGAGCCGAGCCAATAGCCGCAATAATCTGGACAACTATCTGAACACTATTAATAAGCAGCCCTTACGTCTGGCAGAAAATGCTGTTTATCAACAAGCCACAGGCATCTATAACGAGGCCACAAAGATTGAAGGCAACTGGACCAGGCTAAATGGTCAACTGCTTACTTTGCGTAATTTCATTCAACGTACCACTGAGCCAGTGTCTGTTCAAATACAATCCGATGGCCTTACCTATATTACTGTTTACCAGGTTGGTAACCTGGGACTAATTGCCAATCAAACCTTGAGTCTGACACCCGGCACCTATGTGGCCGTTGGCATCAGAGAAGGATTCCGCGATGTCAGAGAAGAATTCGTGGTAGGTTTTGACGGGCAGTCACCGGTCATCACTGTGCAGTGTGTTGAAGAAATACTATAAATAATTATCCAGAGATTAATTAAACAACAATGTCTGACGACAAAATCAATCCAACTCCTGAAAACAATATGGAGAGCAATGGCAAGGGGAGCTTCAACGACCCCATTCAGCCTATTGATTTTACGCCTGTCGATCAGTCCTTACGAAAAATCAATTTCAAACTCAGCCCGGTAAAAATAATTCTGTCTGCATTTCTGTTGTTATTTACCGGTGTCGCCTGGTTTGTTCTTTCCGCCAAATCGGTATACCTGGACGTAACGCCGGCTACCAGCCTTATCAAGGTTAATCATCCACTGGCGGTAAAAATCGGTCCTCGTTATCTGGTACTGGACGGCCAGCTGCCAGTCGAGGTGACGGCTGAAGGCTACTACCCGCTGGACACCTCCCTTACCGTTACCGACCAGCAGGCACAAACCTTTGTTATCGACATGCTGCCATTACCGGGTTTTCTCAGCGTTAGTAGTGAAAATGTAGATGGCGCCCAGGTCATCATAAGTGGCGAGGAAGTCGGACTTACCCCGCTTGCTGAGTATGAACTTGCTGCTGGCAACCATGTGGTGTCTGTCACTCTGGATCGCTACGAGCCCTTTCAAACATCAATTTTTATGGAAGGACGCCAAACCCGTCAGGGCCTGGATATAGAATTGCTTCCTGCCTGGGCCGAGGTAAGTTTTAGTACCAGCCCGGCCGGCGCCATGGTCACGGTAGATGGCCTGGATGTGGGACAAACACCTCTTGTTACAGAAATCCTTGCCGGGCCACATGAAGTGCTTGTGAAGCTGCCTGCCCACAAGGCCTGGACTGAAGACATCAATGTCAGCGCCCGGCAAAACATAAGCATCCCCTTAATTGAACTTGAACAGGCTGATGGTCTGGTACTGCTGCAATCTTCTCCCAGTAATGCCAATGTAACTGTTGATGGCGTATTTCAGGGACAAACCCCGCTTGAAATTACAGTGCCACCCGGCACCTCTCATGAACTGGCATTCTTCCTCAACGGCTATGAAGAAGCCAGACGCTCCATAAGCACGCGCCCTGAAGAAGAAGCTTCACTTCTGGTGAATCTTGAGCCAATTCTTAGCTCGGTGGAAATCAGCGTGCTACCCCAGCAAGCTGAGTTATATGTGAATGGCGAATACAAAGGCAACGCTAACCAGACTATCGAGTTGCTGGCAGCAAGACAGCTTCTTGAAATTCGTTATGAAGGCTATGTAAGCTATGAAACAGAATTTGTTTCGCGACCCGGACTTGATCAGAAACTGGACGTAAACCTTAAATCCCTGGAACAGCAGCGACTTGATTCAATAAAAACCTTCATCACCAATGCTGCCGGCCAGTCCATGAAGCTTATTTATCCCGACAGTTTTCAAATGGGTGCATCACGTCGGGAACCTGGCAGACAGGCAAATGAAGTTTTACGTAATGTCAGTCTCACGCGCCCGTTTTATCTTTCCCTGATGGAAGTCACCAATGCCCAGTTTGCTCAATTTGACTCAGAGCATTCTTCAGGGGTGGTGGAGGGCAGGACCATGAGCAATAACAACCAGCCAGTCATCAGAGTAAGCTGGGATCAGGCTGCACTTTTTTCCAACTGGTTGAGTGCACAGGAAGGACTTGAGCCATTTTACAGCACAGAAAATGGCGTGGTTACAGGCTTTAATGCCGCCAGCACTGGCTACCGTCTACCCACGGAGGCAGAGTGGTCATGGGCAGCCAGAGTTGAGGGTGATCCGACAAGTCTGCTGAAATTTCCCTGGGGTGCACAGCTACCTCCTCCTGCCAATCACGGCAATTATGCCGATATCTCAGCAGGGGTTTTCCTGGGCAGGATTATCGCCAACTACAATGATGGCTACCTCGGCACCGCACCGGTGGGAAGCTTCCCGCCCAACAGCAATGGATTTTTTGACATAGGTGGCAATGCGGCAGAATGGGTACATGACTTTTATGGCGCCAGTGGCCAAATTGGCGCGGCAGTAGAAACTGATCCGCTGGGTCCGGCAAGCGGTACTTACCATGTCATTAGAGGCTCAAGCTGGGCACATGGCACTGTCACAGAACTCAGACTTTCCTTTCGCGACTATAACGACGAAGCCCGCGATGATGTAGGTTTCAGAGTGGCACGTTATCTTGAGTGATCATCATGAAAGCTAAAGCTATGGCACTCCTCATTGTAGTTTCTCCATTAACCGGACTGCATGCTGCGCAAGACAATATCGAAATCGAAATCGATGAGGGTATAGCGGCAACAGTACCGGCAGCAGAAATTGGTTCAGAAGAAAATGAAAGCTCTTTTGATGAAAGCTCTTCTGATAATAGTAACAATGAAACAATTAGTGAAACCAGTGCAGAGGCTTCAGACGATAATTTTATTCCCAGTATACGAATAGCTGAAGATTTGCCCGTGGCGTTTCCCGTGGACATCTGATTTTAAAAAGACAAAGGCAAGAATATGAAACAACAGGGCATTATTTCGGATTTTATCTATCAGGTTTTCGCACTTATTATTTCTGTGATTGTTGTACATGCTGTATATGTTGCAGTGATACGTCCAAATGCAGAGGCGATTATGGAGCAGCAGAATGCTCAACAAGCCATTGATCCGGATTACGTTGGCGAACGCTCTCTCTTTGTTGTAATGAAAGATTACGAACAGGAAACCTGTATCATCCTGATGCTTTGGGCAATGTCCATTATTGGTTTAAAAATTACCCGCAATCGTAATGAAAACAAATTGCTCGAACGCTCACTGTTGAATTTATCGGAAGGCATGAGCATTTTACCGGAAGATGCGAGGGATTATTCTCGGCCAGTGCAGGCCCTTCCTCCTGATGAGCGCGAATTTTTACTGCCCAGAGCTATACTCGGTGCATTACAACGCTTTGGCTCAACCCACAGCATTACCGATGTTGCCTCAGTCATTAAGGATATCTGTAATACCGAAGCAGACCGTCTGGAAAGTGAATTAACCATTGTGCGCTATATCGCCTGGGCAATTCCATCCATTGGCTTCCTGGGGACTGTGCGTGGTATTGGTGAAGCACTTGGGCAAGCCCATCGAGCAGTCAGCGGCGATATTGTCGGTGTGACTGTCAGCCTGGGCGTGGCTTTCAACTCGACCTTTATTGCCCTGGTTGTCAGCATCCTGATCATGTTCCTGCTTTACCAACTCCAGCTTATGCAGGACCGTCTGGTACTTGATACACAAAATTATTGTGACAACTACCTGGTCAGACATTTACAGGTTCCGGAAAAGGCTGAACAAGCGTGAGTGTTCATATCATTGAATTAAATGATCGCAGCATCAGCCTGCGCAATGAGAATGAAGTCCTGGTACAAAGCCCGGGCTTTGCCAATATTGCAGACAAAAATCCTGTGTTTGGCGAGCCGGCTCGCAATATCGCCAGGCTACACCCGCGTCATACCTATTCACAATTCTGGTCCCAGTTAAGCCTGGACCCACTGATAAACAGCAACAGGCATTTCCGTCATCAGGCCGACCTGGCCTTCGCCCATTTAAATGATATTGCCAACCAGCATGCCCTGAAAGACGAGGTTATTTTTGCTGTCCCCAGCAACTACAACAGAAACCAGCTTTCTATCTTGCTCGGACTGGTTCAGTCCTGCGAATTTGACGCCGCCGGTCTGGTTGATATGCCCTTGTTAATGTCAGGTAATTCTGCCGATCCTGATGTCACGGTATTCCTGGATATTCAGTTACACCAGTCTGTGCTGACGACGTTCACAAGCAAAGATGGCAAGCCGGCTCGCGACAAGGTTATTCAAATTCCTGGCACCGGTTTGATTGCCCTGCATGATAGCTGGGTGAACATGCTGACCGATGAATTTATCAAGCAAAGTCGTTTTGATCCCCATCATAATGCTGAAACCGAACAGTATGTTTACAACCAGCTCGAAGAATGGCTTAAGCGTTCCTTGCACGACAATGAGATCCTGATGGAAATCAACAATAAGGGCTCGGTCTATCAGGCAAAAATAAACCGGGGACATTTTGAACAGCGCAGCAAAAATATTTTTGCGCGCATTAAAGCAGAACTGGAATCATTGGTTGGAAATAATAGCGCTTTGCATGTGCCAGAAGCACACGCAAACCTTCCCGGGCTTTCTCTTTATCTGAACAACATCACGGCAGTTAAAGATTCGCAATTGCTGGAAAATACTCTGGCCAATCTTGATCACATCAAGGGAGAGCCTGGCTCGCTCAATTTAGTGGCCAGCCTTCCAGCATCGAAAACTGGTAGCAAGGAAAGGCCGGCACATTCCCGGAGCAAAGATAATGCTCCTTCTCATATTCTGATTAACCATCGTGCCTATACACTCCCGGTGTCTATTCACTATGGACCTGTAAATAACCACTCCTCACAGGTTGCTGACAATATTTTTTTTGAAGCGTCACAAAGTGGTCAATTAAACTTTTCGTTAAATGCTGAAAGCGTACAGCTGGATTGCTCCGAAGGCAGTGCCGTTGAGCTCAATGGTAATCTGGCCTCTGTAACTGAGCATCTGAAACTCGGTGATGTGATCTCCCTTCCGGGTGCAGAAAACCCCTTGCAGCTTATTCAGGTGGAATAAACGATGGCAGAGAGCAAAGCGGCCAAGCGTGAATTCAATCCTATCAGCCTTTCTTTTCTGGATGTAATGTCCTGTGGCTTTGGTGCCGTTGTTCTTATTTTTCTTATTCTTGATCACTCCACCAGCACCCGAAATGCAGTCACCAACCCTGAGCTTGCCGCCGAAATAAACTTACTCAATGACGAAATTACTGATGGCGAAGAAAACCTCGTCAGAGTGCGCAATACTATTTCGGACGTTGACTTCCAGATGGTTGAAGCCCAGGGCCTGGCACGCTCAATTCAGGATGAAATAACGACCTTTCTGGAAGAGCTGGCGCAACTGGAAAATACCACATTGGCACGCAGGGAAAGTGTCGAACAACTGAAAGCTGATATCCAGAGTCTTGAAGAAGAACTGGAACGTTTGCGTGCATCCTCGGACTCATTCAGTGGAAACTTTATCCGGCCCTACGTGGGTGACGGCAACCGCCAATATCTCACTGGACTGATTCTGGGCGGCAGCAGAATACTTATTTTGGTAGACACATCTGCCAGCATGCTCGATAACACCATTGTAAATATTATTCGCCGGCGCAATATGTCAGATGACGCCAAACTAAACTCAGAGAAATGGGTGGCGGTTCGAAAAGTTGTAGATTGGCTGACAACGCAATTACCACCCCCCAGCCAATATCAGATTCTTACTTTTAATGAAGATGTTCAGCCCTTGATCCCAGGTACCGAAGGGAGCTGGCTGGAAGTGGCAGATGAAGCCCAACTAAGCGAAACCGTAAGTCGGCTCAACCAGCTCATCCCGATAAACGGCACTAACCTTGAAAATGTATTTCAGGCAGTCGCCATGATGAATCCGCTGCCTGACAATATCTATCTCATCACCGATGGCCTGCCTACTCTGGGTACCAGAGCAGGAGGACTTTTTAACCGCAGTACCGAGAGCAATAGAAATACGGTGTCGGGCAGAGAGCGTGAGGAATTATTCAACGGTGCTCTGGAGAAATTACCTGCTGGAATTCCGGTCAATGTAGTATTGGCCCCGCTGGAGGGTGACCCGATGGCGGCTTCACTTTATTGGAAGCTGGCCGTTTCAACAGGAGGCTCTTTCTTAAGCCCGTCCAAGGACTGGCCATAATGGATGCAGCTAATTACAGATTTCAGCAACCTTCAGCGCAGCAATGAAATGAAACAAAGTAAACCTGAGAGAAACTATAAATAATGGCCAGACGGGCAACAGAGACTTTTAATATTTCCTTTCTGGATGTGATGTCCTGTGGCTTTGGTGCCATTATTTTGTTGTTGATGATTACCAAGTCATCATCGCCCACACCACTGGAAATTTCAGAGACTCCTGTGGAAGGCAGTGTGCTGGAGCTGCAACGTCAGCTTTTTGAAATTCGCGGCGAAACCAATATTCTTAACCGCGAAATGAATGCCAAGCATGAACAATTATCCCAGTATGAAGAAAGGATCGCGCGCCTGCGCCGTGAATTGTCCACTATCAACGGTCAGTTCAACGCCAGCGATCAGGATTCTACGGTCAATGACATCATGGAAGGCCAGCTCGCGCGTGCACGACAGCAGCTTTCAGATGAAATACGCCGCCTACAGGCCAATATGGATCAGCTGCAGCTCAATGATTCCGTGGGTGGTGTGCCTGTAGACAGTGAATACATCATATTTATCATTGATACCTCGGGAAGTATGTTCAACTATAGCTGGTCTCGTATGCTGGAGGTCATGGTAGATACGCTGGATATTTATCCCGAAGTTAAAGGTATCCAGGTAATGAATGATATGGGCGAGTACCTGTTTTCCAGTTTCCGTGGTGACTGGATTCCGGACACTCCAGCCAGAAGACAGGCGATATTGCAGCGTCTGCGCACCTGGAACCCTTTCAGTAACTCCAGTCCTGTGGAGGGTATTACCAATGCCATCCGTAATTATTATGATCCGGGCAAGAAAATCAGTATTTATGTACTCGGCGATGAATTTCCACCCGCAAGTGGCTCAGTGAGGAATGTGATTGAAACAGTGGACCGGATTAATGTGGAAGACCGGGAGGGTAATCGCCTGGTAAGAATCCATGGCATCGGTTTCCCCGTATATTTCTCACAACCTGAGCGTTATCAGTCTACCGGAATACGCTTTGCCACTTTGATGCGAGAATTGGCCCGCAAAAATGGCGGAACATTTGTCGGCCTGAATGACTTTTACTAAATTTACTGGATTTAACCTGACTTATTGCTGAAAACGTAAACTGGAGTAATATAGATAGCCCCCCTATGGAAAAAGTGTTTAATCCGGGGCAGGTAGCTAACGATTTAAATGATGCCAATGATACAAGCTTTAGCAACTAATCCAGCAAGCAGTAGCGCTCCTGTAGCTCTGAAAGGCTTTGTTATATCTGTGCTTTTGCTACTGACGGCCTGTTCAGCAACAACCATTAATATTTCCGGTACCTTCCCGGCGCCGCTTGTGCAAAAGCTGCCTCTTACTGTCGGAGTCTTCTATGACGATGCCTTCATCAATCACAGCTTTATTGAGATCAATGATAATACCGGCGATGATCAGTACATCATCAATTCCGGCTCTTCACAGATAGAGCTTTTTAACACCCTGTTGCCCGCAGTATTTGAAGAAGTGGTGCAGCTGGACAGCATTGAAAGTGCCAGCGCCCTGAGCGGACTTGATGCCGTATTTATTCCGGGGATCGAAGAATTCCAGGTCGGGCTACCGCAGAAAACCCGACTCAATGTTTACGAAATCTGGGTGAAATACAATATGCGCCTGGCCCGAACAAACGGTGACTATATTGCTGACTGGGTAATGACAGCCTATGGTAAGTCACCAGAAGAGACTTTTCAGTCAGTGGACGCAGGTGTCAATGATGCCGCCAATGTTGCCTTACGTGATCTTGCCGCCAGCTTTACCCTGGGCTTTGGCAATGTCCCTGAAATCAAGGAATGGTTACGCTCAGAAAACTTTCTGGAAGAGTAGGAAAAATTAAGTATTTGAAGTTGTATTAAATCAGGCAAAACCACTTTGCAGAGTCATCAACATGAATATGCTTATATTTAAATTGTCACATATCACTATTCCCCGCCTGGCCTTTGTCTTACCGGCTATTTTTTATCTGTGCAGTTGTACAACAACTGAAATTGATGAGTTCAGGCAAAGCCCGACCGCCATCAGTTTTGATGAAAGTATCGTCATTCTCGGTCGACGCCAGAACAATAACTACGAAACAGAAGAGGACTTTGTCACTTGTGTTGCGGACGTAGTAGGTAGAGGTCAAAATTCAATAAGTGTTGTTGATGAACAATTATTTCTTGATGCCATGTTCCCTTTCTTTGAGCCGCGCACAGCGCCGATGCGTACCGGTCATCTGGAGCAATTAATGGCAGTGGATGTTGCCGCTGACAAACTCGAGGAGTTTGGTATTGAGTACATTGTCTGGCTGGATGGCATCACCGAGCGCTCTGACCAGTCCGGCTCTATTTCCTGCACCATTGGACCAGGCGGCGGAGGCTGTTTTGGTTTTGGTACCTGGACGGATGATGCCAATTTTGAAGCCGAGATCTGGGATCTCGATACAATGAGCAGCGTTGGCTCGATCAGCACCGACGCTAATGGTCAGTCCTATATGCCGGCTGTGGTTATTCCAATCCCGCTAATCGCCAGGGTGGAAGCCAATGCCTGCAGCGGTCTGGGCAATCAGCTCAAACAATTTATTAACGGCAGCGGGACCTGAACTGGTCAGTTCATCATTGATTAAGCTTTTTCCCCTTAGGATGTAGTCATGAAAAGCTTGCGCTATTTCTTCACAATTTTTGGCATTGCCCGCCTGTATGCGCACACCTGCTCTTTATTAGTAGGTCGCAGCAGCGTATTAGCAGGTCGCAGCCGCGTATTAGCAGATCGCAGCCACTTATTTTTTGCAATTTCACTGTCATTCTTCCTCGCTGCCTGCGCTGGTAATCCCACTGGTGGAGCAAATTTCGTGCTCATGAGTGAAAGCGCCGAAATTGAAAAAGGCAGAGAACTGCATGCTGAAATGCTTCAACAAAATCCAATTTACCAGGACCCGGAACTGCAGGCCTATGTAGAAAAAATTGGCCAGAAGATGGCTGCTATCTCTCATCGTCCGGAGCTGGATTATGTATTCACTATCATCGACAGCCCCGACATCAATGCTTTTGCCTTGCCCGGTGGCTTTGTTTATGTGAACCGCGGGCTGTTAACTTATCTGAATTCCGAAGCGCAACTGGCTGCTGTGCTTGGTCATGAAATTGGTCATATCACAGGCCGCCATGCAGTACGACAGCAAACCGCCGCCAGATCCGCCAGTGCTGCCTCCATAGCCTTGATTTTTGCCACAGGTGTAGATCTGCGAGAAACCACCAGTTTGATCAGTGGCGCTCTTATCAGTGGCTATGGGCGAGATATGGAGCTTGAGGCTGACAGCCTGGGTGCCGAGTATCTTTTCAATGCCGGCTATAACCCGCTTGCCATGGTGGAAGTCATCGGCGTGTTGAAAAATCATGAAGACTTTTCCAAGAGAACATCGAACCGTACTGCTGTGAGCTATCACGGCCTTTTTGCCTCTCATCCACGCAACGATACCCGTTTGCAGGAAGCCGTGGGCAAGGTCGGGGCCTTGTCAGATCAGCAAATTGCCGAGAGCGATCCGGCAGTATTTCGTGAACAGATGACCGGTTTGATTGTTGGCCCCAGCCCCCAGAATGCGGCAGGTGGTGACCAGCGCAACCGCTATTATCAAACCCTGTTTAATTACACCATGCTCATCCCGGAAGGGTGGGCGATAGAAGAAACCACGACCACCATGAATAGCGTCAGTATCGACGGGGGAAGCAGCATAAAAGTGGAAGCACAACGATTGCAGCAGTCCAAGGAACCCCGATTGTTCATTCGGGAAAACCTTGGCATAAGCGATCTGCAACAATCAGAGTCAATCTCACAATTTGGCCTTACCGGGTTTACCGGGGTAAATCCTGATACTGCTGAAAGAGTGGCGGTATTCTATCTTGGCCCACGAGCATTTATCCTCACCAGCTCAGCAGGAGAAGGTTTTTCAGATGAGCAGTTAATGGAATCAATTCGTAGCTTCAGGCCAATCGCCCGCAATGAAATGCTGTTTGCCAACCCTGTACACATCACCTACATCCAGGCCGATGGTCAGATCACCTATGCAGATCTGGCACGCCAGACACGACTCACTGAACACCAGGAGGATATGCTCAGACTATTAAATGGCGACTACCCTTTTGGCGAACCTGAGTCCGGACAATGGGTAAAAATAGCCAACTGATTTTCATCATCTGGCTTTTTTTAGCCCTTATACCCGCCCCCTTATCACTCTACTTCACCCTTTATCCATTGTGCCTGAATTCACTTATTACCTTTCAAACAAATGGTATAGGTAATCATAGTCAGGTGCATGTGTTATGCCTTCCGTCGGCGTGCCGGGTTTAAATGCATCATGACAACCTTCACAGCTTGCCACCAATACATCACCGCTGGTAGCCAGCAAGCCCTGGTCTTTATTTTTAGCTGCATCAAGAGCAAGCATCGCCGCATTGGTCATAGTGCGAGAATAACTGGTCCATGCATCTGAATCAGCCCAGGTGTTGTCGAGGCTGCCAGATCCGCCCAGCGTAATCAGAGGACCTGAACCCGCCAGCTGAATGGCGTAATACTCAATGGTGCGCCATTCATCAGCAGAGATTTCACGCTCCATAACAGAATAATCCCAGATATAGTGAGCTGAGTGGTCAATCAGTGTCACCATCAGGGCATTAATGCTTACCGGAACAGGAATACTCCTTTCATCATTCTGGGCAACAAGGGATGCTGAATACGAAAATACTGCCAAGACACCCATTACGGTTAAAGCAAGCGCGTTTCTGGCTCGATTTAATAAGGTGGTTTTCAAAGTCAATTTCATTACTTTAGTCCTCAATCATTAGATATCTGTCTCAGTGTCACACCAGTTTTTTTTAAATTTTTGACTTGCGTCAAGCAGTGCGACGATTTAAAAATAGCAGTACCTCATGATATCTTTATCTATCTCTCTACAGGATCTAAATTAACCCCATGGCCAAAAGATTACATGAATGCCCCTGTTGCCATGAGCGCAGCATTTCAAATTACCAGAAAATATTTTCTGTGTCTTTTTCACCCGCTTTCTGCCCTCAATGCAAAAAGCAAAGCTATGTTCCGATTATTAATGGCTTGATGGTGCTCACAGCGTGGATGATTCTGACCTGGGTTTTTATCGGCCTTGCCATTATGGCGGGCATGTCCTTTTTCCTGCTGGGGACCATTCCTGCACTAATTGTTTGTATTGATAGATACCTGATTAAAGCGCCACTGATCGTCAAGGAACCCCCGGCAGAAACCGAGTAAATCCATTCTCAAATATCCAGGGTTGCCTGGAAGAATAATTGGAAGCCAGGGCCGCAATAGCTACAATGGCAGGCCGCCAACAAGACAGGTCACATCATGAGTAGTCGTTTTTCCAGCAAACCCAGAATTATCGTAGGCATTAGTGGTGCTTCCGGCGTAATTTACGGAATCCAGGCCCTAAAAACCTTGCGTGAACTTGAATTTGAAACTCACCTGGTAGTCAGTAAATCTGCCCTGGTGACCTTGAGCCAGGAAAGCTCACTGAAGGCTGCAGAATTATTCGAGCTTGCGGATGTGCATTACGCCAATTCAGATATCGGCGCTTGTATTGCCAGCGGCAGTTTCCAGACTATAGGTATGTTGATCGCCCCCTGCTCTATTAAAACTTTATCAGAGGTAGCGACAGGAGTGACCTCCTCACTGCTTAGCAGAGCTGCTGATGTTGTTTTAAAGGAACGCCGAAAACTGGTGTTGATGGTCAGGGAAACACCACTGCATGCGGGTCACCTGGAAAGTATGCTCAGGGTCACCAATATGGGGGCTATCGTGACGCCGCCGGTTCCTGCTTTTTATACACAGCCGGAAACCATTGACGACATAGTATGCCAGAGCATAGGTCGAGTGCTGGATCTGTTCAATGTGGAAAGTGGTCTGGTTAAGCGTTGGGCCGGCAATCAGCCACAGCGGGAGAAAAAATAACCTGAAGGCTATTCAGTAATTCTGGGCAGGCTTTCCTTCTTTATAAACGAAGGAAAGCAGGTAAACGAAGAAAAATGTAAAAACCTGATTACTTAATTTTAGCTTCGGTATAGACAACGTGCTTGCGGACTACGGGATCAAACTTTTTGATTTCCATTTTTTCCGGCATGTTGCGTTTGTTCTTATCAGTTGTATAAAAGTGGCCAGTGCCCGCACTGGAAACCAGTCTGATTTTATCTCTCATTATCTTTGCCTCTGCGTTGGCCTTTTACATAAAGATGGCGATTATTCGCCCTAAAAGGCCAGTGACTTGAATCTCGTTCCTGTATTTATACCAAGCTTTTTACTAGACCTTGGTACCGTTGGCTCGGATATCACTAAGAACCCGGTCAATACCAAGTTTATCAATGATACGCATCCCTTTGCTGGACAAGCGTAATTTAACAAATCGCTTTTCAGACTCAACCCAGAACCTGTGTGAATGAAGGTTCGGGCAAAAACGGCGTCTGGTCCTGTTTTTAGCATGGGACACATTGTTGCCAGTAACAGGTCTCTTGCCGGTAACCATGCATACTCTGGACATTGTATTGCCTCGTTTTACTCGCGAATGAAGCCAACAGGCCCCTTGCGAAAATTCCGTGAAAAAAAGAGCGCGTTTTATATCAGAACTCACGCTGAAGTACAAGGAAAACTCGGGATCTGCCCAAATTGCCACGCCCCTTAAGCTACAAATTTCACAGATATAGAGAGCGGAAACCCCAACTTATCAAACTCCCTAGCGCGACAAACTCCCGAAGACAGCCAAGGCTTAGCCCAAAAGGACGCTCAACATATCATGTAAAGCACATAAATAAATTTTCAACTTACTCTTACAAATGACCCTGTTCTGCCAGAGACTTTACTTCTCCATCGCCTACAATCAGATGATCAAGAGTGCGGATATCAACTTCTGATAACAGGTTTTTCAGGCGCTGGGTAATACTAATATCTGCCTGGCTCGGCTCTGAAACTCCAGAAGGGTGATTATGAGCAAAAATAATAGCCGCAGCATTGTGGTACAGCGCACGTTTGATTACCTCCCGTGGATGAACCGAGGCACCATCTATGGTTCCCAGAAACAGTTCCTCCTGGGCAATAAGCCGATTCTGACTATCAAGGAACAAGCATAGAAATATCTCCCTGCCACGATCAATAAGGCGTGATTTCACGTACTCCCGGGTCATCAGTGAATTAGTAAAAGCATCTTCCCGTAACAGCGATTCTTTCAAACAGCGCTGAACCAGCTCGTTGGCTGCCTGTAATTCAGCATATTTGCTATCCCCAAGCCCCGGAAGGGCACAAAACTCGTCCCTGGAAGCCCTCAGTATGCCTCTGAGGCTGCCAAACCCCTTTATCAGGTCTATGGCCAGTTCCACCGCGTTGCTCCCTCTGACCCCCGTACGCAGGAATACCGCCAGTAATTCGGCATCTGAAAGACTATGGGCACCGGAATTTATCAGCTTCCCCCTGGGTCTTTCACTGTCCGGCCAGTCTGCTATAGCCATAAAAATACCTTTATTAAGCTGAAAACCATTTGCTAAACCCGGCTATCATTCAGTGGCCTGCCAGGTTTTACCAAGCTGTCATCAAATTGTATCTGCCCGGTCTTGCTGTTAGTCTTTTGCCACTTTTTGCCCGGACATGTGACTCGGCTATACCGGCTATACTCGCTATACTCGCTATACTGACAAGCCAATAAGCCTGATAATTACGATTTAAGATTCACTTATAAATAATAGCTGTTTGTTAATAACTCTTTTTTAATAACTATAGCTCAGGTTTGGTTTTCTGCCTGAGTTTGGACATGCATGCTTAGTCTTTCGAATAAACAGATCATTCTCGGAATAACCGGGGGCATCGCAGCCTATAAAGCGGCAGAACTTTGTCGTTTACTTATAAAGGCTGGAGCCGATGTTAGAGTGGTCATGACACCGTCTGCGACAGAATTCATTACTTCGCTCACTTTCCAGGCGCTTTCCGGCAATCGGGTTCAAACCGGGCTGCTGGACGAAGAAGCAGAAGCTGCCATGGGGCATATAGAACTGGCACGTTGGGCTGACCTGATTCTGGTTGCGCCGGCAAGCGCTAATTTTATTGCCCGCTTAAGCCAGGGCAGAGCAGAAGATCTATTATCAACTTTATGCCTGGCCACCACTGCCCCCATTGCAGTAGCTCCCGCCATGAATCAGGCTATGTGGCGCAATAAGAATACCCAGGAAAATCTTCAGGCTCTGGAGAAAAAAAATATTGCGGTTTTAGGCCCGGCTTCGGGTGAGCAGGCTTGCGGCGATGTGGGTCTGGGCAGAATGCTGGAGCCAGAGGATATTGCGCAAGCTGCAGCGGATGTGTTTGAAACCGGAGAACTGGCCGGAGTTGAAATCACTATTACCGCAGGCCCCACACGCGAGGCCATAGACCCTGTACGCTATATCAGCAATCACAGTTCCGGCAAAATGGGTTATGCCCTTGCCAGAGCAGCCATGGAGGCCGGCGCGAAAGTGGTTCTGATCAGCGGCCCGGTCTCACTGGAACCACCTCCACAGGTGAAACTGGTATCGGTGGAAAGTGCCAGACAAATGCTCGATGCCTGCCAGGTAGTGCCAGGTAACATCTTTATTAGCGTAGCTGCTGTAGCTGACTACAGGCCAGCGAATAGCGCCAATGAAAAAATCAAGAAGCATGCTGATACCATGGAATTAAAGCTGGTAAAAAATCCAGACATTCTTGCCCGAATTTCACTTTCTGCAAGGCGTCCTTTTTGTGTTGGGTTTGCCGCAGAAACCGAGAATATAGAGGAATATGCCCGCAAAAAATTGCAGGATAAAAGACTCGATTTAATCTTTGCCAATAACGCCACTGACACGTTTAACAGTGAATC
>CAWUSW010000020.1:0-8312 GCA_963925675.1 uncultured Pseudomonadales bacterium
CTTATTTTGTTACTTGGAATCGCTGTTGGCGGAATTATTATCGTTATGCTCTCTGCAGTATTCAGCATGAATACCGTAGATTTTTAAACCGGAGTTTAGTGTGAATTACAAAGGGTGTTTTATTAAGATTTACTCATTGAAAAGAGTGGCTACCTGCCTGTTGTTGACAGCCTTGTTGTCTTCATGTGCGTCTATGCAACAAAGATCGGGCTCTGGGAATTCATCCAGTACTAGCGATAGACAGACTGTCCAAGAGCAAAATGCCGCGGCAAGTTCCCAGAGCTCAATAGCGGGAGCAGTGTCAACCAGCGCTCAGCTGGAAGAAAAAGACCCCGGTATAAACAGGGCAGGAAGGATAATTCAGTTGGGTATGTTTACAGAAGACCGCCCACAAGTTGAAGTGCCTGAAGGCACAACTGTTGAGCTGAATTTTGAGCAGGAAGATCTTCGCCTGGTATTTGAACAACTGGGTGACCAGTTACAGATCAATATGGTGATTGACCCAACCATTGATAATAAAGTCAGTTTGCGCTCTTCACCTGCTAATCCATTGCAATATGAAGACTTATGGCCGCTTATGCGCATGCTGGCCAGAAATGCAGGGGTAACCATTGAGCAAGCCGGAAATATTTACCGGTTCATGAAAAATACTTCGAATATTCCTGTTGAAATTGTAATGCCTTCCTGGCTGAGTGATGCTAACTCTTCTGAAGTATTGCAAGTGACCCCATTAACGTATATCTCTGTGGAAACAGCACTGGCCTTATTAAGTCCGCTGATACAACCTGATGGAACTATTATTCGTTTAGGCCAGGCTAACCTGGTTGGTATAAGTGGCTCTCCTCAACAGTTGCAACGGGTCAATGCCTTGCTTGATGTTATAGATGACGACCCATTCCAGAACCAAGGCATTCAACTATATGAATTATTTAATTCCCAGGCGGCAGAAGTTGCCCAGGAATTAACCAATATTCTCGGCTTGATAGATGGGGAGCAATCTTCTTACCAGGTGCTGGGTCTGGAACGTATTAATGCAGTGCTTGTTTTATCGCCGGCTAAGCGGGGCTTTGATGAAGTGACGCGCTGGATCAGTATTCTTGATGCTGAAAGTCAGGAGCAGGTAGAGCAACTGTTTTTCTACAAGGTAAAAAACCTCAGCGCTACAAGCCTGGCGCAAACACTGACCAGTGTATTTGAGCAAAATGAAGACAACCGACCGGTTGCCAGTAGTGAAACAGAAAGTGCTGCAAGCGATGCAGAAGGCGAAGCAAGTACAGAAGTTATTGTTGAAGAATCTGCACCTGAAGGTGTTGTCTCAGCCAATCTTTCTGTGACCATTGTTGCTGATGAAGATACCAACAGCCTGTTGGTCCGCAGTACGCCAAGAGATTACAGACAATTATTAACTACTATCAATAATCTGGACACTGTACCCGCCCAGGTTTTAATAAATGCTGTGATAGGTCAAGTCACCTTAACAGACAGTAATGAGTTTGGTGTTGATTGGGTGAGTATTTCCAATAATGTGAATACTGGCGTGATTAGTTCAAGAGTATTGCCATCAGGCTTGCTGTTAACTGATGGCTCAGGCCTTGGTGCACAGGGCTCTGGACTAATCATGAGCAGAACATTTAGCGATGGTAGCTCCATAATTGATGCCACCTTGAATGCTATTGCTCAGGATAATGAAGTCAGATTACTGGCTCGACCAACAATTCTTGCCACTAATAATCAGGAAGGTGAAATTAAAGTGGGACAGGCTGTACCTATTGATCAGGGCACAACGGTTTCAGGTAATGGGGTGACAACATCAAATATTGCCTACCGTGATGTGGGTATTGTGATGACCATTACACCGCATATAAATGACGATGGATTTATTAATCTTGAGATTTTCCAAAGTCTTTCTTCTATAGAAGATGGCAGTGGCGTTGCAGGTAATCCGGTATTTTCCAATCAGGAAATTACCACCACTGCAGTGGTGTCAGATCAATCTACGATTACCCTGGGCGGTTTAATCCAGGAAGATGATTCTGATCAAAACTCTGGCGTACCTGGATTACAGAAAATTCCTGTTTTGGGAGCCCTGTTTTCATACCAGCAATTAAGGACAGTGAGAAGGGAGTTGTTTGTCATTCTCAGACCCCAGATAATTAATGGGGATGAGCGAGATGCTGAAGTAATGCAGGATCTCAGAGACAGTTTTCACAATGTTGCTGAACTTTTTGAAGAAGCAGGGCTTTAAGCATGCGGAGCAAATTAATGAACAAGCGAAGTGGTTTTACTTTAATTGAATTACTGGTGGTGATGGCTATATTAGGGATGTTGGCGGCGCTGGTAGGCCCGGCGCTGTTTGGCAACCTGAGTAAGGGACAGCGTACTACGGCTGCATCACAAATCAGTAACCTGGAATCAGCCCTGGATACCTATCGCCTCGATGTTGGTAGTTACCCTGACTCATTGAGAGGACTGGTGGAAAATGACAGTGGCAGTCAACGCTGGAATGGGCCCTATCTCAGAGATGACGAAGTACCATTGGATCCCTGGGACAATCCTTATCAATATGAACCCGGTGGACGAGATTTTTCCTTGATCTCCTATGGTGCTGATGGCGTTCCAGGCGGCGAAGGTGATGACGCCGATATTGGCAGCTAAAACCTTAAGCCAGCAGGCTCATACTATGAAGCAGCATGGCTTCACATTGCTGGAATTACTTATAGTTCTGAGCATCATTGTGATTGCATCTGCTATTGTTATTCCCAATATTACGGGCACTGAAAGTAACTTGCTGACTGCACAGGTCAGGCAAACAGCTTCTGCCTTTAATTTTGCCCGACGCATCGCTATTGTTGAAGGCGCGCCACAAGTTGCCACGCTTTTTCAAATGGACATTGATGACCCGGATTATCCAAATATCAGGGGTGATTTGATGCGAAATTCCAATGTGCCGATCCTTGAAAACTTTACCTCAGAAATTTCCTATCAAGGAGATATCAATGAAGATCCAGAAATTCTCGAAATTATAGAAATTGTGTTCTACCCTCAGGGCGGCAGTACAGGTGGAATTCTTAATTTTAAAATGGGTGTATTAACAGCAAGAATTCGTATTGATGCGATCACTGGCAGGATCAACACTTATTATCCGGGTGAAGAAATCGAGGAAGATTTTTAATGGAAGAAAGCCGGGTTCAATCCAGGAACAGAGCTAATAGACTAAATAGTAATGAGAAAGGGTTTACATTACTTGAAGTCCTGGTGGCGATGACTATTACTGGCATGGCCCTGGGTGGTCTTTTTGGCGTAATTGCGGGTAATAAAAGATTAGCCTGGAGTTCAGAAGCCTCTTTAGTGGAAACCATGCAGGCGCGAAGTCTGGTTAATTTTTCTCAGCTCAATGATGAAATGGGAGAGGTCTATATTGATTTTGAAAATGAAAATTTGTCTATTGATTCCGGATATGAGCTGGAAGTTCCGGAAAGGAAAACCCAGGCAAGCTCTCTTGCGCTAAGGCAATATGAAGTTATTGATGAGTATGGTGAGTTAATAACGACAGGAACTTACTGGGTGGAATTGGAGTTGCCGGAATAGCGGCGAAAATACCATGAAGCAAAAACAACAGTCAGGATTTACGCTACTCGAAATCATGATGTCCATGACATTGACGGCTATGTTGTTGGGAATGTTAAGTGCCGGATTATATTCTGTAGTAAATGACTGGCAAAATGAAACCTCAGTCCTGGATGAAACCCTGGATAAATCCCTGGTCTTGCTACAGGTGGAAAGAGCGCTTTTTGCCGCCTTTCCGCATAGCTATATTAATCAGGACAGGCTCGCCCGCTTTGTTTATTTTGAGGGTGATGAAAATGAGCTGCGCTGGGTTTCGACTGTTTCTCCGCAACGGCGCAATGGCTTAACTGCCTGGCGCCTGGTTTCTGATATTCAAAATGGCGTTCAGCTTACTCTTACTCCTGCCTATAGCGACAATCCGGATAATCGTTTTGATGAGCTGGAGCCTACGACAATACTTCAAAATTACACAGCGGAATTTAGTTACCTGGTGCAAAGAAATGAGGATGAGAAGGAATGGCTTGACGAATGGATAGGCGAAGAAATGCAAAGCTTGCCGATAGCTGTTTATATTATTTTTACACCAATAGATGATTCTCTGGATGAAGAAGTGTTAGAGGTACTGGCATCCATTCGCACCTGGAAACATGAAGACATCCAGCCGAGCATATCGCCAATATGATCAAAATCAATCAACAAGGATCAGTAATAGTTGTTACCTTATGGACAATTATTCTGATGACAATTTTGATCACCGTAATTGCCGGGCAGATAAGGCTGTCATCAAGAGCAGCTTTTTATCATAAAGAAGAATTAAATGACTGGGCCAATGTGGTTTCAGCAATTAATCAGGCTGAAATGGAATTAATGCTGGAGCGTATGCCGCGCCCGCCTGAGACGATAGATGATTTAAACGACATTAACAAAAATCCCTTATTCAGATTCAATGGCCAGCAATTAGACATGAGTTATCCGCCTACTGAGGGTGTTAGCGTAAGAATTTATGATCATGCCGGGAAAATCAATATCAGGGAAATTGGTCGACCAAGGATGCGCGCCTTATTGGAAAAAAAGCTGGGCGAAGAAGCAGATGATCAGATTGATGAACTTATTGCCTCCTGGGGCGACTGGGTTGATCTCAATAATAATGCTGGGATAGATGGGGCGGAGGCAGAATATTATGAGGCCCTCGACAATCCCTATATTCCCAGAAACGGGAAGCTGGAAACGGTTGAAGAAATATTACATATAAAAGGTTTTGAAGAAGTATTTTCTGATGTGGAACTTGCTTCTGCCTTTACACTTTATACCGATGATGAGCTAGTTAATCTGAATTTAGCGACAGTAGAGGCTATGCAGCTTTTGCCCGGTCTTGATGATGAGCTTATCGGTGAAATATTAGCCTTCAGGCAAAATAATGAGTTCAGAGGGAATGGGGATGTTGCCCAGATCGTGCCAGCTGAAAATATGGCAGAACTCAGGCCCTGGCTTAACTCCCGCAGAACAAGTAATTTTTATACAATAATGGCTTATAAAACATTGGTTTCTGAAGAATATCCATTTGATGACGATGAGCTTATTGAAGTTGATGTCACTTTAAGTGCATTTTCAGAGATTGTAGAGATCTCCTCATTTACTGAAAAGCCCAAAATTTTGAAAATAAATCCTTACCAGAATATACCGGCACGCCCTGTAGTGAGAATAGAAGATGACTTTCTAGAGTGAATTTTATCCAGGCTTACATCCATAATATATTTAATGGCCTTTTCGTGCCGATTAAAACAGTTAATGAAAACAGCTCATTATTTTCAATTCTTGTTAAGCGAGATATCGTTAATAGAACATCGGGTACAGTTCTTGGAAAGTTATGGCCAGTTGTGCAGCCTGCTTTGCAAATCCTGGGATACTGGTTTCTTTTTGATATTGTGTTTTCGATGCGTGCGAGCAGGGGGCCGAATTATCTTGAATATTTACTTACCGGAATGATGCCATGGCTGTGTGTTTCAGAAATCCTTAATCGCTCAACGCTGATGTTTCGCGAATTTAGTCCCCTGTATAGAAGAAACCCTTTTCCACTGGAGATATTGCCTTTATTGGTAATGGCAATTCCCTGCATGGTCTATGCAGTTGTTTACTTTATTCTTAATCTGTTTCTTGGCGGTCTTGATAAAGCATTTATTTCCTTGCTGGTTATGCCGATGCTAATGTTGTGGCTACTGCCTCTTTGTTTGCTGCTGCCTGTACTGGGATTGTTTATCAAGGATTTTACTCAGGCGATTCCCTTCTTGTTGATGATTACCATGTTTCTAACACCTATTCTGTATTTTCCTTCCATGTTGCCTGAGGAGATACGTCAGATAATCTGGATTAATCCTTTTTCCGACTTGATGGCAGTCATTCATGGGCTGGTACAGGGCAGTGATTATTCCTGGCTCAATGTTGTAAGGCCATTTGTGATTTGGCTGTTGCTACTTGGGCCAGCATGGCTTGTATTCAAACGCAGCATTCCTCATATCAGGGAGGTGCTGTAATGACAGATTCAGTAATCTCTCTGACCGAAGTTTCAAAATTTTATAAATACTACGACAAAGAATTTGACCGTGTCCGCGAAATTCTCAGTGGTAATCCACGCTTCCAAAAAATTCATGCATTAAAGCCGGTAACTCTTGAGGTAAAGAAAGGCGAGGTACTGGGTGTAATCGGGCAAAATGGTGCAGGCAAAAGTACCTTGTTAAAAGTACTGGCCAGAACGCTCCTGCCTTCAACCGGAGAGATAGAAATTAATGGCAGAGTGGCGGCATTATTAGAATTGGGTGCGAGCTTTCATCCCGAGATGACAGGGCATGAAAATGTATATCTGAGTTGTGCAATTCAGGGACTAAGGAGTCAGGAAATTGATTCTGTCTATGGTGAGATAGTTGCCTTTGCAGAAATTGGTGAATTTATTCATCGTCCAGTTAAGACTTATTCGAGCGGAATGTTTGTCAGGTTGGCATTTGCAATTGCTACCCATATAGATCCAGAGATTTTAATAATAGATGAAGCGCTTTCTGTTGGTGACGGGGCTTTTTCTCGCAAGAGTTTTGACCGCATTATGGATTTCAAAAATGCGGGCAAGACTATTCTTTTTTGTTCTCATTCGATGTATCAGGTTGAAGCACTTTGTGATCGCGTGGTATGGCTGGAAGCTGGAGCAGTTAAGAAAATCGGTGAGCCAGTTGAGGTAATAACCCAGTACAGTGAATTGATGAGAATGTCAGCACCGAAAGAAGAGTCAATGGACAGCGCCAACGAGGAAGAGCAGGAAGTATTTCAAAAAGAAGAGGCAGTTAAAGGCGTAACAGCAATACCCAGAATTCTTGAGGTAAGCGTGCGTGTTGGTGATAAAACAGGCCAGGTGCACAAGATAGTAAGTGGCGAATCCGACCTGGAAATAACCGTTGTCTTTGATCAGGGAAGTGGAGTGCCTCTGGCAAGTGTGGCCGTAGCTTTTTCAGGAGGGGATGGAAGAATACTGACAAGCGCAGGCAGTGTGCATGATGGCATTGCTCTTACTGTTAACGAACAGGGCCAGGGAGAGGCTAAAATAATTTTCCCAGAACTTGCTTTTTTAAGAGGTAATTATTATCTGGATGTAGCGCTTTTATGCGAAAAAGGGATTCACCTGTACGAAACAATCAGGCAAGCAGCAGAGATACATGTGGAGCAGAAAGGACTGGAGCGTGGCTTTGTTAAATTGCCGCACAAATGGATAAGCTGATCCATATGGAAGATAGCCCGGAGTCACAAAATGATGATGTCAATATAGAAGCGGATAATTCTGGCTCTCACTATACAGCCCGTTGCGCAAGGTCTACTGATGCAGAAGCAATTTGTGGCTTGTTCAGAAAAGTATTTAAAGAAGAAATGACGCTGGCACATTGGCGCTGGAAATATGAAAGAGATCTTAGCCGGGCAATTGTTGTCTACAGAAATAAGCAACTGGTAGCTCACTATGGCGGTGTTGGTACAAAAATATTACAAGAAGGAAAGCCAGGCACTGCCATACAAGTAACAGATTTGATGGTTGATCCCCAGGTTAGAAATGCGGTGAGAAGTAATAGCCCCTTTTATCTCTCTGCTAAAAAATTCCTGGAAAGTTTTGTCGGTTTTGATAAGCCATTTTTACTTGGCTATGGATTTCCCAGCGGCAGGGCGATGGACTTGTCGGAAAAACTTGGCCTGTTCACGCCTGTAGGTAATATGTGGGAAGCTCGATGGCCTGTTAAGCAAGACCAGTATTTAGACATAAAAAATATATTTACAGTTGATAAAAATAATTTTCAGAGTTATGAAAAAAAAATAAATTCACTTTGGAAAAAATTTAGTCACCATTTTTCGAATCATTTTATTTGTAATAAAAATGCTGACTATTTCAAGTGGCGATTTTTACAGCACCCCTCAAAAAAATATTCCATGCATCTTGTAGTGGGCAGACTCAGCAGATTACCAAAGGCTGTTTTTGTTCTCAGGCATGATGAAAATAAAAAAAGTATGCTGATGGACATGCTGTGCAACTCGCTGGATCTGGAGAACATTATCAAGCTGGCATTAGGTATGTCTGCACATAAGGGGAGCAGTGAAGTAATAGCCTGGCACAGCGATACTTTCAAAAAAGTATTTTCTGTACTTTCTTCTGTGCAAGAGCCTCTGGCAATAAAAATTCCGGCTAATATTGGCTCAGTGGGTCCTGACCCTGAATTACA
>CAWUSW010000021.1:0-96600 GCA_963925675.1 uncultured Pseudomonadales bacterium
TACGCAATAATCTTGATTATGAAATTGACGGTGTTGTCATAAAAGTAAATCACTTTGCCTTGCAGAATAGATTGGGCATGAATGCTCGTACCCCGCGCTGGGCAATGGCTTATAAATTTCCCGCTGAAGAAGTATCTACAACACTCCTGGATGTTGAGTTTCAAGTAGGGCGCACAGGGACTATAAATCCGGTAGCCAGATTAGCCCCGAAATTTGTTGGTGGAGTCACGGTGAGTAATGCCACGCTTCATAATATGGATGAAGTCGCGCGCCTGGGGATCAAAATAGGCGATGAAGTCATTATTCGCAGGGCAGGTGATGTTATCCCCAAAATAGTCTCCGTGATATTGAGTCGACGTCCTGCTAATGCAAAAGAGATAATCCCGCCACAGGATTGCCCGATATGCCATTCAGAGATAGAACATTTGGATGATGAAGTCTTGATGCGCTGTTCTGGAGGCCTTTTCTGCCAAGCGCAGCGTACGCAATCGATCATCCATTTTGCCTCAAGAGCCGCAATGGACATTGATGGACTGGGGGTTAAATTAATAGAACAGTTAGTAGAGAAGCAGTTGTTAAACTCGGTTGCTGATATTTATTCTCTACAAGCAAAGTCGGTGACAGAGCTGGAAAGGATGGGGGATAAATCAGCAAGGAATCTTCTTCTCGCCATTTCCAATAGCAAAAAAATTCCCCTGCCGCGTTTTCTATTTGCCCTGGGTATTCGTGAAGTAGGGGAGGCGACAGCGCAGTCATTGGCTTCTCATTTTGGCAGATTGGAAGACATAATCAGTGCTCCGGAAGAAATCCTGGTATCTATCCAGGATATTGGGAATGTTGTTGCGCATCATATCCGTGCATTTTTTACCGAAGCCCATAATCTTGAAGTCATCGCCCAGCTGCAACAGGCAGGTGTAGAGCCCTCTGAAACTGTACCGGTGCAACCAGAGACATTGCCTCTAAACGGCCAAACATTTGTTGTCACTGGCACTCTGGAGACTATGGGACGCAGTGAGGCTAAAGAAAAGCTGCAGAAACTGGGGGCAAAAGTTGCTGGCAGTGTTTCTGCAAAAACCTCCTGTGTAGTTGCTGGTCCCGATGCAGGCTCAAAGTTGAATAAGGCGGAGTCCCTTGGTGTCAAAGTAATCGATGAGGATGCGTTTTTGTCACTGCTTGAACAGCATGACAATGCGGGCTAAAAACGTGTAAAGTAGTCGTTTATCTTTTGTCAAAATCATATTACGAGTAGAGCCGAAACATCATCATGGCTTTGCGCTATTGCTTGATTAAACCGATCATGAATACAGCAGGAATGAAAAGCATATTCGCAAGTCTGGCGTTGCTCACGCTGGCCTCCTGTGCCTCTTCGCCTCCTCAAAATACCACCAATATTTGTAACATGTTTGAGGAACGACGGAGCTGGTACAAAGCGGCGGTTAAATCTGAACGCCGCTGGAAAACTCCGGTGAATGTGTCTATGGCAATAATTCAGCAAGAATCCTCTTTTGATGCGAAAGCAAAACCTGAACGACTAAAATTACTGGGCCTGATCCCCTGGCGCAGACCTTCTTCAGCATTTGGTTATGCACAGGTCCTTGATGATACCTGGACCGAATATAAAGCCGAGGCAGGAAATTGGGGAGCCAGACGCTCAGATTTTGCAGATGCTGTTGATTTTATTGGTTGGTACACCAGTAATTCCCGGCGTGTTAACGGTATTGGCACTGACGATGCCTACAATCATTACCTGGCCTACCATGAAGGCAATGGTGGCTTCGCCAGACGAACTTATAACAGTAAGACCTGGTTAATTGATGTGAGTCGCAAGGTGCAGGCAAATTCAAATTTGTATGAGCGGCAGTATTCCCAATGTGAAAAAGAACTCAGTCGTAGCTGGTTCATGAGGTTATTGTTTTGAGCTGGTGGGGTAAGGTCATCGGTGGCGGTCTTGGCTTTATGCTCGGTGGTCCTCTGGGCGCTGTTTTTGGGGCGGCTTTTGGTCATAACTTTGACAAGGGCCTGAGTTCTCTTGGTTCACAAACGTCCTTTAGCGGTGATGTAGAAAGAGTACAAACTGCTTTTTTCACGGCTACTTTTTCCATCATGGGGCATATTGCCAAGGCTGACGGCGAGGTTTCTCAAGGTGAAATTCGTTTGGCGGAGGATGTTATGCGCCAGATGAATCTCAACGCTCAGCAAAAAAACACGGCTCAACGTCTATTTAATGAAGGCAAGAAGGCCGACTTTCCGATCAATGATGTGCTCCAGCAATTCCGGGTCGAATGTCATCGTCGTAGCAATCTTATGCAGATGTTCATGGAAATTCAGGTGGCTATCGCCTTATCGGATGGCACGCTGGATAGTACTGAGAGTCGTATACTGGAAAGTGCTGCCGGTATTCTGGGTTTTTCCAAAGCTGAATATTCAGCTATTTTAAACCGTATGAGGGCACAACGGCATGTCCATACAGGTGATAAGGCAGGGATGAGCCTGGCTGATGCTTATAAATTATTGGCGATCAATAACAAGGTCAGCGATCAGGACGTTAAGAAGGCTTACCGTCGTCAAATGAACCAGCATCATCCTGATAAACTGGTTTCAAAAGGCTTGCCAGAAGAAATGATGGAGTTGGCTAACAGAAAGGCGCAGGATATCAAAAGCGCTTATGAGGTGATTAAAGAGTCCCGTAAAAAGTAAGCTTTTCCAGCCACTTAAAATCTTTAACTAAACTATTAAGACTATCAATTAACTCTTTGTTTAATATGGGTATATTAACATACAATTCGACTTCAATTTTTTCATCCAGATAATGCAATTCCAGGCGCTGTATTTCATCTTTTTGCAGTAAATGCTGCCATCGTGACAAGAGCATTTTTTCCACATCGGCGCGCATTGGCAGGCTTGGATTCTGGAAATGGTCGGTGTCCAGTTCCGGATCAATATGGACGACAATGTCCGAAATTTCAGGAAATGCCTGTTTCAAGGAGCCACTAATACGATCTGCGAGATAATGTCCTTCTGAAACTGAAATTCTGCTATCGACCTGTACATGTAAATCGACAAAAGTTTTGCCGCCATGTAGTCTGGTTCTCAGATCATGTACATCCTCAATGCCTTCCAGTTTATTTACATGTGAGGTAATCGCTTGCAACTGCTCTTCTGGCAATGCGGTATCAACCAGTTCTCGCAAGCTTGAACTCACCAGGTCCCAGGCAATTTTTGCAATAATAAGAGCAACAAATATTGCTGCCAGAATATCCATGACTGGATAGCCAAGTATTGCGCCAAATATGCCAATAAACACCGCAATGGAAGAAAAGGAATCAGTTCTACTGTGCCAGGCATTTGCCAATAGCAGTGAAGAATTAGTCATATCCGCGACTTTCTTTGTATAGCGGTAAATCCATTCTTTAGAAATGATGCTTAGGGCAGCGATCAGCAGGCCTGTCCAGCCTGGTACCGGAAGGACCTCGTCCTGACTAAGCCTTCTGATGCTGTCGTAAGCAATGATACAGGCAACGGAGAACAGAACGATGCCGAGCGCTATTGTCCCCAGGGTTTCAAAGCGGCGGTGGCCATAGGGATGATCCCGGTCAGGTTCAGCGTGGGATATCTTGCTAATGACCAGAACAAAGCCATCGGTGAATAAATCAGAAAGTGAATGGATGCCGTCTGAGACCAGGGCAAAAGAGTTGGTGATCAAACCAGTGGCTATTTTCAGAATGCCAAGGACTAAATCCAGTAAGGCACCAATGAGCGTCACTTTTGTCGCTTCGTAGAGATCTGTTTTTTGTTTAGGATTGGCCATATTTGAAAATTATAATGCGCTATGGATGATTATTGTGAGTAATTAATTAGTAATAAATGCCAAGAAAAAAAAAGCCTGACAAATGTCAGGCTTTTAAAAACAGAGAGAGGCGAATGATACTACTACCACAATTCATTTAGCTCCCATTACTAAGACGGTATGTCAGGCAAAAAGTTCCCTTCAATATAGGTTTAAGTTAAAAAACCTTCTTATAGTTGATGGATGGATAGCTTGAGTGAATCCAGTTCGGCGCGTTGTGATTTATTGCTGATAATCCCCAGGCTTGCTTGCTGATTTGCCAGGTATTTTTCAGTAACCGACTGCAATTGCTCAATGTTAACTTCAAGTATTTTTTGCCTGAAGTTTGCCCGTTGCTCTTTACCCCTGCCAAACAGCTCATTATAAAAAGCCTGTTTTGCAGTACCTGATGGCGAAGAAGGTTTATCAAGGCTTGAAATAACGCCAAGTATCGCTTCTTCCAATGCACGATATTCATGCTTTGACTCAAGCATCCAGTCAATTGAGCGTTTATAGTCTTCCAGCGTTTCGATGAGTCTGGGGTCCCGATATGAATAAAATCGGAAAGAGGCTGTTCCTGAATCCTGAGTTGCACCACCACCATAGGCGCCCCCCTGCTCACGAATAGTGCGGTGAAGAAAGCCATTACGTAAAAAGCCACCCAGTACCGTCAGGGCTGCAGCATCGTCATGTCCGACAGGTACTGTGGGGAATGCCATGGCACAGAAATTTACCTGTGTATTGGCAAGCCAGGCCTCACGGACTGTATCTCTCATGGCAGGAAGTGTGAAGCCTTGACCAGACGGGGTTTCAGTCACTGTATCTTGCCAGGCATTGCTGATACCAGTGATTAAGGCTTCACGTTCCTTTTCTTCACTAATCAGTAAAAACTGTTTTTCAGCATTAATGATCTGCTTATGCAGCTGTGCAAACCCGTCACAGAACTCAGCCAGTTTAGCGCTATCTTTAAAATCACCGATGAGTTGTTTGAGATGATGGATGCCTGCCATTCCGGAGCTTAGGTAATTCATCGATGCGATAGGGCTCATTTTGCTGCAGGCTATGCCGACGGCGAGACTATGTCCCTGACTGGTAATACTTTGTTCCTTGCGAGAACTGATTTGCTCCATGAGTTCCTTGATACGTTGGTGCTCATCAAAGCGGCAGTCCAGCAATGTGTCACGCAGTAATTCACTTGTCGCATGTTGTTGCGGATATAGTGATTTACTGGATAACACCAGGAAACTGTCAAAGGCTTGCTCATCATCGATATTACTGCGAATAGTGCTGTGGACATTGATGCCTCCGCCGATAGCCGATTGCAGGGCTTGTACTTCCAGATAGCTTTTGTCCGCAATGCCCAGTTCCGGGACGCAGCTGGTGAAGTAGGGGAGTAGCTGCTTTGCCGGGTCATCCAGTTCAGGTATGGTGAGAATTATTTGTTGGTAACTCAGGCCATTAGTTCCCTGGGCAAAAAAGCGTGCGGGAGCAGAGTATTTTTCCTGTAACTGCAAGTCTAGAGAATGTGACTCTGGCCATGTTATTTCAGCCGGGACATCATCAAGTGTGACCTTGGGGAGAACCGAAGGATCATCTTCCTCTTCCTGACGCTGTTTTAACTGGGCTGCCCGTTCAATGATTGCCTGAATTTCAGTTTCATCAAGATGTGCTTTGATGTCAGCAAGTTTCTCAGCTTCGTCACTCGCCATTTTATCGGCAAGAGTAGGGTCGGGATTGACTGTCAGGGTGATCCTGTGGGGATTATCGAGAAGGTATTCCCTGATAAGTCGGGGAATATAAGCTGGATCCTGTATATCCTGTTTAAGTTGCGCAAGTACCGGGTCAATATCAAGCAGTTCAATAGGGTCGCCACGATGGGTAGCGGTGGAAAGGGCTGCCAGAATCAGCTGCAACCCATAGGGATAGGAATCACCGCTGATTTCACGTTGATGTAATTCCAGACTATGCAAGGCAGCTTCCACTTTATCCTGATCAATGCCATTTTCGGCAATGTCTTCAAGTGTCTTGAGAATAAGGGCTTCAATGTCGCTGGTGGAATCTTCCAGGCATCCTTCAAGGCCACACATAAAGCTCATTTCACGGTAAGAATCTTCGAGTCCGCAAAGTGGCGATGGAGAACGTCCCAATCCTGTGGTTTCAAGGGCCTGCATCAAGGGGCTGGCACTATTGTCCAGAAGTACACCGGCCAGGAGCTGGGCTTTGTACATGTCAGCCAGATTTGTGCTTTTTCCTAACAGCCAGCCCATAACCACATGTGACTTTTCTGAGCTGTCTTCCTCATCCAATGGATAGGTTTCTGTTACCCTGGCTGGGTGTTTGAAGCGTTGTTCGTCTTCAACAGTAATATGAATATCCAGTTTTTTGAATTCTTTTAATGCCAGGGCTTCAAACTTTTCCTGATGCTCGCTAGCTGGAATATTGCCAAAGGTCATGAATATTGCGTTGCTGGGGTGGTAATGTGTTTTATAAAAAGCCTGCAGTTGCTCATAGCTTAGTGCCGGGATGTCTGATGGTTCACCGCCGCTGTTGTAGTGATAGGTGGTGGTCGGAAAAAGATGTTTACATAATTCCTGCCAGATTCTGGACGTAGGTGCACTCATTGCCCCCTTCATTTCATTAAAAACCACGCCTTTGTATTCAAGGTTAGAATCAGGATTGCTGGGTTCAGAGAATTCAATGCGGTGGCCTTCCTGGGCAAAATCAAGCTCGTTCAGGGAGGAGAAAAATACTGCATCCAGATAAACTTCCAAAAGATTATTAAAATCTTTCCGATTCTGACTGGCAAACGGATAAGCGGTCCAGTCACTGCTGGTGAAGGCATTCATAAAGGTGTTCAGGGAACGCCTGATCATCATGAAAAAAGGATCCCTGACCGGATATTTTTTGCTTCCGCACAAGGCCGTGTGTTCAAGAATATGGGCAACCCCGGTGGAATCCATCGGCACAGTACGCAATGCCACCAGAAATACATTTTCCGGATTATCACTGGCGAGGTGGTAATGCATAGCACCGGTTTCCCTGTGCTCATATTCTTCAACAGTGATATTTAGCGTCTTGAGACGCTGACTGCGTTTAAGAATAAATGAAGGGAAGGCGTCGGAATCTTTGAGTGATGAGTTGCTATTTGCTTGTGAGGATTCGTTTAACTGCATAAGGGCCAAAATGACATATTATAAAGGCTTGCAGTATAGCGCTTATGGGCCATTTTGTAGAGTGACAGTATAAATAAACTTTGATATTGTCGGTGCCCTGCTACAGGTCCTTAAAAGGGTGGGGCTTGCAACTTTATTTCAGTGCTTCAGTGCTTCAGCGCTTTATGAGTGTTCACTCGCAACCTCATCGCTATATAAAAATAACAATCAAGAGGGATTATTCGTGGAATTAAACAGAAACCTATTTTCGGTCCTTGTATTTTCACTGTTGTTTTCGGGCAATGCCTGGTCACAGTTAGACGATTACGTTCCGGTGACTGATGACATGCTTCAAAATCCTGATCCTGAAGACTGGCTGCATTGGCGCCGGACTCTGGATTCCTGGGGCTACAGTCCACTGGATGCAATTAACCGCGGCAATGTTGGTGGCATGGAATTAGTCTGGTCGACAGAAATGACACCGGGTGTTCAAGAAGGTACTCCTCTGGTTTATGACGGTATTATGTATTTACCAAACCCGGGGGATGTCATACAGGCCCTAAACGCTGACAGTGGCGAACTGCTTTGGGAGTACAAGCGGGAGATGCCTGAAGATCTGGGAGACTATCTTGGTTTTCATGAAACCATGCGTAATGTGGCAATTTCTGATGAGTCCATAATTTATACCAGTAACGATGAGTTTATCGTGGCATTGAATGTTCATACCGGGGAAATTAATTGGGAAACTAAAATTCTTGATTACCGCACACAGCCAGCCCAGCACAGTAATGGTCCAATCGTTATTAATGGCATGGCAGTTTCCGGGCGCAACTGTCAACCACCGGCAGGTCCGGAAGCTTGTTTTATCGTTGCTCATGATGTGCAGACCGGGGAAGAAATCTGGCGTTTGTCCACTATTCAGAGACCCACTGGTGATGAGAGCGATACCTGGGGTGATGTAAGTTGGGAAGGGCGCTGGCATGTAGGTGCCTGGATGGCCCCGAGTTATGATGCTGAACTCAACCTGATTTATATGGGGACTTCGGTCACCGCTCCAGCACCCAAGTTCCTGTTGGGTGGCAATGATAAAGAGCATCTTTACCATAATTCCACATTAGCCATTAATCCAGAAGATGGCACAATTAAATGGCATTACCAGCACTTGATTGATCACTGGGATCTTGATCATCCTTTCGAGCGTCTCTTGGTAAATACCAAAGTGGCACCGAATGCAGATCAAGTTCCCTGGATTAACCCAGCTATTGATCCTGAAAAGGAGTACAAGGTCATTACTGGAATTCCTGGGAAAACAGGCCTTGTTTATACCATTGATCGAGAAACTGGCGAATTTCTTTGGGCTCGGCCAACAGTTTTTCAGAATGTAGTCGACAGCATTGACGGGGCTACTGGCAAGGCTACAGTTAATCCTGATGCCTTATTCCACGAACAGGGTCAGGAGCGGGAAATTTGTCCCTCAACCAGCGGTGGTAAAAATTGGTGGGCTGGTGCCTATAGCCCCCTGACCAACGCTATGTATTATGGATTGCAAAATACCTGTATGGATCAGACCGTGACTCTCTCTGAACCGGACCAGGAGTCCCTGTATGGTTTTTTTGCACGTGAGAAACTGGCAGAAGGCAGAACCAATGTCGGAACGGTATTTGCTGTCTCTGCTGAAACCGGGGAAACTTTGTGGACCTATGAGGCCGCAGGAACAGTTTTGTCTATGGTCACCACAGCAGGTGGCCTGGTTTTTGGTGGAGATATTGAGGGGAATTTTCGGGCTTTTGATCAACTCAGTGGTGAAGTGCTATGGGAAGTTAATCTGGGTTCTTCAATTACCGGCTATCCAATCAGTTTTGCAGTAAATGGGAAACAATATATTTCTGTAGGTACAGGGACCTCTGTTACCACAGCTAATCAAGCCAGATATCTCGACGGACCGCCGCCAGGCATCGAAAGTCGTCAATATATATTTGCCTTGCCAGAGTAATATGCAGGTTGACTGCTTGTGGTTCGAAGTGACCTGAAAGATAGGGCCGTAGTTGGCTTGATTCCTGAGGGCGAACTTCATATTATCTGCAGGCTACATACTTTGCGTCCATTGCTTGCGAGGTTTGTGAAAAATTTACCAGACGATCAGATAGCGTATGATCTAAATCATATCTGGAAAAACATTCATCAGGATAATCCTGAAAAGAACATTATTAATCGAATTAACTACAAGAAAGCTTCAAGGGGAAGTATATGAGTTATAAAACGATGGTGGGGTCAATGGACTCCTATGATAAGGGGAGCATCGAATTAAATGATGATCTCAAGCATTACGCTTTTTCCAATATTTTTGAAATCTGCAGTACGTCTATACCTTTTGAAAGAATAATGGTGGCATCCAACCTGGAATATTGTGCAGAAGTGACGCGTGCTGAAGGAACTTCCTCCTGGTATACCGCTCCGCATGATGAGTTTGCCATTATCATGGAAGGCGAAGTTGAAATTGAATTTTACCAGCTTGAAGAAGATGAGAAGCCGGTAAATGATGCTGGTGCTTCGAAACTGGCTGCTGACCCAAAAGGAAAGCGTATGGGTAAGGTAACGGCCCGACGCGGACATGAAGTACTTCTACCTCAGGGTTCAGCTTATCAGTTGAATGCTGCGAAGCCGGGAGTGGTGCTTTTTCAAACTATGCAAGGACCTGAAAGTGTTGAACGCTGGTCTGAAATTTGTGTATTGGATTGAACAGAATTTTAAGAGAGGAATTAAGACATGAATACTGAAGTTACACCTGAAAAGGTAAGTGTTATTGCATCTGAGCCGGATCCAGTTCTGGGATATCGCAGTTTCCAGTTTGGTGAATTTAAATTTACCCGTGATGCCTATTTTGTCCATGTAGCTTGGCCAAAGGGTGTCCACACAATGGAAGTAGACCGTTTCCTGAGAGCTATGGTGCGTGATATTGGCTGGGGCTTCTTCTACGGCTGGATATTTTTTGATGATGTGTTTGGTACACAAAATCACTATGGCACTGTGGACATCTATGCGGGGTCCTATAGTAAAGGCCATAAGGAGACCGGTGTTGATTATCTGGAAACCTATAACACTGATGACGTGCGTGTAGCCTTTGAGACTATTTCAAAAGACTGGATTAATGAAGGCTATGATCCCCTGAGTGCACCTCTGGAAACAGGTTCGCCACTGGGTGCCAAGCAACAGGAAGCTTCCGGGCCATTGATTCGGGGCTTCGAGCCAGCTCGACGTATGCTCGGTCTTGCCGGTGATGTGCAACCTCGTTCAGATGAAACTGGGCATCCTATTAACCGTGCCTTTGCCGATCTCGACTATGATCAGCCTGACATTGAGGCTGAAGCAGGCTTTGAAGATCAATTACATGCCTTCAATATGTTTGATCATATCGCCAGATCAGATGTGACCTGGAACCCTTCCTTCACCTCCATTAGCCGTGCTTGTATTTGCTGTGTGACCAGTGAAGAACACATGTTGCCAGTTATTCACGGTAATGATCGTAACGAATGGTTTATCCAGCTTACGGATGAAATTCACTGGAATATCCAGGACAAGAACTCCGGGAATCCACGTGGACGTATTGTGATGAAATCTGGTGATATTTGTGCAATGCCGGCAGATATTCGTCACCAGGGTTTTTCACCGAAACGCTCCATGTTAATGGTGTTGGAAAATGGCACTCCAGGCCTTGAAGAGAGATATGCTGCTGGCGAACTGGAACCGTTCCCCATTACAGCCAGTCGCTGGTAATCAAGGACGTCGTGATCAAATATTCTGACCAGCGTTCTTTTATATATAGCTATAGCATAGCTTAAAAAGAGCGCGGCCAGTTTCTCCGGCCTGTCACTATCCTCAAGAATGAGGCTAATGCAGGCCGGTTCTTTTTTTAAAGGGCCTAAATTTTAAAGGGCCTAAAAAGAAAGAGCCTAAAATATAACCCTACAACTACAGGTAATAGTCGATGCCCGAAGCTAATTTTCAGACCCAGCTTTTTATCAACAATGAATTTGTCGATGCTGCTGATGGCGCAACATTTGAGGTGTTTAACCCTTACGATAATTCACTTTTGGCCAATGTGGCTGAAGCAAAACATGAAGACATTGATCGGGCAGTAAGCGCAGCACGAAATGCTTTTCCGGCCTGGGCTAGCATGGCGCCCTCAGATAGGGGGGTATTAATAGGCAAGTTGGCAGATGCCATTGAGAAAGATCGCGACAATATTGCCCTGATTGAGTCCCTCGATACTGGTCATCCCATTCGAGACACTCATAATCTGGATGTATTGCGGACCGTGGCGACATATCGTTATTTTGCCGGCATGCCAGACAAGAATGAGGGCACGGTTATTCCCGTTGACCCCGGTTTTCTGAATTATGTTCAACGAGTGCCAGTCGGCGTAGTTGGTCAGATTGTTCCCTGGAATTTCCCGTTGATGTTCACCAGCTGGAAGCTTGGCCCTGCATTGGCGGCAGGAAATACTGTCGTCATGAAACAGGCAGAGTTAACACCCTTGTCTACCTTAAGAGTTGCTGAATTAGCCAGAGAAGTGGGTTTCCCACCGGGTGTGATCAATATTGTGCCTGGATTTGGCCACACTGCTGGTCAATATATGGCTGAGCATCCAGGTATCAATAAAATTTCCTTTACGGGCTCTACGGTTACGGGCAGGAAAATAGTGCAAGCATCTGCCGGTAATCTGAAACGCGTTCAGCTGGAATTAGGGGGTAAAGGCGCAAATATTATTTTTGAAGATGCCAATATCGATGCGGCGGTAGGAGGATCAGCGTTCGCGATATTCCATAATCAGGGGCAGGCTTGCATCGCTGGGTCACGATTATTGTTGCACGAAAAAATAGCCGATGAGTTTCTGGAAAAATTCACTGCCCTGGCAGCATCAATCAAGCAGGGTGATCCGCTTGATCCAACAACAGAAATGGGTCCGCTCACTTCTAAAATGCATCAGGAACGTGTCTTGAGCTTTTGTAATGTGGCGAAAGAACAAGGCGGAGAGATTCTGTTAGGTGGTAAACAACCTGATGATCCAGCCTTACAAAAAGGCTGTTTTGTTTTACCCACCATTGTCCGTGCAAAAGCAGGCGACAGGGTTAGCCAGGAAGAAGTCTTCGGTCCTTTTGTCGTTGTTTCTACTTTCAAAAATGACGAGGAAGTTCTTGCCCAAGCCAATAACAGCATTTATGGACTGGGAGGCGGCTTGTGGACAAATAACCTCACCAGAGCTCATAAAATGGCACAGGCAATGGAAGCGGGAATGGTTTGGATCAACTGTTATAAACGCTTTCATCCTGGATCACCCTTTGGCGGGATCAAGGATTCAGGCTACGGTCGGGAAATGGGTCACTTCGCTATGCATGAATATACCGAGCCAAAATCTGTCTGGGTAAATTATGATGCGAAAATCCCCCCGTTTTATCCACGCTAGGACTGATCATTATGACAATTAAAGTAATTGGTGCCGGTTTAGGCAGGACTGGCACCATGTCTCTTAAAATAGCTCTGGAAAAACTGCTCGGTGGTCCCTGTTATCATATGACAGAGCTTTTCGAGCATCTGGAAGAGCATACTCCTCTGTGGCATGCTGCCGCTCGCGGTGAACAGGTAGACTGGGATCAGGTATTTACTGATTATGTTGCGGCGGTGGATGAACCGGTAGCCAGCCAATGGGAAGCAATTGCCAGATATTATCCTGATGCCTTGATTGTGCTTTCTGTCCGTGACCCGGATAGTTGGTGGAAAAGTGCAAATTCGACAATTTTACGGGTAAAACAAAATCCGCCAGAAGATCTGACTCCAGCGCGTAAAGCATGGCTGGATATGGTTTTGGAAACCTATAAAGATATCTATCCAGAGGGATTTTCTGAGCCTGAAGCAGCCAAAGCTGCGTTTACTGCGCACATAGAGAAAGTGAAGAGGTCTGTTCCAGCAGAACGCTTACTTATTTGGGAAGTAAGTCAGGGTTGGGAGCCTTTGTGCAAGGCTTTGAATATGCCGGTGCCAGATGAGCCATTTCCCAGAAGCAATTCCACCGAGGAATTTCTTGCCCGTCGGGCGAAAGATATCTAAGTTGGGGGGAATTCTGGCAAGTCTGGATTTGTCTGTTCTCGATATAGTACTCGCTGTCCTTGTTGTAGCTCTAGGTACCGCCATTCAGTCAGCTATTGGTTTTGGTCTGGCAATGGTGGCAGCCCCGGTTTTATTATTAATCCATAGAAGCTTTGTTCCTGGTCCCTTGATCGTGGCAGCACTGTTTTTGGTGATTTGGCTTGCCTACACAGATCGGCATGCGATTAATTTCTCACACTTAAAAGTAGCACTGATAGGCAGGCTAATAGGATCACCACCAGCGGCCTTCCTCATTGGCACTGTTTCCGCTGTTACTTTTGACATACTTTTCGGAGGACTGGTTCTTTTAGCCGTTGTGCTTAGCCTGATTCATGCCAATATAAGGGCAACGCCAGTGAATGTCTTTCTGGCTACCATTGCGTCAGGTTTTATGAGTACGCTATCGTCTATTGGTGGACCGCCTTTAGCCCTGGTATTCCAGAATACTAAAGGGCCCGAATTGCGGGCGAATCTATCTGTGTTATTTATCATGGGCTGCATGGTTTCACTGACGGCATTGGTAATAGTGGATAGATTTCATTGGCTTGACCTGTTTTACAGCCTGATTCTGGTTCTGGGGGTGGTCCCTGGAGTGCTTTGTTCCGGGCCACTAAAGCGCAGAATCGATAAACAAACAGCTCGTCCCTGGTTGTTGGGACTATGTGCGCTTTCCGCTTTTCTTGTCCTGGGACGGGCAGTAATACAGTTCTGAAGACTGATATTAGAAAGCAGGGTCAGTCTTGCTCTGCTTCCTCAATAACGGGCTCTTTGATGTCAGAGGGATGTTCAAAACTTAATGGCCCGAGAGTTCCTGCTCTAATTTCATTGAGAAGGGTTTCTCCGGCTTTGTTAAAGTCTACACCGCCTTTGCTCAGGCAGCCTCGATTAGCTCCAAGAAGCTCTAATAACTCAACAGAATCAAGTTCGGGATCTTTCAGATCGTAGCGAGAGGACAGGCGCTCAGGGTATTTTTCTTTTAGCACATCAAGCGCAAAGACGGCAATATCTGCAAATTCAAAGGCTGTGTTTTTGATTGCGCCACTGACCGCCAGACGATAGGCAGAATCCTGATCCTCTATTTTTGGCCACAACATTCCTGGTGTATCCACGATGGCGAGGTTTTCATCCATCATCACTTGTTGCTGGCCTTTTGTGACAGCCGGTTCATTCCCGGTTTTTGCGATTTTTCTTCCCGTCAAAATATTGATCATCGTGGATTTTCCGACGTTAGGAATGCCGACGACCATGATTCTGAAAGGAGGTTTAAACGTTTTTCTTAATGCTGAGAAATGCTTGATGACTTGCTCACGAATATTGCCGGGTGACTTTCCGCAAGCGGTTAATACAGGGATACCTTTTTCTGAATAATAATCGACCCATATCCGGGTTAATTCAGGATCAGCCAGGTCTGATTTGTTGAGAAGTTTAAGTATAGGCTTGTCAGAGGCGAGTTGTTGCAGCAAGGGATTTTCACTGGAGTAGGGCAGTCGTGCATCGACAATTTCGAGGACAGCATGCACTTTTTTCAGTGCGTGTATAATATCCTTCCGGGCTTTATTCATGTGTCCCGGATACCAGCCAATTTGCATAGGTGTTTCCTCTCGTAACAGGAAGCCATTGTCTCAAAAAAGGAGCCTCGAGTCGTCGTGGAACTTACAAATCTAATCAACAGCAAGCTAAAGGCGGCATGTCAGCCCGAACACATGGAATTAATCAATGAAAGTCATATGCATGCGGGTCCCGCAACAGAGTCTCATTTCAAATTGATCATGGTGTCCGGGCAATTTTCAGAATTAAAATTGCTTAAACGTCATCAGCTTGTGTATAAAATATTGCAGGAAGAGCTGGCAGGCCCGGTGCATGCCCTGGCCCTACATTTGTTAACGCCAGATGAATGGAAGACGCAAAATTTAGTGCCAGATTCTCCCCAGTGCTCAGGAAAAAATGTATAAATATCAAGCAGATAAAGCATTCTGTGAGATTCTCCTGTTTTTGTGATGTGGAATGAAATTCTGCTGATTAGGGCCTGTAACCTGTGTTAGTATTTTTCAACTTGGGAAAAGAGTCTTTGTAAATGCGAGCACCCCGGACATCATCAAAAGTATCATTGGCATATTGTGTCATTTTGCTTTTCTTTTCACTTCCTGCCATTTTTTTGAGCCGAGAACGTATTCAGCCCATTCCGGAAGCCATCCCTGAACCATTGCCAGTGCCGGAAGTCGTGCCTGATTTTGCCAGCATTGTTGATATCAAAGAGAAAAAGGAATCGTTCTTTAACTATATTGAGCCTTATGTAGATGAGGTTAACGAAGACATAATTCGCCAAAGATCACGCCTTTTTTCAATTCGGGAAAAAATCGTTAATAAACAGGAGCTGTCAAGCGCTGACTTTCGCTATTTATCAACATTGGGAGAGCAGTATGAGCTGGAGACAGATGATGTAACCAACCTGGAATTTCTGGCGGTTCTTTTACGCAGGGTAGACAAAATTCCAGCTTCTTTGGCGCTGGCGCAGGCTGCTAACGAATCAGCCTGGGGCACCTCGCGATTTGCCCAGGATGGAAATAATTTTTTTGGTCAGTGGTGCTATTCAGATGGTTGCGGGCTTATCCCGATACGCCGCCGTGAAGGCGCCACACATGAAGTTAGAAGCTTCGATTCAGTAAAGGATTCGGTTCAGGCTTATATCCATAACCTGAATACTTTCCCAAGCTATCAGATGTTACGCCGAATCAGGCAGCAATTAAGACGACAGGATCAAGCTGTAGATGGTGTTTCTCTTACCGATGGACTTGAGAGCTATTCATCAAGAGGGCTGGACTATATTGATGAAGTGCAAACCATGATCTACACCAATAATTTATTAGCCAGAGATAATCCTGAGCTATAGTTACTGTGCAGCTAATCTATAGCTGCTTGATAGCTGCTTAATAGTTATTCGCTAATATCAGGATTAATCCAGGGAATGGAATGCCAGTAATATCTGTTGTCATCTCCAGGCGCTGTGCAATTGTAACGAAAGCGCCGGCTTCGATTTTCTATTCTAGTATTGACTTGATAAACAGATTCTCCACGATCAACAGCACTCACTTCCATCATTTCATTATTGTTAAAACAGGCCAGTTGCGTGAGCCCAGCCTGATTAGCACTGAAATCCAGTGTCGCACCAGGGCTTGCTAATGATGTTATCGGGCTTGTTGGCGAGATTGAGTCAAGATTAAACGCCAGACTCATGACTTTGGTGGGGAAAGAGTTCATTGAGGCGTAGATTCCAGAAAATGGGAAACGCGACAAAGCGGTAAAGTCAGCGTTGCTGTTAATCGGGCCGGAATGTTGCGCAATTCCGACAAACCCCAGGGTTTTAACAAGAGTCTGGATTGGCGGATTATATTCGCCATAGGGATAAGCCAGCAGTTTATGCTGCTGACCGGTTTCCCGCATAATGGTGTCCTCAGCTCTGATGATTTCAGCTTCCACACTTTGCAACCACTCAGCCTCAGAAGCGCCATTGTGTCGTATCAGGTAAGGGTGACTTACCGTATGATTGGCAATTGTTGCGCCGGTGCTGGCCATTTCGCGAATTTGTTCCCAGCTTGAATAGAGGCGATCATTACTTCCCACAAGGCCTGTTGTGACAAAGATGGTAAAAGGCCAGCCACGCGCCTTTAATATGGGGTATGCGGCCTCAAACACGGATGTGTAGCCATCATCGAAAGTAATGACGGCAGTCTTGTCCGGTAATAAGTCCCCGTTTCTCAAACTCGCTATAACATCCTGCAGAGCAAGTACGCTAAAGCCGTTTTCATCCAGATAGTTCATATGCGTATTAAAAGCTTCAGGGCTAAGGCTGGTTATCGGGGGAGTTTGGCTGCTGACGTGGTGATACTGAAGGATCACTGCCTGGTTTTGATGCTGGGCAATCACCTGAAAGGGACAAAAGACCAGGATGGGAAGCAGAATCGGCAGGAATAAGCGTGTGATAAGCACAGTTGTTCTCAATAGCATTTACTAGTATCTGGAATTATACTGTCGACCCCTTGATAAGTGCTACTGATGTGATGATAGATATTCGTAAAAAAACCTTTACCGTTAATCGTCTGCAAAAGAATTTGCGCAGAGAAACTGGTCGTGCAATCGCCGATTTTAAAATGATCGAAGAGGGCGATGTTGTCATGGTATGCCTGTCAGGTGGAAAAGATTCCTACGTGATGCTGGATATTCTCCAGAACATGCAAAAACACGCACCTATAAAATTCGAACTTGTCGCTGTAAACATGGATCAAAAGCAGCCCGGTTTTCCAGAACACGTACTTCCTGCTTATCTTGATTCTATTGGTATGAAATATCATATCCTGGAACGTGATACTTATTCAGTTGTAATGGAAAAAACTCAGCCAGGTAAAAGCTACTGTGGTCTATGCTCGAGATTAAGGCGGGGTAATTTGTATTCATTGGCGGAAAAAATAGGCGCAAGTAAAATTGCTCTTGGTCATCATCGAAACGATATTATGGAAACCCTTTTTCTGAACATGTTCTTCGGTGGGAAACTCAAGGCCATGCCTCCAAAATTGTTGAGTGACGACAAGAAGCATATCGTAATTCGACCTCTTGCCTATTGCAAAGAAGAAGAAATCGCTAAATTTGCTCAATTAAAAAACTATCCCATTATTCCCTGCAACCTTTGCGGAACCCAGGAGAATATGCAACGCCAGGAAATAAAAAAAATGTTGAATGAGTGGGGGCGTAAATTCCCCGGTCGTCTTGATGTCTTGTTTAAAAGTATTACTAATGTGGCGCCATCTCATTTGGCGGACACATCGCTTTTTGATTTCCATTCTCTGGAAAAACAAAGGGAAGAGGCAAAAGAACAAGCATTGGATGAGTCCTCAAAAGAATCAGATAGAATAAATGTAGTAAGTATCTAAGAATCAAGATTTGTAATCCAATTATTAAATGGCTGGTAACGTGAGCAATACAACAGAACATTTACTCGACGCAAAAGGATTGTTCTGTCCGGAACCGGTCATGCTGTTGCACAAAAAAATCCGTGAAATAGACCCTGGTGAAACATTGGTCCTTGTTGCAACGGATCCTTCAACAACCCGTGACGTGCCAAAGTTTTGCCATTTCCTGGGTCATGAATTATTAAGCTCAGTGGAAGATGGCCAGACCTATCGATATTCCATTCGCAAATCCCCCTCATAAAATAATTGAGATTGTTACCTGACAATCAATGAAAATTATTGCAGACAAAGATATTTATCAAGTTAAAGAGAGTTTCTCTGCTTTTGGCGACCTCGAATTAATTCCTGGCAGGGAAATTTCTTCAAGTCATATCAAAGGCGCTGATGCCTTATTAGTCAGAACGGTCACAAAAATTAATCGTGATTTACTTGGCTCTTCATCATTACGATTTATAGGAAGTGCCAGCAGTGGTTATGATCATGTCGATGTTGAGATGCTTAAGGAAAATGGAATATTTTTCTGTCATGCACCTGGGTGTAATGCCGCTGCAGTAGTAGATTACGTATTTGCTGTTCTCGCCTGGAGCGCATGTAAACAAAGTGATCAATGGTTGAATAAATCTGTGGGAATAGTTGGGGCAGGTAATGTCGGTTCTAGCCTGGCTAAAAAATTATTAGCATTGGGAATGAGTGTTTCGATCTACGATCCATTTTTACAGTCGGATCATGAGCTGGCATCTTGTTTTTGTACTCTGGAAGAAGCCCTGCAAAATGATATTGTGACTTTTCATACTGCATTATCAGATTCAGGTCTTTACCCAACATATCATATGGTAGGGATTGAATTATTATCAATGTTAAAAACCGACGCCATTTTGATTAACGCCTCTAGAGGGGAGGTTATCGATAATGCTGCATTGAGTGAGTTCTTATCATTAAGACCTGATATAAATGTAGCTCTGGATGTCTGGGAAAATGAGCCTGAGATTAATTTATCACTTTTAAATAAGGTGCGGATTGCGACGCCGCATATCGCTGGCTATAGTCTTAATGGCAAGCTGAATGGCACAAGAAAAATTCATGATCAATTTTCCAGATTTTTTTCTCTTGGTGATTCTTCATTAGTGCAAGAAGAGAATAAAACCTCACTAAAAATAGAATCTGAAGTCGAGTTGCAAGATTATATAAACAACGCAATATTAAGTGCTTATCCAATAAAAAATGATTTTATTGGTTTTGATAAAGCAGACCGTCGACAGACTGCTATTGACTTCGATGCCTTCAGAAATGGCTATAAATTCCGAAAAGAATTTAAAGATTTTCAGCTCGTAAAAAATAACAAGCTGGCGCAGTATTCAGAAATTTTACAATCTCTTGGCTTTACAGTTCTTTAGCTCTGCTGATAGTTTTCCAGGAAATTTCCAAGTTTTCCTATAGCTTTCTCTAATACATCTTCGCGTGGAAGAAACACGATGCGGAAATGATGTTTATCCTCAATATTGAATCCGCTGCCCTGAACCATCAATACTTGCTGTTGAAGCAGAAAATCAAGAATAAGTTTTTCATCATCCAGAATGTTGAATTTATTAGGATCCAAACTTGGGAAAAGATATATGGCTCCTTGCGGTTTGACACAACTAACACCAGGTATATCATTGAGCATTTTCCAGGCAATGTCGCGCTGATCTCGCATGCGACCACCAGGCAGAATTAATTCATTGATACTCTGATAACCACCAAGAGCTGTTTGTATGGCTTGTTGTGCTGGGACATTCGAACATAGTCGCATATTCGAGAGAATGTCCAAGCCTTCAATATAATCCCTGGCTCTTTGTTTTGCGCCACTAAGAAAAAGCCAGCCAGAACGAAAGCCAGCCAGGCGATAGGATTTTGAAAGGCCGTTAAACGTGACAATCAGAATATCTTCGGAAAGGCTGGCAAGAGGAATATGCTTGGCATCGTCGTATAATATCTTGTCGTAAATTTCATCAGCAAATAGAATCAGATCGTTTTCTTCTGCCAGCTTTATGATTCCTTCAAGTAGATCGCTAGTGTATACCGCACCAGTTGGGTTGTTCGGGTTTATTACGACGATACCTTTGGTTCTGCTATTTATTTTACTTTTCAGGTCTTCAAGATCTGGATTCCAGTCTGATGATTCGTCGCATCGATAATGAACTGCCTTGCCACCACTAAGCGTTACTGCCGCTGTCCAAAGAGGATAATCGGGTGCGGGAATCAATATCTCGTCACCATCATTAAGCAGTGCCTGCATGGCCATAACAATTAATTCACTGACGCCATTGCCAAGGTATATATCTTCAATTCCAACTCCCGGGATATTAAGGCGCTGGGTTTCATGCATTACTGCTTTGCGAGCCGAAAATAATCCTTTGGAATCTGAGTAAGCCTGAGATTCAGGAAGGTTAAGAATGACGTCTTGTAGAATTTCTGCCGGCGCTTCGAAGCCGAAAGCCCCGGGATTACCAATATTAAGTTTGGTAATTCGATGGCCTTCTTCTTCCATTCGTCTGGCTGCTTGTAATGCAGGTCCCCTGATTTCATAACAGACATGTCGAAGCTTTTCGCTTTGTAAAATTAAAGACATAAACTCGGTTCCGCATTTTGGCCAGACGTTTTATTGGGTAAGGTATGATATTCTTCCCTGGCAGGAAGGGTAGCGAATTTTACAGAAACACTATTCGGAAAACTAGGGAGTCTCTGATTAAGTTTGAACAGTTTCAGTCTTAGAGAGAATTTCGTAGTCAAGACGCGTTTTCGAAGGCATGTCGAGAACCTATCGAGAAAGTGCAACGCCGAGTACGGAAATCTCTGTAAGCCCTGCAGGGCGTGACCAGGAGCGCGCACTCGCGGTGTTGCAATCCTCGCCAGGGACAACCAGCCCTGGCCTTCGGTTTGCGCCTTGCGTTGGTACGTTCCTGATCACGCTGAAATTATTCAAACTTAATCAGAGGCTCCCTAATCATGTCAAAGGTCAATAAGTCAGAAGAAGAATGGAAAGAAATCCTTAGTGACGAGGAATATCATATCTGCCGTGAGAAAGGCACTGAATGTGCTTTTACTGGCGAGTACTGGCAATGTACAGATGATGAGGGAACGTATCAGTGCAGAGCTTGCAGAGAGCCATTGTTCAACTCTGAAACAAAATATGATTCGGGTTCTGGTTGGCCCAGCTTTTTCATGCCTGCTAATAAAGAAGGCGTTGCGGAAATTGAAGACACCAGCTTGGGGATGACAAGGACAGAGGTTGTTTGCAGTAAGTGCGAATCGCACCTGGGTCATGTTTTCAATGATGGGCCAGAGCCGACTGGTTTACGCTATTGTATCAACTCGGCCTCTTTGGAATTTGTTCAGTCCAAATAAGTGAGCAATTAATTCTCTAGAATTGATACCTTAATCCCGTCTGATACTTCACCCGGTCATAGGCATACAGGTCGATATTACTGTCGTTTTCAGTGAAGGTTACATCGCTGGTAATATTTATATTTCTGTTGAACTGCCAGATCCAGCCCAGGGACGTAGAAAAAGTGTCATCTACCCGATCGATATTAAAAACTGGCGCAACACTTTTGTTTTCACTCTTATGGAATGAAATTCGGATATAGGGTATGTGTCCGGGACGAAACTGTATTTGTTCCGAGAAGGCCACGCCGTAAAATTTCTGCGCATTATTGCTCCCGGCATCCCGCTGTGCATCTTCATCACCATAATAGACGCTGACATTATGTAAAAAACGGCCACTTGATTTGCCAAGATTTCCTGAAAGCAAAATTTGATTTACATCTCTTAGATTGTTATCAGGATTGGCAGAGGTATCGTATCTGACAGCGGTGTAGGCGGCAGTGACGCCTTGAGACCAGCCATCACCGGCATTTCTTTGCCATGTGCCTAACATGCTTGTGCTGGACTGAAACTCTTGATCGTCCAGGTCAACGCGCTGTACGCGACCGGAAAGGGACAGGCGGACATTTTCTCTGATTACAGCATAGCCAGCTTCACCAGCAAGTACATCAAGATCAAAAGCACTGGTTGAAAAGTTATTGTGCTGGTTCAAATTGCCTCTTATAAAAGCTGAGCTGTTTTTATCAAAAGGGTAGTGGTAATTAAATCCGCCGCCAAGATCCATAAATTCATCATCAATACTCTGTCCACCGGCACTGAGTTCTACATCCCCAATTGGTGTATTAATGATGCCAAGTTCTGTAGCACTGTTGATATTTGAATCAGATCCAATATTTGAATTCACATACCAGGTAAATGTGCTGTTCACCGCATTTTCTCTTTGTTCGATTAACTCAAGGAAAGCAGTAATATTTGAACTGACATTGGGGGCAGGATTAGTTGCCAGTACTTCGTTAAATAACAGAGCAGCTGCCGTGAGGTTGTTACTTAAAAAGTAGGCGCGTGCTAATTCTAGTTTAACCCGCTGTTGATCAGGATAGACGTAAGCAATACGTTCAAATGCAAATACCGCTTCGTTGGGTCGACCTGTTTCCAGGGCGGCAAGGCCATAGAGAAAATCAAACTCTGCTTCACCTTCCAGTTCAAACAAGTTTGTTTGACCAATAGTGTAGGCCTGCTGGAATTGACCTTGAGCTATGAGCAGGTTCATCTGTTCGATGACATCGTCAGATTCATCGGCCGCCAAGGCAAGCTGGCATAGAAAAACACCAGCTAAAACCAGGCTGGTGACAGAAAAGAGGGTGGGAAATGCTTTGATTGCTCTGGTCATTTTAATTGTTAAATTGTTCAGGCAAGAGAATTAATCCGCTTTACAGATCGATACTAATAAATTCAATGAGCTATATCACTCTTTTTAGTCAATTAATTTGTTTTTCTATAGTAGCTACATCAATTATACATTGACGTGGGAAAATTTCCCTTTTACACTGTTTACTGTGTTTAACCCAAGTAAGTACTGGAGGTGTGAGTATCAAGCGAAGTCAAAATGTACAATTAGTCCGTATCTTTACTCTATAGGTGCAGTCTGTATAGTCGGGTAATGGTAATTAGGCCTACCTCGTTAACATTTTTATAGCTTCTGTGTTAACACCTTACCTGATTAATGTATCTATAGAGGGTACGGCCTATTAACTTAGGTCGTAGCAGGAAAACCCATGTTCTCTCGTAATATTTCTACTGTCTCTGTAATCCCAGGTCTTTCTTTTCAGCTCCTCCTTATCTTTGTTCCCTTTTTTCCTCAAGCTGTACAAGCTCAGGAAGAAGAAAATACCTCTCATAAAATTACTCTTGGCTCATATTTCAGCAAAGGTGATTATGGTGCTGTCGAAGAGACAAGCATCAATTATTTTCCAGTGTCATATGAAATTGCCAGATTTCCCTGGGTTTTATCAGTCACAACCCCTTTCCTTGCCTTGAAAGGCCCTGGTGATGTGTTTCTTGAAACCGGTAATATAGGCAGAGAACGTGAAGGGGGAGATGACTTTATCAATGAGACGGGCGTTGGCGATGTATTCCTGTCAGCAACTTATCAGTTTCCGCCAATTTTTGACGATTGGGTGTTTGTTGATTTTACCATTCAGGCAAAGATACCAACAGCTGATGAAAATAAAGACCTTGGCACGGGTGAGCCAGACTTTGGCTATCAACTCGATTTCTATACCACCCTGGAGAGAAACACCTATTTTTCGACGTTTGGCTATCGCCAGCGTGGTAAAACTGCATTATTTGACCTGGAAAACTCCCTTTATGGCTCTTTTGGCTATATGCGGCAGTTTGGTGAAAAAACCTATCTCGGGCTTATCTATGACTATCGGGCTAAAGCCTCAAGCAACAGCTTTGAAAGTCATGAAGTGATGCCATTTGTATCTTATAACCTGGGACAGCAGTGGAATGTCATGCTGTATTCAATAATGGGTTTTACGGATAGCAGTGCTGACACTGCTTTTGGTCTTCAGGCGTCCTATACTTTCCCGTGAACAGGGGAATTGTTGAAGTAGCCATCTGTGGCAAAACCGCAGGTAGTCTCATCGAAGTGCATGAACGTGTTTAGAACGACGCAGGTGGATCAGATGATCTATCTGTTGAGAAGCGTTGAGAGGGTTCGCATTGGCCGGACAGGTGGCGGAGAAGGGACGTCGATGCGTTGAATCGTTGTAATCCGGGCAGGGCCAGTGAAACGGTCCGGACGTTCAGGTCTGACGGGAACGGAGATTCGGTTACGGATCGTGCTGTCGGCAATTGCTAAATCCTTATTAGCTGTACTAGCTGTTTGTTCAATTCCTTCTATGGCTGCAATTCCTACAATACGAGTTTGAGCTTCTGCAATCATCAGACTATTCAGAATGTCGAGGCTGGAAACGAGGATGTCAGCGCTTGCTTGTTCCAATTCTTCTGAAAGAAACTGAGAAATACTCGCGGCATTCTCAAGGGTAATATTTTCAGGTAAAGCGGTTGCTGGAAGATTAATGGCGGCTATATTTTTGTCGAAACCTTCTATGCTCTTTATGCCTTCAATGCCGTCAATCCCTTCAATATTTCCAATAACTGTGTTTTTATTCAGGCGCTCTTGCACTCGCACATCCGCGAGTGAGAGGCGTAAATTGGATACATCAAATTCAGCTAAGGGCAGTGGAGTGGTTTGAGCAATACTTTCCAGTAAAGGTGAATGATCAATTTCCACATTGTTAGGGATTAGATAATTATTATAAGGTTCTCGTTTTTCACCTTCAGTGGCACCTAACTTGAAACCAGCGCCCGAATCTGGCCCTTTCCCAGTGCCACCGAGACCGCTTTCTCCTCCGAACTTACCGGTTCCGCCGAGACCGCTGCCACCATCGCTTCCGGGGCCAAGCAGGAAAAAATTGACAGCGAAGGCAAGACATAGCACAGCAAGAAACATCGCTACAAAAGAATGGTTTTCCACCAATTCGGATGTTTTCGCTGCTATGTTTGTGGAGCTGTTTCTCATATCGCCATTTTATCGTGTTTAATGTTGAAATACTTCAAATTTATACGGGTTCGGAATTACTGTCGCTTGCCAATGGGTTTTCTGTTGCAAGGCTATTTTCTATCAAACTGTCGCTGTTTTTCTGGTTATAGTCCTGATTATAGTTAAAAATCCCGAAATTCATTCTGTAGAGCGCGTTAGCAGAGGATTGGTCTGCTGTTTGCAGCGCCAGGGCGCGTTCATTCACTTTTATCAAGGCTTCCATGCCAAGAGTGTTCGCCAGCTCATTTAATTCAGCAATTGACTGGGCTGATAGCTCATCATAATAAACACTTCGATCAAAAAATGGGGGCTGCTCTCCACTCAAGTTGTGAACGCCAGCACAAAGATGGTCCTGAATATTCTTACCAAAGAAGTAAAGCTTCTCTTCCTGGCCACGATTTGGGGTAAATGCTGTGGTTTTAAGAATGACATTATGGTCAGGATCGAGTTCCACCATATCCAGTCGCATTAATTCATCTAGCACTACTCGAGGCCTGATATCGCCTTTCGCTATATTACTCACCAATCCTTCAAAGGATTTAGTGCTGAATTCATCAACATCCTGGAGTGGGAGTATTTTTGGTGTGTGATCCGGATTTAAAAGATCCTTGTCACCCATCCAACGGGCAATTAACTGTGCCCCAATTGAAATATTAGCCGGCCTGATGTCGAGATTGTCAGGCTCTGCTCGTATACGTTTAACATCCTTGCGATGGACACCAGTTAAAAGATTAATTCTACTGTCAGTCTGTTTTTTACCTTCTACTGGAAAGTCATTTTCGGCCACTTCTACATAAACCGATTTCAGCATATTGCTTAAATATGTGTAGGTGATTTGATTGGCAATCATAAACTTCACCAGCGGCCGCAGAATTTTTCTGAGGGCTGAAATAACCGCAGTGTTACCTGATTGTGGCGAAGTATTATCTTGCATAGGCCGGAGTATAATACTTTGAGGGAAAAAATCCCACATTTTCTGGTTGAGTCGATAAGTGAAAGGATAATTGAGAGAATAAATGTAAATAGTCGAGAAAAGGCATTATTTTTTCAGCTTTACCCAAGCTGCGGATAATTTAAACTCGAGTGTTATACTGCCTGGCTTTTTTTACTGTAATGATCCAGCTACTTCAGAATAAAATTACCCATGCTATTTGAAAAATATACTAATTTGGTGCTCGGCAAGCCTTTTTTCGTATTGGGCTTTGTCCTGTTGCTGACGTCTTTTCTGGGCTGGCATGCGCAGCAATTCCGAATGGATGCATCGGCAGATTCACTAGTGGTCGAGGGCGACCCGGATCTGGAGTTTTCTCGAGTAATTAATTCACGCTACGGCACTGGTGACTTTGTTTTTGTAAGCTACTCACCGGGTAGTGAATTATTCACCCGACGGTCACTGAATACTCTTCAGGACTTAAAAACAGAGCTTGGGACAGTAACTGGCGTTGAGTCGGTTGATAGCATTTTTGATGTGCCTTTATTTAAAGTAGCAGATGTTTCCCTGAGTGAGGTGGCCGACAACATAATCACTTTAAAAGCTCAGGATGTGGATTTGTCCAGTGCCAGGGATGATCTTATGAGCAGTGAGGCATATCGGAATGTGCTGCTTAGTGAAGATGGCTTAACAACCGCACTTATTGTTAATTTTAATGCGCAGCCTGAACTGGCTGATTTACTTGATCAAAGAGCATCGCTGCGAAATCTTCAGCGGGAAACCGGGCTTTCTCCAGCGCAAGCGAGTGAGCTTAAAACAGTAGAACAGCAATATACCGCTGCTAAAGTGGCTGGTGCCACTCAGTTGCATGAAGATATTGCTGCAATAAGAACAATCCTGGATATATACAGAGGCGACGCCACCATTTATTTGGGAGGTGTTCCAATGATTGCCGACGATCTGGTTACTTTTGTTCGTAATGACCTGGTGACTTTTGGTGTGGCCATCCTGGTGTTTATTATTGCGGCCCTTGCTTATCTGTTTCGCAAGATGCGTTATGTTTTCATCCCTCTGCTTTGTGGCGCGACTATCGCTCTTTGTGTCGTTGGCTTGCTTGGATTAATTGAATGGCCGGTGACAGTAATTTCTTCAAACTTCATTTCGTTATTGCTGATAATAACTGTTTCACTCACTGTTCACCTGATCGTCCGTTACCGGGAACTGGAAAAGGAAAATCCCGGCGACAGTCATCACGATCGACTTCGGCTGACACTTAAAAGCATGATTAAGCCTTGTGCTTATACAAGCTTGACCACAATTGTTGCATTTGGCTCTCTGGTGATAAGTGATATTCCGCCAATCATCGATTTTGGCTGGATGATGGTAATCGGCGTTTGTTGTGCTTTCAGCTTAACGTTTTTAATTTTTCCAGCGGTACTTGGCTTGATGAAAGAAAATTTCTCGAGGGCTGAAGACAAGTCAATAGATATCACGCCTGCGGTTGCTCGTTTTACGCAGTCCAATGGGCGTCTGGTATTGATAATTGCCGCAGTATTGTTTGTCTTGAGCGCAGTGGGTATTTCCAGGTTAAACGTTGAAAACAGTTTTATCGATTATTTTGATGAAAACACTGACATCTATCAGGGCATGGTGGCTATTGACCAGAATATGGGTGGAACCACACCTCTTGATGTCATCATCGACATGCGTCCGTCAAACCCATTTGACCAAGTTGTTGAGAATGGTTTTGGTGATGATCCCTTTCTGGATGATGAATTCTTTGATGAGTTTGAGGATGCAGAGCAGGGGGACGACGATGCTTACTGGTTCACTAGTGACAAGATGCAAGAGCTCATTGCAATTCACCAATATCTGGACTCTCTTCCGGAAACCGGGAAAGTTCTATCTCTGGCGACTTTGCTTAATATTGCCTATGAACTCAATGATGGCGAAGTGCTCAATAGCATTGAGCTGGGTGTGCTGTACAACAAAATCCCGGAGTCTTACAAGGAAAGCTTATTAAGGCCTTATGTATCAGTAGAAAATGATCAGGTCAGGTTTTCAATCAGGGTGCTGGAAACTTCAGAAGACCTGGTACGTTCTGAGTTGCTGGCAAAAATACAAAGTGGGCTTATTAATGAATTCGGTTTTGCTGAACAGCAAGTCCGCCTTTCGGGCATGCTGGTTCTCTACAACAACATGCTGCAAAGCTTGTTTGAATCTCAAATCTTGACTCTGGGTGTGGTATTGCTGGTGATTATGGGGATGTTTCTGGTGCTGTTTCGATCGTGGAAACTGGCGCTGATTGGCATCATACCGAATATTCTGGCAGCCCTGGTAGTGCTGGGTTTGATGGGCTGGCTTGGAATTCCACTGGATATGATGACAATTACTATTGCCGCTATCTCGGTAGGTATCGGGGTAGACAATACGATACATTATATTCACCGGTTTAAATCCCGGTTTCCCGAGTTTAATGATTATGTGGAAACCATGACTTATTGCCATGGCAGTATTGGCAAGGCTATGTATTACACAGGGTTCACCATAGTGGCAGGCTTTTCTATCCTGGTTTTATCAAACTTTGTTCCAACCATGTATTTTGGTCTCCTGACGAGTCTTGCCATGTGTTTGGCTCTGGCGGGAGCATTAACCTTACTGCCACAATTATTAATAGTCTTTAAGCCGCTGGATGAGAAAAAGGTAACTTGAAGTTAGGATTGTGAGATAACCGGGGCTAGGTGAGATACAAGATACAAGATACAAGATACAAAGAGTAACAAGAGTACCAAGAAGAGAATGGGGAAATAATAAGAGCGTAAATCTGAAGTGGTCTCCGCTAGCCCGAAGCGACTATCCTGTAGTTATTTTTTTTGTTATTTAATGCCTGTGGTCAGCATCTGGTTTTCGCTTCGGGCTAACGAGTGCGTAGAAAGATAATAGCGAAATCTCTTCTGATACAGTCCGCAATAACTATGCCAATTTCAATTAATACGATTCAGTAAGAAATAACTACTTGTTAGTAGTATTAGCTTTAGAATCAATGTGTTAGGAACAATAATTGCGGTGTAAGGGCTTGAATATTGCATGTAAAACAATAGCTTAAGAGCCGTAGCTAAGGTTAAAAAATGCGTATTTTTTAAGTACCGGGAAGTTCCTTTCACCCACTTACGTAAAGCTTTGCCAAAAAACTGTTTTATAGATAGGTACTTACAACAAATATAAAAAAACTTTTTTCTTTTTTGACACGTATAAGCAAGCTACTTATTTAGATCATATGGACTTAATAAGCTTAAGTTATTGAATTTTAAATATTTAATGAAATTTTACCGATGTTTTTATACAGCCCAAAAAGAGTTTGGCAGTATTTTGCCAGTGAGCCCATCTGGCTACGCGAAGTGTTTCAAAAACCTGGCTTAAATAGTGCTATTGAATATGCCTTTTTGATATGGCACAATCCCGGCCTGCATCGTAAACGATATTAATAACTATATGATTTTTAAGTAGTATTTTTAATAATAAGCACTTTGTGCATTACCTGCTATATAACTGATGTCATGGGTAAAATTGCTTTTAGCAGTATATAGGCCCAATGCAGTATCAGGATAAAATTGAATATCGGCATTCCGATCTTCAATATCCTGGAATACATTCTGACAAAAATAAGTAATTTACTGTTATTTGCTGATCGGTCTGTTCCGATAAGCAGATAAATTGTTTAACCGTATAATTGAAAGCAACAATCGGGATTAATACATGCAAGTTTCAATCGAAACCCTTACAGGCCTGGAAAGACGAATGACTATTGAGGTGCCCGCTGACGAAGTGGAAAGCCAGGTTCGCAGTCGTCTGCAGGAAGCAGCAAAAACCTTCAATATGAAGGGTTTCAGAAAAGGGAAAGTGCCTGTAAAAGTAATCAAAAACCGTTTTGGCGAAGGTGTTAGACAGGAAGTCGTCGGTGAGGTCATGAGTCAATCCTGGGTAGAAGCTGTGACCAAGGAAAATGTGAAACCTGCCGGTCAGCCAAGAATAGAGCCAAAAAACCTTCAAGAAGGTGAAAACCTTGAATTTGTAGCGACTTTCGAAGTGTATCCTGAGATAGAGCTTCAGAACTTCTCGGGTATTACCGTTGAAAAGAAAAATGCTGAAATTAAGGATGAAGACATCACAAAAATGATTGAAACCTTGCGTGAACAGCGCAAGTCTTTCAAAGATGTTGAGCGAAAAAGCAAAGAAGATGATCAGGTAAATATTGATTTTACCGGCACACTTGAAGGTGAAGAATTTGACGGTGGAAAAGCCGAAGGCACCAATCTGGTTCTCGGCTCAAAACGTATGATTCCTGGTTTCGAAGAAGGCCTCGTGGGTCTTTCCAGCGGCGAAGAAAAAACATTGTCACTGAGCTTTCCAGAGGATTACCACAATAAGGATATGGCCGGAAAAGCCGTTGAGTTTGCAGTTAAAGTGAATAAAGTCAGTGAGCCAACATTACCGGAGCTTGATGATGAGTTTTTTGCTTCTTTTGATGTTGCAGAAGGTGGGCTGGAAGCATTTAAGGAAGAGGTGAGCTCCAATATGTCGAGAGAGCTTAAAACTGCCAGTCGCACTAATATTAAAAATCAGGTCATCGAAGGCCTGTTAAAGATACATAGTGTCGATGTTCCGAAGGCACTCACTGCAAATGAAGTTAATGCTCTCAGGCAGCAGGCTATGCAGCAATTCGGTGGCGGTCAAAATATTGATCCATCCATGTTGCCTGACGATTTGTTCAAAGAGCAGGCAGAAAGACGTGTGATCTTGAGCCTTGTGATGAATGAAATAGTAAAAAAGAATGATTTGAAGCCGGAGGCTGATGCAGTTCGTGCCTTGATAGAAGAAATGGCTGAAAGTTATGAGAAGCCAGAAGATGTCGTTAAATGGTACTACAGTGATAAAGAGCAGCTTGCCAATATTGAAGCGATGGCCCTGGAAGATGCTGTCATTGATATGATTGTAAATGCGGCTAAAGTCTCTGAGTCTAATGTGTCTTATGAAGATGCCTTAAAGCCGCCTGTCCCTGCTGAAGATGCTGCAGGCAAAGCGCAAAGCAAAAGCGCCGATGCAAAGGCGAAAATTAAAGAAGAGAAATCAGAAGCAGATGTCGCTTCTGGAGATTCCACTTCAGATGAAGACAAAGAGTCGTCTGAATAAATTCACAAGCCATATTTTAAAAGCGGATTGCAGGAATCTTTAACATGAAGAAATTTGAAAGCGGAAATGAGTTAATGCAAGAATCGAGCAGTCTTGTCCCAATCGTTGTAGAGCAAACCGCCAGAGGCGAGCGCTCATATGATATCTATTCGCGACTGCTAAAAGAGCGCGTCATCTTTCTGGTAGGACCTGTAGAAGATCATATGGCAAACCTGGTGGTAGCACAGCTGCTTTTTCTGGAATCTGAAAACCCGGATAAGGACATCCATCTTTATATCAACTCTCCAGGAGGGTCTGTGACGGCTGGGCTTTCAATATATGACACCATGCAATTCATTAAACCGGACGTAAGCACTATGTGTATTGGTCAGGCCGCGAGTATGGGAGCATTGTTGCTGGCAGGGGGAGAAAATGGCAAACGATTTGCCTTGCCGCATTCCCGAATGATGATCCATCAGCCAAGTGGCGGGGCTCAGGGGCAGGCTTCTGACATACATATTCAGGCGCAGGAAATACTCAATGTTCGAGCGCGTCTCAATGAGATCATGGCACATCACACTGGTCAGGAGATAGATGTCATTGCCCGTGATACTGATCGGGATAATTTCATGAATGTAGATGCCGCCGTAAAGTATGGACTTATCGACAGTGTGCTGCAGAAAAGAGTAATTCCTGCTAGCGTAGGCTCTTCGGATGATAAGGCCTGAGCGCTGAAATCAACGGGTAAAAGTCAGTAATACTTGAATTAAATCACAAGATATTACTTGTAAAATGGCACAATTGCCTTCATCTTATTCAGTGATATCACCTGCATTTATTAAAAATATTGCTAATGCAGGTTTACGCTAGAAATTATTAGGCTTTCTATTAAAAAGTTTCCTGATACAGGAAAAGGACTGAGATTAAATGGCTGACGACAAGAAAGAAGATGAAGGCGGAAAACTGCTTTATTGCTCTTTTTGCGGCAAAAGCCAGCATGAAGTCAGAAAGCTTATTGCCGGGCCTTCTGTTTTTGTCTGTGATGAATGTGTTGACCTGTGTAACGATATAATCCGGGAAGAGATTCAGGAAAAAACTGTAGATCAGGAAGATCGAAAATTACCCACACCGGAAGAGATTCGAGACACCCTTGATGAGTATGTCATCGGCCAGGATAAGGCAAAAAAGACCTTGTCAGTGGCTGTGTACAATCATTACAAGCGTCTTAATTTTGAAGAAAAAAATTCAGATGTAGAGCTCAGCAAAAGTAATATCCTGATTATTGGTCCTACAGGGACCGGGAAGACTTTGCTGGCAGAAACTCTGGCACGTTTGCTTGATGTCCCTTTTACCATTGCTGATGCCACTACGCTGACCGAAGCGGGGTATGTAGGGGAGGATGTCGAAAATATAATCCAGAAACTGCTGCAAAAATGTGATTATGATGTCGAAAAGGCTCAAATAGGTATTGTATACATCGACGAAATTGACAAGATTTCCAGAAAATCCGATAACCCTTCGATTACACGTGATGTATCAGGTGAAGGTGTTCAACAGGCTCTGCTCAAACTGATAGAAGGGACGGTAGCATCGGTTCCTCCTCAAGGTGGGCGCAAACATCCCCAGCAGGAATTTTTGCAGGTAGATACATCCAATATCCTTTTTATCTGCGGTGGTGCTTTTGCAGGTCTTGAAAAAATCATTCGTGATCGATCTGATAAAAGTGGCATTGGTTTCGCCGCGGAACTGCGTAGTCCTGAAGCAGAGAAAAAAGTCGGCGAAACTTTGAAGAGTGTGGAACCCGAAGATCTGGTTAAATATGGATTGATTCCTGAGTTTGTTGGTCGTTTGCCAATGATCGCAACGCTTAATGAGCTGGATCAAGAAGCATTAGTCAAAATTTTGAAAGAACCCAAAAATTCCCTTACCAAACAATATGGCAAACTATTTGAAATGGAAGGTGTGGAAATTCAGTTTCGGGATGATGCCTTGAGCGCTATTGCCCAAAAAGCCCAGGAAAGGAAAACCGGAGCGAGGGGTTTACGTTCAATTATGGAATCTGTTCTGCTGGATACCATGTACAACATTCCGTCTCAGGAAGGTGTTACCAAGGTGGTCATCGATGAGGCTGTAATCAACGGTGAATCAGAGCCCTTGCTGATGTATGAAACCGTAGAATCAGCTCAAAGCAAGACTGCGAGCAAAGATCCGGCTTGAATTAATCAAATATGCCCATAGATCTATGGGTACAAGAACGGCGCCTACTGTCATTTGCCTGTTACAGGCAATTATTTCAGATCAGTAGTGCCAGTTGGCAGATAGATGCTGACTTTACTGCACATTATCGCAAGCATTTCCTGCCCGTCTCTGGTAAACAGGATGAATTTGTAATTCAATGTGACAATCATTTCATGCAACAGGTTTGATACAAATTATGGAAAAGCAGGACACTCTAAGCCCCTCCAATGTTTTGCCCTTTCTCCCTTTGAGAGGTGTAGTGGTCTATCCCCAGATTGTCCACCCCTTGTTTGTCGCACGGGAAAAATCTATCAAAGCGTTGAAAGCGGCAATGGCCGGGGATAAGAAAGTTGTCCTGGCGGCACAAAAACAGCACTCCGATGACGAACCAGGCAGGGAAGATGTGTTCACTATTGGAACCGTAGCTTCCGTGTTGCAGCTAATGCACGTCAATGACGGCACAGTCAAAGTCCTGGTAGAAGGGGTAGAACGGGTACAGATCAAAAACCTGGTTATGGATGGAGACTATTACACGGCTGAAACAACCAGCCTGAATGGCAGCACTGTTGAAGAAAAGGACACTGAAATACTGGTCCGTTCATTACTTTCCCAGTTTGATCAATACGTTCAATTGAGCAAGAAAATTTCTCCGGAAGTACTAACCTCTATCACCAGTATAGATGAGCCCAGTCGTCTGGTTGATACGATAGCAACCCACATGTCATTGCAATTGCAGGAAAAACAGAACGTCCTGGAATTAGCTAATCTTAAACCCCGGATTGAACACCTTATGTCGCTGATTGAAGCAGAAATTGACATTTTTCAGGTGGAGAAACGCATTCGTGGTCGCGTCAAAAAGCAGATGGAAAAAAGCCAGCGAGAGTATTATCTCAATGAGCAAATGAAAGCTATCCAGAAGGAAATGGGGGAGCTTGATGACGTACCCAATGAAGCTGAAGAATTAAAAAACAAGATTGAAGAAGCGGGAATGCCCAAGGAAGCCAAAGAAAAGGCGAGCGCTGAGCTAAACAAGCTAAAAATGATGTCACCCATGTCTTCTGAAGCATCTGTTGTTCGGACCTATCTCGACTGGATGATCAATGTTCCCTGGAAGAAAAAATCCAAGATCCGCACCGATCTGAAAAAAGCAGAAGAAATTCTTGATCATGACCACTATGGTTTGAAAGAAGTGAAAGAAAGGATTGTGGAGTATCTTGCTGTTCAAAAAAGAGTTAAAAAACTTAAAGGCCCAATTCTTTGCCTGGTGGGTCCTCCTGGCGTAGGTAAAACCTCATTAGGTGAATCTGTGGCCAGGGCTACAGGCCGAAAGTTTGTCCGTATGGCACTGGGAGGTGTCAGGGATGAAGCAGAGATTCGTGGTCATCGCAGAACCTATATTGGCTCACTCCCCGGTAAAGTTGTACAAAAAATGGCTAAAGTCGGTGTTCGTAACCCATTGGTTCTTCTTGATGAAGTAGACAAAATGGGCATGGATCATCGAGGTGATCCAGCCTCTGCATTACTGGAAGTGCTCGATCCTGAACAGAATCATAGTTTCAATGATCATTACCTGGAAGTGGATTACGATTTGAGTGATGTGCTGTTTATCTGCACATCAAATTCCATGAACATTCCCGAACCTCTTCTGGACAGGATGGAAGTGATTCGTTTGCCGGGTTATACAGAAGATGAAAAGCTCAATATAGCAAGCCGTTACCTGGTCCCAAAACAAAAAATAAATAATGGTCTTCGAGAAGACGAAGTAAGCATCTCTGATATGGCAATTGTGCATTTGATCAGGCACTACACACGTGAAGCAGGGGTGCGTGGACTGGAAAGGGAAATAGCAAAAATTTGTAGAAAAATTGTTAAAGAACATGCGCTGGATAATAAATCTACGAAACTAAAAGTAAGTGAAGCTGACCTGGAAAAATATGTAGGTGTGCAGAAGTATGACTTCGGAAGAGCTGAAGAAAAAGATGCTGTTGGTCAGGTTAATGGCTTGGCATGGACTCAAGTAGGCGGGGAACTGCTGACCATTGAAGCTGTAGCCACCAAAGGTAAGGGAAAGATTATCATGACTGGTTCGTTGGGCGACGTCATGCAGGAGTCTATTCAGGCCGCCCTGACCGTAGTTAGAAGCCGTGCATCCAGTCTGGGCCTGAAAGAAAACTTTCATGAAAACAATGACTTGCATGTTCACGTCCCTGAGGGCGCTACACCTAAAGATGGCCCCAGTGCCGGCGTTGGAATGTGTACAGCCCTGGTTTCTGTGCTCACCGGTATTCCAGTGAGAAAGGATGTTGCCATGACCGGCGAGATTACCCTAAGAGGGCAGGTGCTTCCCATAGGAGGTCTTAAGGAAAAATTATTGGCAGCACATCGTGGCGATATAAAGACAGTAATTATTCCTAAAGAAAATGAAAGAGACCTTAAGGAAATACCAGATAACATAAAAGCTGACCTGGAAATCAAAGCAGTAAAGTGGATTGATGAAGTTTTGGAAATTGCCTTGACGTTTATGCCCGAACCAACGGAAGATAATAAAACTCAAGCACTTGAAAAAGGTTCTTCAAAAACAACTGAGAACACTGTCAAAGATAAACGAAAAAAATCTATAAATACTCATTAGAAAACCTCGTATTCCTTGACATGTTCTTGATACAGTTGGTATAAAGTTCACTGATTTAAAGACTGACTAATTGCTTTCAACTAAAGTAGTAAAATACTCCACAATAACTTAAATTTAAAATGACAATAATAAGGGGATAACGTGAACAAATCAGAATTAATAGACGCTGTTGCTGAAACTGCCGATTTACCAAAAGCTGCTGCTGCTCGGGCAATTGATGCTATGACAGATGCAATCACTTCATCATTAAAATCTGGCAATTCAGTCGCATTGGTAGGCTTCGGTTCTTTTAACATAAAAGACCGTCCAGCTCGTACTGGTCGTAACCCACAGACGGGTGCTCCAATTCAAATTAAGGCTGCTCGAGTTCCATCGTTCAAAGCCGGTAAAGGACTTAAAGACTCAGTAAACTCCTGATTTTTTTTAACTCCCTTTCTTTAATTGACTGGTTACAATTAATACAATTTAGAAAAAGGGAATTAACGACAGGTAATGTTTCTTGGAGGGCGCATCATTGATGCGCCTTCTGTTTTTAGTAGTAAATGGTTTTGCATGAACTGGATCATCTCGGTTTTTTTTTGAGTGCTCCGTATCAGTTTGAATTTTGATCTAACTTTAACGCTATTGTTTAATAATTCTGGATTTAGGAAATGCTACAAAAAATTCGTGATAACTCTCAGGGTGTAGGCGCCAAGATTTTTGTCTGGTTTATTATCGTGATATTTGGTGCCTGGGGTGCGAGCTCAATTGTCTCTACCGTTATTAATGGGACTCCAGTTGTTTCTGTAAATGGCATAGACATTGATGAATTAGCTGTTGAAAATAATGCCCAGATTCGAATACAGGAACTTATTGAATCCCTGGGCCCTGATGCAGATTTGTCCAGTATCAATGAAGAACTGGTCAGGGAATCTGCACTGAATGAGCTCATGCAAAGAGAGTTAATGCTTCAATATGCTGAGAGCTCAGGCATGGTTGTTTCTTCCAGAGCCATTGATAGAGGGATTGCTCAAACACCTGACTTTCAGATTGATGGCGTTTTTAATGGCGAAAGGGCCCAAGTACTGATCAATAGCATGGGTTACACACCAAATTCGTATCGTGCGGCCTTATCATCACAAGGGCTTATCAGTCAGACTTCATTTGCCTATGGACTTTCTGGCTTCGTCACTAAAAATGAAATCGAGCATATTGCAAAATTGATTAATCAGACTCGGGATCTGCGCTATATCCTGGTAAATCTTGAAAGTCAGTTTGGCAATATAGAGATTACTGATGAAGAAATTGCCGAATATTACGCGGCCAATGAAAGTCAGTTTATGCAGGAAGAGCAAGTTTCCCTGGAATATATTGAAATTGATAAAGATGATATTTTCGATGAAGTCTCCGTTACACAGGAGCAGATTCGCCAGCGTTATGACGAGGAGCAGGTCGAGTATCAGTCACAAATTGAACGCAGAGCTTCGCATATTCTTCTAGAGGCTTTTGATGAGGATGGCTTTGCTGAAGCGCTATCTCTTGCAGGCGAGCTAAAGGGCAGGATAGATAATGGTGAGAGTTTTGAAACACTTGCCCTGGAGTATTCTGACGATATTGGCTCTGCAGAGGATGGTGGAGATGTTGGCTATACTTCAGGTGATAACTTTGTAGAACCTTTTGAGCAAGCACTGCTGACTTTGGAAGTAGGCGAAGTGTCTACTCCGGTACGTTCTGATTTTGGTGTTCATGTCATTAAACTGACTGAGCAAAGTGAATCCTCTATTGAGTCCTTTGAAGAGAGCCGGGACAGGCTTGAACGTGACCTTAAATCAGCTGAGGTAGATACGATCTTTCTGGAACGTGCTGTAGAGCTTGGTAATCTTGCATTTGAATCATTCGATCTTACCGACCCGGCTGAAATTATGGGGCTTGAAATCCAGACTACTGCCTTGTTCGGTCGTAGTGGTGGCACCGGTATTACTACAAATACCGATGTGATCAACTCAGCTTTCAGCCCACAAATCTTAATTGATGGCTTAAATAGTGATCTTATTGCTGTTACTCCTTCACGTAATGTCACCATAAGAGTACTGGAGCATAATCAGCCTCAACTCCAGCCTCTTGAAGATGTACGAAGTGAGATTCAGGTGCTTCTGCAATTTGAAAAAATCAATGCACAAACTCTTGAGCTTGGTGAAACCATTACAAGCAATTATCAAAATGGGCAAAATATTGACAGCTTGCTAGAGTTGCAGAATTTAAGCTGGAATCAATTGAATTCTCTTGAGCGCTCTGATCAATCATTGCCGCCAGAGCTTGTACAATATGTATTTAATATGGCGACTCCAGAACAAGGCTCTCCTATTGTTGATGGCTTTCAGTTAAGTTCCGGCGGTTATGTTGTTGTTGAATTGCAAAATGTTGAAGAGGGATCTTTAGACGATTTTGAAGAATCTGAACTGGATAGCCTCAAATCTTTCATTGCACAACAATCATCCAATGCAGACCTGGAAGCCCTTGTTTTAGGGATGCAGGGCAGAGCTGAGATAGTCCGATAAGACATTTAAAGTGTATTTACCAGAACCTGATTTCTCATGAAGTCAGGTTTTTTTATACATTAAATATTTAACTGAACACTGCTCAAAATCTAGTCATTGCTGGTGGACTTAATAACAGTGGCCGTTTATTCTATTTGCGTGGTATGCGAAGGTCAGGGTGCATTTCATCAGGTTTTAACTCGCGCCAAACAGTTCTCAATAATCAGATTAATTAATGCAGAGTATGTACACCATGATGATTCACCGATTCCGAATATGCGGATTATTATTACTACTTTCCTTTTTTCTTGTCGCTTGTGGCGGGGGAGCAGAATCTAGCAGAGTAGCAACAGGTAATGTTGAGGGCGTTTTACACTTTGGCAATGGCACTGAGCCACAAGGTATTGATCCCCATATTGTTACCGGGGTGCCAGAGCATCATATAATCGGAGCGCTGTTTGAGGGCCTGGTGACAAAAAACCCCTATAATCTGGAACCCGAGCCTGGAGTAGCCGAGAGCTGGGATATCAGTGATGATGGAAAAATTTATACCTTCCACCTCAGAGATAATGCCCGTTGGAGTAATGGTGAGCTGGTCACCGCCGAAGATTTTCGCTGGTCATGGGAACGGGCGCTAACCCCTGAGCTTGGCAGTCTCTATAATTACATGTTTTTCCCAATTCTAAATGCGGAAGCATTTGCTATTGGTGAGCTTGATGATTTTAGTAATGTTGGGGTTAAGGCTCTTGATGATCGCACCCTGGAAGTTACTTTACGCGAACCGACGCCCTTCATTTTGCAGTTATTTGATCATTACAGCACTTACCCTGTTCACCCGGCAACCGTCCTCGCTTTTGGCACCGCCACGGATAGGTTTTCTCAATGGTCCCGGGAAGACAATATCGTTACTAATGGTGCATTCACGCTCACGCAATGGCAGGTTAACTCCCACATCAGAGTTGAAAAATCAGCGTATTACTGGGATGCGGACGAAATCAAACTCAATGCTATCGTTTTTTATCCCACAGAAAATATCGTGACTGAAGAAAGAATGTTCCGTGATGAACAAATTCATTTCACCAATGAAGTGGGTCTCGATAAAATTCCTGTTTACCGTGCTGAGCAACCTGAACTTCTTCAGATAGCTCCCTATCTGGGGACTTATTACTACCTGATCAATACCAGAAAAGAACCTTTTAATGATGTGCGGGTGCGTAAAGCACTTTCCATGGCAATTGACCGTGACTTGCTGGTTGAAACTATTCTGGAAAATCTATTCCTGCCATCCTATGCTCTGGTGCCTCCAGGCACACTGGGTTATGAGCCTCCTAAAACATTTGCTTATGATCCGGAGCAGGCCAGACAACTTCTGGCTGAAGCGGGTTTTCCCAATGGTGAAAATTTTCCAGATTTTGATATTTTGTATAATACGCAAGAGAATCACCAGAAAATTGCTGTCGCCGTACAGCAAATGTGGGCGGAAACCCTTGGTATCAGTGCTGCTCCCATGAACCAGGAATGGAAGGTCTATCTGGATTCAACTGATAACTTTAATTATTCTATTTCACGACGTGGCTGGATTGGAGACTATGTTGATCCAAATACCTTCCTTGATATGATGATTACGGATGGGGGCAATAACAAGACAGGCTTTAGTGATCCCCGTTATGACCAATTGATTCTGCGCGATGCTCCGGCCATGCTGGATCAGGATGAGCGCTTTAAACTCTATCAGGAAGCTGAAAGCATCCTGATGAATGCAATGCCCATCATCCCCATTTACACTTATCAGAGTAAACATCTTAAACATCCCAGTCTGAAAGGTTTACCATCCAACATAATGGATTATTACAACTGGAAATATGTTTATCTCGAAGCTTTCGAATAGAACAGGCAGATAGTTATGTGGCGTTTTATTGGGCTTCGCAGCTTACAGGCCATCCCGGTCATACTGGCGGTCATTACAGTAACTTTTTTCCTGGTACGCGCGGCACCAGGGGGCCCTTTTTCGAGCGAAAAAGCAGTATCACCCCAGGTTCAGGCTGCGCTTGAAGCGCAATATCGACTCGATCAGCCACCATTACAACAATACATCTCCTACCTTTCCGATTTGGTCCAGGGAAATATGGGGCCATCGTTTTATTATCCAGGGCGAAGCGTAGACGAATTAATATTCCAGGGTCTGCCTATTACAGCAGAGCTCGGATTATATGCTTTGTTAATCGCTGTAATAATCGGCAGTTTTGCCGGAGTAATTGCTGCCCTCAAACCCAACACCATGCAGGACTACGTCCCCATGAGCATTGCCATGGTCGGTATCTGTATGCCTTCATTTCTGCTGGGGCCCAGTTTGGTACTGGTCTTTGGAATTCTTCTTGATTGGCTGCCGGTGTCAGGATGGGGTGATTCCAGGGGTGACAAAATCCTGCCCAGTATTACCCTGGGTGCCATGTACGCCGCCTATATAGCCCGTCTTAGTCGCTCTGGCATGCTCGAAGTCATGTCTCAGGATTACCTGCGCACGGCAAGGGCTAAAGGGCTCCCCGAATACGTCGTTATTTTGAAGCATGCTCTCAGGGGCGGGCTATTGCCGGTGATCAGTTATTTGGGACCGGCTTTTGCCGCTTTACTGAGCGGCTCTTTTGTCGTTGAAACCATATTTCAGATTCCAGGCTTGGGACGATTTTATGTCCAGGCGGCCTTTAACCGGGATTACACAATGATCCTTGGCACAACTGTTTTTTTGTCGACTCTGATTGTAGTGTTTAATTTGCTATCCGATATCGCAGCGGCATGGCTCAATCCCAGGTTGCGATACCAGTTTAATAAATAATGAATCCCAAAATAGATACGCAAGCGCTGGACCAGAACATCCCCAAGGGTACTTCTCTTTGGGAAGATGCTCTGATGCGTTTGCGCAAAAACAAACTGTCCATGATAGGTCTCGGGTTTCTTCTTTTTGTAATGGTGCTTTGTCTTTTAACACCACTGATTGCCCCTTATGGTTATGAAGACCAGAACCTTAGACTGGGAGCAATTCCTCCGTCAGCGGAACATTGGTTGGGAACTGATACCTTTGGCCGGGATATGCTGACCCGGATTCTCTATGGGGGCAGGGTGTCATTGCTGGTAGGTTTTATAGCGACTTCCGTTGCACTGATAATCGGGGTGACTTATGGCGCTATTGCGGGTTATGCCGGGGGCAAGACTGATGCTTTTATGATGCGCCTGGTAGATATTCTGTATGCTCTTCCTTTCATGATCTTCATCATCTTGCTGATGGTAGTGTTTGGCAGGAATTTGTTGCTGCTTTTTCTGGCAATTGGTGCCGTTGAGTGGCTGGTGATGGCGCGAATTGTACGTGGTCAGATTCAGAGTCTCAGACAACAGGAATACGTAGAAGCAGCTATCTCTTTAGGTTTGTCCCCGGCAGCAATAATTATCCGACACCTGATTCCAAATGCCCTGGGTCCTGTAATAGTCTATACCACATTGACCATACCCAATGTCATGTTACTGGAAGCTTTTCTGAGTTTTCTTGGCTTGGGAATCCAGCCGCCAGAATCTTCCTGGGGACTTCTTATCTCATACGGGGTGGAGACTATGGAAGAATACCCCTGGTTACTGATTTTTCCCGGGCTTGCATTAACCCTGACACTGTTTGCACTGAACTTTCTTGGAGATGGCCTGCGCGATGCGCTGGATCCCAAGGCGTCAAAGGATTAGGGGCGATTATGTCACTGCTACAGGTAAATGATCTTACCGTCTATTTTCATACCCGTAATGGCATTATCAAGGCGGTTGACGGTATCAGCTTTAATGTCGAAGCCGGGAAGACCTTTGCCATAATCGGTGAGTCGGGGTCAGGAAAATCAGTGGCTTGCTACAGTATGTTAGGACTGATTCCAATTCCGCCAGGCAAGGTTGAAGCCGGCCAGGTTATTTTTGAAAACAGAGATCTGCTCAGTCTAAGTGAAAAACAATTACGCAAAGTACGTGGCAAGGGTATATCAATAATTTTTCAGGACCCTATGACGAGCCTGAACCCTTTCCTTAAAATTGGCGATCAGTTAATAGAGCCGCTGCGACTTCATTTTGGCATGAGCAAAAAAGAAGCCTGGCAACGTGGGATTGAAATCCTGACAGAAGTAGGGATTAAAGATGCCACCCAGCGCATGAATGCCTGGCCATTTGAGTTTTCCGGAGGTATGCGTCAACGCGTAGTAATAGCCATGGCACTTGTAACAGAGCCGAGCATCATTATTGCAGATGAACCGACCACAGCGCTTGATGTCACCGTGCAGGCCCAGATTCTTAAATTGCTCAAGGAATTACAAGTAAGGCGAAATATCGGTGTCATTTTTATCAGTCACGACCTGAGTGTGGTATCTGATATTGCCGATGAGATTGCGGTGATGCAAAACGGGAAGTTTGTGGAACAGGGCGATCGCGATGCTATTTTTAACAATCCCCAGAATGAATATACTCGCAAGCTCCTGGCCGCCGTACCAAGCACCCAAAAGGAGTCTGAAGGGGAAGTGCGTGAGCCTTTGATAAAAGTTGAGAATCTGCTGATAGAGTTTCCTGGCGGGAAGGGACAGGACGCATTAAAAGCTGTGGATTCAGTCAACCTTGAGATAAACCGTCATGAAATTCTAGGTCTGGTTGGTGAATCCGGATCAGGAAAATCCACTCTTGGACGCTCGATAATCAGGTTGTTAACACCTTCGGCGGGCTCTATCACCTATGAAGGCAAGGATATTAGTCATTATTCAATGGCCGAGATGAAGCCTTTAAGACGACAGATGCAGATGATCTTTCAGGATCCTTATGCGAGTCTGAATCCGCGCATGACTGTCTACAACACCTTGGCAGAACCATTACGAGTACATCGCATTTGTGACAAAAAAGATCTGGAAAAAGAAATCTTTTCTTTGATGGATTCGGTCGGATTGTCTAGGGAAAGCATACTGCGTTATCCGCATGAATTTTCTGGTGGGCAGCGTCAGCGAATTGCTATTGGTAGAGCTATAGCCACCAAACCAGAATTTATTGTAGCGGATGAACCCGTGTCGGCACTTGATGTCACAATTCAGGCGCAGATCCTTGATCTGTTGCTGGAACTGGTTGACCGTTTTGATTTAACCATGCTGTTCATTTCCCATGATCTGGGTGTTGTGCGCTATCTGTCGGATCGTATTGTGGTGATGAAGGAAGGCAAGTTAGTTGAATCAGGTTCAGTAAAACAAATCTTTGAAAGACCCTCCCAGCAATACACCCGGGCACTGTTGGATGCCATTCCAGGAAAGTCTTTGCTTGCCGGTATGTAAAACTGACGGCAGCCTTTGTTTTAAAAAGAATCTTTCCAGCTGCGAATAGCGGCAAATACATCATCTGGCCTGTGTGACGAGCGTCCGCTATGACGCTGAGCTGCAGCGATGATTTCCGGATCTTCACAGCGCAGAAAAGGATTGGTTGCCAGCTCAACCTTGATACTGGAAGGCACGGTGGGCTGATCATGTTCGCGTTTATCCCTGTCACGCTGAATTCTTTTCTTGAGTGTATCGTTTTCCGGTGTCACCGCTATGGCAAAATCAAGATTAGCCATGGTGTATTCATGAGCACAAAACACTCTGGTTTCCGGTGGTAGTTGTGCAAGTTTTTGCAAAGACTTGTACATCATGGGATGTGTGCCTTCAAACACTCTGCCACAGCCGCCGGCAAAAAGTGTATCCCCGCAAAACAGAACAGGCTGCTCTTCATCCTTATTCCCTGGCGTGTAATAGGCAATGTGATCCAGAGTATGTCCAGGAATTTCAATTACTTCAAAAGTTTCACCAAACATTTTTATTTGGCTGCCTTCTTTTACCGGGTGTGAAATAGTGGGAATATTGGCGGAGTCAGGGCCGTACACAGGGATATCATATTCTTTCAATAGTTTTTCTATGCCACCGGTATGATCGGCATGATGATGAGTGATGAAGATAGCAACCAGGTTCAACCTGTTTTCTCTGAGGAACTGCAATACTGGCTCAGCATCGCCGGGATCGACAATGACGCAATCATGACTCTCTGAGCGTTGGAACAGCCAAAGATAGTTGTCATAAAAAGCCTTGATGGGAGTGACTTCCAGCATGCTACATTCCTCTTGTTTGTTTTTAATATCTTGCCCGGTCTGTGATTTGCTTCTAACGCATGTCCCGGTGACTCAGGTATTATGATACCTAATTAAAATTTCAATGTCGGGCAGCAAAGTGTTCTGGAAAAGCAGCAGGGAAAATCTGGACAACCCGGGTTTCTATGATGCCATGAGCCAATGGTATGAAAGCCCTTTGGGTGGACGGCTCCTGAAGGCAGAATTGTCACTGCTCTCTCGCTGTCTTCCCAGACGTTTTGGTTATCATTTGCTGCAAATTGGCTGTGCTAATTTACCGATGTACGACAGCAGCCCCGTGGGACATAAATTTTCCATTACTCACAATAATAATCCGCATGGACATGGGGTAGCCGCTAAAGGTGAAGCGATCCCTTTGGCCAATGAGTCTGTAGATATTGTTTTATTGCATCATGCGCTGGATTATTCTCCCTATCAACATCAGCTATTAAGAGAAGTGTCTCGTGTTCTTATTGCAGGAGGACATATAGTCATTGTCGGTTTTAACCCTTTCAGTAGCTGGGGAATAAGAACCCGCTTTCCTGGGAATAAAACCCATCCCTGGCAAGGAAAACTATTGAGCACAGTGAGAATCTCTGATTGGTTAAAATTACTGGATTTTCAGATTGAACAAATTCGCTATGGTGCATATTCCTTGCCCATTAATTCCCCTGGAGTTATTAAATACTCAAGCCTTCTCGATAAGCTCGCCTCCCGAGTTAATTGGCCAACAGGAGGGGTGTATATGATCTCTGCCAGGAAACAGGCCCTGCCACTGACACCGATTCAAAGTTCCTGGCGAGAATTTGCCAGCGCGAATGTCGGAATGCCTATTGCTGAAAACATCACCCGGGCATCCAGAGATGTACAAGTTGCCAGTAATGAGGAGAATCCATAAAAACCATGGCTGAACTAGTAAGAATTTATACGGACGGAGCCTGTCGTGGTAATCCGGGACCAGGAGGGTGGGGAGCCGTATTATTTCATGGTGATAAAGTTAAAAAGCTCCATGGCGGTGAAACCCTGACTACAAATAATCGCATGGAACTTACTGCTGTTATCAAAGCACTGGAATGTCTGAAAGGCAATAAATGGCCCCTGGAAATCACTTCAGACTCAAAATATGTTCTACAGGGAATTACCGAATGGATTGAAGGCTGGAAGAAGAAAGGCTGGCGCAATGCCAGTAAAAAACCGGTTATGAATGTGGATTTGTGGCAGCAACTTGATGTGCTGGTCCAGCCACATGAAATAAGCTGGCATTGGGTAAAGGGACATAGCGGGCATCCTGAAAACGAATTGGCAGACCAGCTGGCCAATCTTGGTATTGATGAACTATAAACTCTGGTAAGTAATACAGACTACAAACTGACAAAAAAGTGAAAAAATGCGGCAAATAGTACTTGATACAGAAACAACCGGACTCGATCCGGCGCAGGGGCACAAGGTTATTGAGATTGGCTGCGTGGAACTTGTTAATAGAAAACTCACTGGCAATCATTTTCATGTTTATATCAACCCCCTTCGGGAAATCGAGGCAGCTGCCCTGGAAATCCACGGCATAACCAATACTTTTCTTGCAGATAAACCCTTGTTTGCCGATGTCGCTGAAAGTTTTGTTGAATTTGTCAGCGGGGCTGAACTGGTCATCCATAATGCGCCTTTCGATATAGGCTTCCTGGACCATGAACTTGCTGCCCTGAAGAAGAGCTATAAAGTGATGAGTGAGTATTGCTCAGTTCTTGATACGCTGGTTATGGCCCGCAAGAAGCACCCAGGCCAAAAAAACAACCTTGATGCATTGTGTAAACGCTACATGGTCGATAATACCCAGCGAGAACTCCATGGCGCCTTGCTGGATGCGGAAATTCTTGCCGATGTTTACCTGATGATGACAGGCGGACAGTCCAGTCTGTCACTGGGCTATGAAGAAAATTCAGAGCAAAGACGCGCCGGCCAGTTAAAAAGACTTTCTGCTGAGCGAAAAGCCCTGAAAATTATCAGGGCCACTGATGAAGAATTGTCTGCTCATGACAAACGCCTGAAGGAAATAGATGACAGTGCCGATGCTGGTTGTATGTGGCTGAAAATATAATCAGCTACAGAGCAGTTATTCCTTGAAGTGGGCTGTCCCACTGCATATAATCTTGGTCCGTTAAAGCCTGTTAAACCTTTGAATTCAAACCTTTAAAGAATTAAGGAACCGTTATGGAAATACTAGAAATGGATACCGCAATGATGGTTTCCGGCATCATTCTTGTAATTACCTTTGTGGGTATTTTTACCGAAGGCGTACACGGTTTTCACCGTGCAAAATTTGCGCTTGGGGGCGCCGGTGCGATGGTCCTTGCCGGCCAGTATTACGGCTTCTACAACCCTGATTTAGCTATTGAGTCTATCGACTGGAACGTGATATTCCTGCTTGGCGCCATGATGACGGTAGTTGCCATCATGATTCCCACCGGGGGCTTCCAGATGCTGGCTTACCGCATTGCGGATTTCAGTAAAGGGCGTCTTTTTCTGCTGTTAGCGATGATGGGCACATTGGTTACGGTATTGTCTTTACTACTGGATAACGTCACCACGGTGGTGATTTTTGGGCCACTAATTATCCTGATCTGTCAGTCGATGAAAATCAATCCGATCCCTTATCTTCTTGCTGCAGCGCTGCTGTCCGATACTGGTGGTGTGGCAACGCTGGTGGGTGACCCTCCTAACCTGATGATTGGTTCTGCTGCCGGCATTGGTTTCAATACCTTTTTCTATCACATGGGCGGCATCGTATTGGTGGCCTGGATAGCAACCCTGTTTGCCATGAAGGTTATCTTCAAGAAAGAGCTTTCTGAGGTCCCGGTTTTACAGGATTTCAGCCAGCAAGAAGAAATGAAAGACCCTTATACCTGGAAAGTATCCCTGATTGTCCTGGGAATCATGGTAGTTGGGTTTATTATGCATAGAACATTGCATTGGGAAGCCTGGTTTGTAGCAGGTATGGGTCTTACCTTATTGGTGTTCTTCGGCAAGAATGTCGATATGGATGAACATTTTGCTGATGTAGAGCTGACCCTGCTGATGTTCTTCATGGCACTGTTTATTATTGTTGGTGGTGTAGAGAACAGTCATTTCCTTGAATACATTGGTCAGTTTATCCTTCCTTATGTTCGGGAAGATTTGATGCTTGCTTGCATATTGTTGATGTGGGTATCGGCGATTATGTCAGCCTTCATTGATAACATTCCTTTCACTGCAGCTATGATTCCAATCATTCTGGGTCTTGAGCAGCAAGGCGTTAATGTAAACGCGCTTTGGTGGGCATTGGCCGCTGGTGTTGGTATGGGCGGTAACGGTAGTCACCTTGGCTCAACTGCCAATGTATTTATTGTCACGATTTCAGAGAAGCTGGCCAAGGATGAAGGTGATCCAAGTTTGGCAATTACCCCTGGCTTATGGTTCAAGAAAGGAGCCCCGATCATGGTATTAACGTTGATTATTTGTACTATTATCATGACCACGTTCTTTGGCTTTTACAGCAATCCGGATTCTGCCATTGGTTTATAAATAAATCCTGGCATTTAACTAATGTTCAGATTAGAAAGGGCCTGCCGGTTTTCGGTGGGTCCTTTTTTGTATAGTCAGTATGGAATTGTCGGGTCCTTTTTTTCTTTTTTTATTTTAAAAGGGCAATATTTCTGCCTTAAGCTGTTTGGAGTATGATTTTGGAATTTTTTTCTGAATATGGACTTTTTCTGGCAAAAGTCATTACTGTTGTTGCTGCTATCCTGATCATTATGGCGGCGGCTGTCGCCAATGCGATGAAGCAGAAAAAAGAGGGGAAGGGCGCTATTACGGTGACTCATCTGAATAAGGATATTGAGGAGCTCAGCAATGAGATCAAACGTGTCGTTGAAGATGAGCAAACGCTGAAAGATGAAAGCAAGGCTGAGAAGAAGAAGCAAAAACAGGATAAGAAAGCTCGTAAAAAGTCCTCAAAAGAGTCGCAGGAAAATAAAAAACGTCTTTATGTTATAGATTTTAATGGTGATCCCAAGGCGAGCCAGGTAGAAGAACTGCGCCAGGCAATCACTGCGGTACTGGCTCTAGCGCGTCCCGATCATGATGAGGTTTTGCTTCGCCTTGAAAGCCCGGGGGGCATGGTGCATGCCTATGGCCTTGCTGCATCACAACTTCACCGTATTCGTAGCAAACAGGTGCCCTTGACTATCTGTGTAGATAAAGTAGCGGCAAGTGGCGGCTATATGATGGCATGTGTTGCCACTCAATTAATTGCTGCACCATTTGCCTATATTGGTTCGATTGGTGTGTTAGTACAAATCCCCAATTTTCATCGCCTGCTTAAAGATAAAAATATTGATTATGAAATGGTGACTGCAGGAGAGCATAAGCGCACCCTGACCATGTTCGGAGAAAATACCGACAAGGGCAGGCAGAAAATGCTCGAAGATGTTGAAGAAGTGCATGAACTGTTCAAAGGCTTTATCAAAGAATCACGTCCACAAATGGATATCGATAAACTTGCTACAGGTGAAACCTGGCTAGGTAGTCGTGCTCATGAATTGGGCTTGGTGGATCTGGTCAGTACCAGTGATGAAATTATCATCCAGGCTTGCGCAGAGGCGGATGTTTATCATGTTGCCTATGAAAAGAAAAAAGGCTTCACCGACAAACTTGGTAAAATGATGGAGTCCTCTGTGGACAATACCTTGCTGCGCTGGTTACAGCGTGCCAGTAGTAAGGACGAGTTTTTTTCCTGAGACTTACCCGGGGGCAGGAGACAGCTCTTTAACCGCCGTTTGGAATAGCGCCTTAGCGCCGACGGAATAAGGGCAGGGGGTCTTCTATAGTGCTTTGGTAACTATTGCTGAAGTCACTGAATGCTGCCAGCGCATCCTCCAGCTTCACACTGTCACTGATTTCAAAGCTATTAATGCCGCATTTCTTCATGTAAAAAAGTTGATCACGCAAGATTTCACCAACGGCCCGTAGTTCACCCTTATAGCCAATACGTTTACGCAGGATTGCCGCGGAGGAATAAGATCTGCCATCCATGAATACCGGGAAGTTCAGGGCAATCAGTGGCAGGTCAAGGGCATCACTGCCCAATTCATAAGTATCATCATCGCTGTCCAGCCAAACACCGATATCTTTCTCTGATGCCTGCAGGTCGGATTTGTGTTCCTGCCATAAAGACAGCGGGACCAGAACCTGCTCACTGGCGCTGGATAACGCAGACGACAGATCAGATTCTTTTTCGATGAAATCCCAGGTGTTATCTGTTACCTGTCCGTCTTTAATCAGCGTCGGCATACACTTTTTCCTTATAGGGCTCTATGCCAATACGATTATAAGTGGCAATAAAACTTTCACTGTCCTGGCGTTTTTCCAGATAGACATTAATTATTTTTTCAATGACATCAGGCATTTCTGCTTGAGCGAAAGAAGGACCCAGCACTTTGCCAATAGCGGCATCTCGATCTGCAGAGCCGCCAAGCGTGACCTGGTAAAACTCGGACCCTTTCTTATCAACACCTAAAATCCCGATATTCCCGACATGGTGATGACCACAGGCATTCATGCATCCGGAAATGTTCAGGCTTAAATCACCGATATTTTTTTGAACATCAAAGTCTTCAAAACGGCGCTGAATGGATTCGGCGATTGGAATAGACTTGGCATTTGCCAGCGAGCAGAAATCACCCCCGGGACAGCAGACAATGTCATTAATCAGACCAACATAAGGCGTTGCCAGAGACTCTTGTTTGCAAGCCTGGTAGAGCGTATACAGATCCTGTAAGCGGACATCGGTGAGTACGAGATTTTGTTCATGGGTAACACGGACTTCACTAAAGCTGTATTTTTCTGCGAGGTCGGCGACAAATTCCATCTGCCTGTCGGTTGCATCACCGGGAGCAACACCAGTTTCTTTCAGACAAAGCGTAACAATACGATATCCGGACTTCTTGTGAGCCACGACATTTCGTTCCATCCAGTGGCTAAATAACACATCTTTTTCCAGCTGCGCGTTAACCTCACTGTCATTGTCATCAAGTGCCTGATAATCCGGGTCAGTGAAAAAACTTTTGCAGCGATCCACTTCTTCCTGGCTAAGTGTTGCAGGACCCTCTTTATCATGTTGCCATTCTGCTTCCACTTTTTCACGGAAGGCATCTGCACCTATTGCTTTAACCAGAATTTTGATTCGCGCTTTGTATTTATTATCGCGTCGGCCAAAGCGGTTATAGACACGCATAATTGCATCAAGGTAGGTCAATAAATGCTGCCAGGGTAAGAATTCGCAGATTTCTGCACCAATCACTGGCGTTCGACCAAGACCGCCACCGGCCAGGACCTGGAAGCCAATTTCACCATCACTGTTCTTTTTGATGTACAGACCAATATCATGCACTTGCGTTGCCGCCTGATCATTTGGTGTACCACAAACTGCAATTTTGAATTTACGGGGCAAATAGGCAAATTCTGGATGGAAGGTAGACCATTGTCGAATTATTTCACACCATGGGCGACTATCTTCAATTTCACCTACGGCGACACCGGCAAACTGATCTGTGGTGGTATTACGAATGCAATTGCCGCTTGTTTGTATAGCATGCATTTCAACTTCGGCTAACTCTGCCAGTAGATCAGGGGTTTGCTCCAGTATCGGCCAGTTATACTGAATATTTTGCCGAGTGGAAAAATGCGCATAGCCCTTGTCATAATCTCGAGCAATAGAGGCCAGTTTGCGTAATTGATTGGATGACAGACATCCATAAGGAATTGCCACTCGCAACATGGGTGCAAGTCGCTGAATATAGAGTCCGTTTTGTAAACGAAGTGGCAGGAATTGCTCGTTACTTAATTCGCCAGCCAGAAAACGTTTGGTTTGATCGCGATACTGGGCAATACGATCCTGCAGCATTTGCTTGTCATATGAGTCGTAAATATACATTTACAGGTCCTGATGCTTAAATTAATACAGTTATATTGAATCTGTTTGAAGGCCAAGCTCTGTGTAGTTAAACATTCTGTCTAAGGCTAACAGAACATAGGTACAGAGCTGGAAAATTCAAGGCCGGGATGATACTACGACACAGTGATCAGTGCCATGGGTAAGTCCATGAAAACCTTTAATAAACGTACACTATGTAAGGTCATGCTTTGATTTCTCCAATCACTTGACTCACAATACGCCCTGGCACCTTGATTACCCGGCAACAGCCGCCATATAGCTCTAGTCAAATAGCTCTTATCAATAACTACGGCTAGTTAACGACGACAAGACGTCTGTTATTTATTCACTCACTTAACACCATTCAGGACCACCATATTTCATGATTGAGATTACAGAGTCAGGACAAACCTACCTGAAACAGCTTTTGGATAAACAGGATTGTGAAGGCATCGGCATTCGAGTCTTCGTTGTTGATGGCGGAACGCCAAAAGCTGAAACCTGCATAGCCTTTTGTCGACCTGGCGAACAGGAAAAAGATGATGAATTGCATACTTATGAGCACTTTCCTGCGTATATTGAGCTGAAAAGTAAACAGTACCTTGAAGAAGCTGTGGTGGATTTTGCTAAAGACAGCATGGGTGGTCAGCTTACTATCAGGGCGCCAAATTCAAGAATGCCAAAAATTTCTGAAGACAGCCCACTTGAGGACCGTATCAATTATATTCTCTACAACGAAATCAATCCTGGTCTTGCTGCCCACGGCGGTAATATTTCACTTGAAGAAGTGACCGAGGACTGCATTGTTGTGCTGCGCTTTGGCGGCGGTTGTCAGGGATGCGGCATGGTCGATGTCACCTTGAAAGACGGGGTCGAAAAATCCTTGATGGATCAGCTTCCACAAATAAAGGAAATCAGGGATGTGACGGATCACAGTGTTCAGGAAAACGCCTACTACAAATAATAAATCAACACAGCGATTGACTTAATGCCATCAATAATTGGTGTAATAGGGGGTAGCGGATTTTACTCGCTCGGTAACGAATCTGATTCGATTGCCACACAAGTCCTTACTTCTTTTAGTGACGACCCTGTGAAGATGGACAAAGAAAGCATTGCTGGTCGTGATACTTTTTTTTTGACCCGCCACGGCAAAAGTCATGGCATTCCTCCCCACAAGGTAAATTACCGCGCCAACCTCAAGGCGCTTCAGGAAAGCGGTGTTGAAGGAATCATTGCGGTAAATGTTGTTGGTGGAATAACTGCAGCCATGGCGCCAGGTTGTATTGTTATTCCTGACCAGATTATTGACTATACCTGGGGCCGCCAGCACACCTATTTTGATGAACTAGATGCGCCCGAAAATCATATTGATTTTAGTTGGCCCTATGACCTGACTTTAAGAACGATTCTTGCCGAAAGTGCCGCGTCTCTAGCTGTTACTGTTGAACAGGGTGGTGTTTATGGCTGTACTCAGGGGCCTCGACTGGAATCCGCAGCAGAAATTCTTCGCCTAAAAAATGATGGCTGCGACATTGTGGGTATGACGGCAATGCCTGAGGCAGCATTAGCGCGTGAATTACAAATCCCCTACGCCAGTATTGCGCTGGTCGTTAACTGGGCTGCCGGGCTGACGGATGAAGAAATTTCCTTTGCTGATATTTCGTCAACGCTGGATGAAGGAATTGGCAAGATCAGACAAATAATTTTGTCAGTTTTAACTGCCTTGCCTTGATAGCGTGTTTCAATCAAAAAAATCGCTTTGTTCGGGTAACTGATAAGGCCTGATTTCTACTAATAAACCAATATCAGGGTGATCCAGAAAGTGTAATTCATTACTTATCATGGCGCGTTCCTGATTCATATAAGCCAAGCGTTCAACTGAATAATTGTCAGCAAGGTTAAAACCTGAAAACTCGCTGTTCTGATTGCCATAGGGCGAATCAGGGAGTTTCCAGGAGGCGTTTGTCACTGCGCTTGCAGGTCTAAACTCAGCTAGCCATAAGCGTGCTTCTACATCTACGCGGTTAACGTTGTAGCTGAAACGCAAACTGCCTTCCAGTTCATGATGGTCATCATATTGATTGCCTCCTTCAACATAAATCGCTGTTGCCTGTACGCGATTTAAAACTGGCTGGCGCCATACTGCATGAAAAAGCAAACGGTGATCAGCAGACTCACTAATTTCTAGATTGTATTCGAGGAATTTAGCAGCTTCATTGCCCAGGGCTATGAATGGATCGCGACTAAAGTCAGTAATCCTGAAATCACTGTCAGTTAAATTATTAGAGGGGCCAATGAATACAGGCTGAGGTTCAATATCAATAACGCCAGTCAAAGCTGAGGATAAAGATCCTGCATCGCCGTCATTTTCAAATTTAACCCTGTAATTGCTGCTGGCCGGAGCAAGTTGTCTGATCGGGTCGTGATAGTTAAGTTGTATCTTTTCCGGGATGACAAGTTCGTTATTTGCTTCAAGTCTTTCATTGCTGAAGATGCTAACCTCAATTTCATACCAGCGATTTCCGTCAAAGCTGAAGCTTTGTGCCAAAGCAGGTGCTGGGCTGGCGATTAAAAGCAGCAGCAATATTGTTGTAGTTTTAGGCAATGGCATGTTTTCAGGCTACCTTAACTGTTGCAGGAGTTAAAGAGTCCAGCAAACCTTTAACAAACAATAGACGATCACGGGGCTCATCACTTTCATGTTTGAATTTCAGTTCAGTGGCACCGCTCAAGGAAAAGACGTGAGAGTTATCCTGCACAAGTTTAACTACTGAGTAGGGATCAACTTCGGTGTCGGTATCAAACAAAACTTTGCCAAAACGTGCATTGGCATCGACCTTACTTATTCCCAGCGATTGCGCCTGAAGTTTTAACAAAGTCACTTCAAACAATAATTTTGTCGCTTCAGGTAGCAGCCCAAAGCGATCAATCATTTCAATTTTCAGGCCATCCAGTTCCTTTTTGCTTTCTGCATTTGCGATGCGCTTATACATCATTAAACGAGTGTGCACATCAGGCAGGTATTGTTCGGTGATCAAGGCAGGCATGTGTAAGTTTATTTCAACACCGGTCTGGATCGGCCTGTTCAGATCAGGATATTTTCCCTGCTTCATTAACTTGACAGTATGGTCGAGCATTTCACTGTAAAGGGAAAAGCCAATAGTCTGGATATGTCCACTTTGTTCGTCACCGAGTAACTCACCTGCACCTCTGATTTCCAGGTCATGGCTTGCCAGTATGAAGCCTGCCCCTAAAGTGTCGGCAGCACTAATGGCATCCAGTCGTTTTAAAGCATCTGCACTCATTGCTTTTTTTTCTGGTGTTAACAGGTAGGCATACGCTTGGTGATGAGAGCGTCCAACACGCCCGCGTAATTGATGTAATTGTGCCAATCCAAATTTGTCCGCTCGCTCTACAATAATGGTGTTTGCCGTGGGGACATCAATGCCGGTTTCAATAATTGTGGAACAAACCAGCACGTTATAACGGCGGTGATAAAAGTCAGACATTATTTTTTCCAAGCGACTTTCCCTTAGCTGACCATGGCCAACACACACTGACGCTTCCGGAAGTAATTTTCTTATTTCATCTGCTGTTTTTTCGATTGTTTTTACTTCGTTATGCAGATAAAAAACCTGACCGCCACGAAGTAACTCTCGCTGTATTGCCTCTTTTAAAAGTGCTGAGGAAGATTCCCTGACAAAAGTCTTTACTGACAATCTTCGTGCTGGCGGTGTCGCAATAATAGAAAGATCTCTAATTCCGGACATCGCCATATTCAGCGTTCTTGGAATAGGTGTGGCTGTCAAAGTAAGGATGTCTACGTTAGCGCGCAGGGATTTAAGTTTCTCTTTCTGACGCACACCAAAACGATGTTCCTCGTCGATAATCAGCAGTCCCAGATTTTTGTATTTGACATTCCCCTGCAGCAATTTATGCGTGCCGATAACAATGTCCATTTTCCCGGCGCCAAGTTCGAGGATGTTTTCAGCATGTTTCTTAGTGGCGACAAAACGTGATAACAGGCCAATATTTATTGGCCAGTCGGCAAAGCGATCCTTGAAATTTTCATAATGCTGCTGGGCGAGGAGTGTGGTGGGTACAAGTATCACTACCTGGGTATTATTGTTAACGGCAACAAATGCCGCGCGCAGGGCGACTTCAGTTTTTCCGAAACCGACATCACCACACACCAGTCGATCCATGGCTCTTTCACTTTGCAGATCAGCCAGAACAGCATCAATGGTTTCTTTTTGATCTTCGGTTTCCTCAAAGGGGAAGGCATTGGCAAAAATCCGGTATTCATCTTCCTGGATTTTAAACTGCGTGCCTTTCTGAGCTTCCCTGCGTGCATAAACATCGAGTAATTCTGCGGCCACATCAATGACTTTTTCTGCAGCTTTGCGCTTGGCTTTTTCCCATTGGTCACTACCAAGTTTGCTCAGTGGGGCATGTGCAGCATCAGCACCACTGTAGCGGTTAATCAGGTGCAGTGATGATACCGGGACATACAATTTTGCTTCATCGGCATATTCAAGTATCAGAAATTCAGTGAGCTGTGCTTCCACTTCAAAGGTCTGCATTCCTCGATAGCGGCCAATACCGTGATCGATATGAACTACCGGCGCGCCAACATGCAGTTCCGTTAAACTTTTGATTATGAAGTCGGCGTTATCAGTAAACTTCCCACGTCGACGTGGCTGGCTAACGTGGTCAGCAAAAAGCTGACTTTCTGCAATCAGGATGAAGGGAGGTTGTTCCATCCAGACACCTGTTTCCAATGGCGCCACAGTGATGCCGTGCGCAGGCTTTTGTTCTATAAATTCCTGCCAGTTGTCCAGCGTTTGGGGCCTTACATTAATGACATTCAACAGCTCCAGCAAAGCTTCACGCCTGCCAGGAGAGTCAGCACAAAATAGCACCGGGATATCTGCAACACTTTCAAGAAATTGCTGCAGTTTAAGCATTGGTTTATCTTTTTTATGTTCAATATCAATCTCAGGTACATGCCTGGTGGGCAATCTTGCATGGCTGCCGTTACTGGCCGCAGCTCGTAAATTGACCTGGGAAAAGTTGTTAATCGAGGCGAATAGTTGGTCAGTGGGTAAAAACAACTTGTCAGGTGACAAGAGTGGGCGCTCAGGGTCCACTCTTCGATCCTCATAGCGTAAGTTGATGTCATGCCAGAACAGATCCGCCGCTTCATCAATCTCGCCTACAGTAAAGAAAAAGGTGTTTTCGGGTAGATAATCAAAAAGCGTGCTGAGTTCAGAAAAAAACAGAGGCAGATAATATTCGATGCCAGCAACAGAGACGCCTTTGGAAATATCTTCATACAAGGGGCATTTTCTGACATCGATATCAAAGGCTTCTCTGAAGTTTTGTCGAAAAGTGCTGACCCCTTGTTCGGTTAGAGGAAATTCTTTACCTGGTAATAATTTAACGGCCTGTATCTTGTCTCGAGAAAGCTGGGTTTCAGGGTCGAAATGACGCAGGCTTTCTATATCTTCGTCAAAAAGCTCAATGCGTACCGGTTCTGATCCACCCATCGGGAATATATCCATGATGGACCCTCGCACTGCAAATTCGCCATGTTCATAGACTGATTCGACACAGAGGTAACCTGCGGCTTCCAGTTCCCTGCGCATGGTAATCAGGTTGAGCTGCTGTCCAACTTGCAGGTTCAGACTCATTGCTTTGATATAGGAACCAGGGACGAGCCGGTGCATCAGGGTGCTGACGGGGATGATAAGTAAAGCGTCCCGGGAATCAGGAAGCTGTGAAAGGGTTGTCAGCCGTTGTGAAATAATATCCTGGTGTGGCGAAAAGTTATCGTAAGGAAGTATTTCCCAGTCTGGAAATTGAAGAATGCTGACTTTGTCAGAACAAAAGAAACCAGCTTCTTCTTGCAGTCGCTGTGCCTGTTGCGAACTTTCAGTAATCACCACCGTCAGGCCGCCGGCCTGTTCGATATGATTGGCGAGTACCAGGCTACCCCCGGCTCCAGCCATTCCATCCCAGCGTTGTTTCTCTCCGGCCTCAGCTAAGTGAGGCAGGGCGTGCAGTTGCAAAGTATTCATAGGGCTTCTTTTAAGATGTATAAATCAATGTCAGGCGAAGCCTGGAAGAAACTTAACGGCGCACAAAAGGCGAAATTTGCCTTAATCAGCTATTAACAACTCCAGATAATGGACTTCTCTTGCGCATCCTTAGATAATACGCGCCACATTTTCAAGCAGCATTTTACAGGAAAACATAACGTGGAACGACCAAGTGTAGACGACTATTTTGGTGATTGGAAAACACGAGAAACATTAGCTCAGGAAATGCTGCCAATTATGGGCAAGCTTGAGAATGAAAAAGGGGTTCAGATTTATCTCTATGGCCGATCACTGAACAATCGCTCAGTTGCGAATATCATGAAATTACATCGTCGAGTGCGAGAAGTGGCCCGTAATGAATTATCAGAATTTGAAAGTTCCCTGGTGCTTAAATCTCTGGCCAAACTGGATCTGTGCCCTGCGCAAATTGATCTTGGCAAGCTAACTGTTCACTACATGGAAGCCCTGGAAAAAGATCCTGAAGTAGACCTCGATGCCCTTGTTGCTGAAGAGTTATCTCATCTGATTGGGGTTGACTATAAACCAATAGAAAAACCAACTGACGTCATCCTGTATGGATTTGGTCGTATTGGCCGTTTGGTGACCAGACTGCTCCTGGAAACTACAGGCAATGGTCAGCTTATGCGTTTGCGTGCGATCGTGGTGAGAAAAGCCGGAGACGGTGATCTGGAGAAAAGGGTCAATTTGCTCCGTAATGACACTGTCCATGGAACTTTTTCCGGCACTGTACGTGTTGAAGAAGAAAACAACAGAATTATTGCCAATGGTAATGTGATTGAAATTATCTATGCAGATAGCCCGGATTCTATTGATTACACCCAATATGGGATTAATGATGCCCTGGTAATTGATAATACCGGGATCTGGCGTGATGAAGAGAGCCTGGGTCAGCATTTAAAATCCAAAGGTGTCAGTAAAGTGATGCTGACAGCGCCCGGTAAGGGCACGCTTAAAAATATTGTTTTTGGTATTAATGACAACACCATTACTCCCGAAGACAAAATTATTTCAGCGGCTTCCTGTACTACGAATGCCATAGCACCGGTTTTGAAACTGATTAATGACAAGTACGGGATTGTTCACGGTCATGTCGAAACCGTACACGCCTACACCAATGATCAGAACCTGATTGATAATTTCCACAAGGCAGATAGAAGGGGACGCAGTGCGCCATTAAATATGGTGTTAACGGAAACCGGTGCCGCTAAAGCCGTATCCAAGGCTGTGCCGGAACTGGAAGGCAAGCTGACTGGTAATGCTGTCAGGGTTCCTGTCGCCAATGTGTCTATTGCCATTTTGAACCTGACACTGCTGACCAAGTCCAGTGTTGAAGAGATCAACGAGTATCTGAGAAATTTCGCCCTGCATTCTCCTTTGCAGAATCAGATTGGTTACACCGAATCTCCGGATGCTGTTTCCAGTGATTTTATTGGTTCCCGTGAAGCCTGCACAGTTGATGCTACGGCTACCAAGGTGAACGGTAAAAACATGATTCTTTATCTCTGGTATGACAATGAATATGGCTACAGCGCCCAGGTAGTAAGAATGGTAAACATGATGGCTGGCGTAAAATTTCTTACCTATCCGGAAAATGTCACCATGGCGTATTAATATGAAACTGGCCGGCACTGGCGCTAAAGCGATACTGCCGGCTTTTCTCATTTTTTTATCAGTCTTTTTTATTGTTCGGTATTTCTATACCGACAATGGCGATCCGCAAAGCGCTTTAGCCAAGCAAGCCTCAATCAGCGAATCGTCCCTGCTTGCACTGAGCGGGCAAACGATGGGGACACAGTACCGCATACTCCTGCATCTCTCTGCTCTGGCCGACGAGCCTGCCAAAACGGCGCTGGCAAGCAGCATTAGTGAGCGCCTGGATTATCTGGATAAATCGCTGTTTTCTACCTATGTCCCTGACTCTCAAATCACTCAACTAAACCAGGCTGAACTGGAAAAGCGCGTTAACGTTTCCGATGAACTTGTCGCGGTCCTTGTTAAGGCACAGGAAGTTTATACAAAATCCTCCGGCGCATTCGACATGACCATAAAGCCCCTTGTCGATCTGTGGGGCTTTGGAAGTGCAGGCTTTATGAATGCAGTGCCGGAACAAGAGGCGATTGACCTGGCAAAGGCGCAAATGGGCATGTCTGTTCTGGAAGTCAGTCGCGACGCTGAAAACGCTTATGTCATAAAACATCGGAACGTCTTTCTGGATCTATCCGCCATTGCCAAAGGCTACGCCGTCGATCAGATAGGGTTATTACTGGATTCTCAGGGTCAGCATAATTACCTGGTAGAGATTGGCGGGGAAGCAATTAGCCTGGGCCGGCGTCCCGATGGAGATGAATGGCGTATTGGAATTGAGCGACCGCAAGCGGGACAAAATATTTTGTTTCAGCAGGTTCAGGGGGGGGCGGAAAAACTTGCAGTAGCTACATCCGGGAGTTACCAGAATTTTTTTACTGATGATGATCAGCAATATTCGCATATCATTAATCCGCTCACGGGAAAGCCCGTCAGCCATGACCTGGTGTCGGTCACAGTGGTTGCTCCATCTGCAATGGCGGCTGATGCCTGGGCAACGGCTTTGCTGGTTCATGGATTGCAAGAGGGCATGAAGCTCGCAAATGATTTACAATTAGCAGCCTTCTTTATAGTAAATAGCAGTTCAGGATTTAAGTCTCTGCATTCCGACGCTTTTAATCCATACCTCTAATTTAATTAAAGACATCTCAGACATCTTTGATACGGAATTTTAATGGCCAAAATAAACAAAAAATTTGATCTTCTGGTGATAGGAAGTGGCCCGGCAGGCGAAGCTGCAGCGATGAATGCAGCAAAGGCCGGTAAAACAGTTGCCATTGTCAGTGATAAACCGCGCCCTGGTGGAAACTGCACATTCCTTGGGACTATTCCCTCCAAGGCTATACGTTATTCTGTAAAACAGGTGATCCATTTTCATAGCAATCCGCTATTGCGTGATCTGTGCGATATGAAAAAATTGACCTTTCAACATGCCCTGGAAAATGCCGAGCGGGTGATATACGAGCAAAGCAAATCCAGGCTCGACGCCTATGAGCGCAATAGTGTGCCGGTCTTTAAAGGCAGAGCCAGTTTTATTAATACTCACCAGATTGAGGTGACTGAAGGCAAAAATAAAACCAGACTTGAGGCTAAAAACTTCATCCTGGCGACTGGTTCAAGGCCCTATCGACCCGAAATCGTGGATTTTGATCATCCTCGAGTATTTGATAGCGATACCATTTTGCAGCTCAAGGATACTCCGAAAAAAGTTACCATTATTGGTGCCGGCGTTATTGGCTGTGAATATGCATCCATTTTTGGCGGGATGAAAATGAAAGTAGAAATGATTAATCCTGCTGAAACTCTGCTGTCCTTTCTGGATACTGAAATTACCGATGCGCTTAGTTATCACTTGCAGAACATGGGTGTTCGCTGCCGTCATCAGGAGCATTTCAGCAAACTTGAATACCATGATGATCATGTGGTGACCTATTTAGAGTCAGGTAAAAAAATTAAAAGCGATATTCTTCTGTGGGCGAATGGGCGTACTGGAAATACCGATGGACTTGATCTGGAAGCCATTGGGCTTGCTGCTGATAGTCGAGGCAGACTGGAAGTAAACAAGAATTATCAGACTAAAGTCGAGAATATTTATGCCGCTGGCGATGTCATCGGCTGGCCCTCATTAGCAAGCTCGGCCTACGATCAGGGCAGGGCGGCCTGCAATGCCATTATTAACCCGGATGAGTTTCACTATGTGAAAGATGTAGCCACAGGGATCTACACTATTCCGGAAATCAGTACTGTGGGATATACAGAGCAGGAGCTGACGAAGAAGAAAATACCCTATGAAGTAGGCAAAGCATTTTTCCGCAATATCGCTCGAGCCCAGATTACCGGGGACGAGGTGGGTATGCTAAAAATTATTTTTCACGTTGATACCCTTGAGATTCTTGGCATTCATTGTTTCGGTGACCAGGCTTCGGAAATCGTTCATATTGGCCAGGCCATTATGAATCAGCGTGGCAAGGCTAATAGTCTCAAGTATTTTATTAATACAACTTTTAATTACCCCACCATGGCGGAGGCCTATAAGGTTGCCGCTTTGAACGGTATTAACCGCTTGTTTTGAACAATCGGGCCTCACTGTTTACCAGTGGTATTTAAACGCCCTGTAGGCCTTGATTTCTTTGGGCGTTTCCAGAAAAGTACTTGATCGAATTCGCCTTAAAGTGTAAATTGTCACCCCGCTTGATGCAGTGAAACTCTCCGGGTTTAAACCTTTTTTGGAGTCCGATTTCCTGCCCAAAAATATACAGAATTGTAGATTTTTGCATCGGACTGGATTAGCTAGCCAGTTCTAAACATGTGTCGTTTCTTGTGCAGTTATAAGGTTGGCAGGCTTGAATATAGATCTCTTTCCCCTGATTGTTTATAGCACCATCTCTGTTGGCCTGATTGCAGGCTTTATCGTTATATCTTCATTACTTGGCCAGAAGCGTAATGACCACGCCACTCACGATGTATATGAGTCTGGTGTTTTGCCGGTCGGCTCGCCCAATATTAAAATATCGGTCCCTTTCTACCTTACCGCAATCCTGTTCATTATTTTTGATCTTGAGGCTGTGTTTCTTTTTGCCTGGGCAATTTCAATACGTGAGGCAGGTTGGGTTGGCTTTATTGAAGTCTTTATCTTTATTTCCATACTGGTAGCAGGTCTGGTTTATTTATATCGCAGTGGTGCGCTGGAATGGCGCACAAGCCGCCAGATAAGAGATCTGGATGCCCTGATTGGTGAAGGGGGCGTCGTTAATATAGGTAACTCTCATGATGACGCTAAAATAATTGATGGCGATGCCCATGGAGAGCATAAATGAGTTGGGAATTAGTCAGGCCTGAAGATGCTTCTGATCCACGCCCTGGTATGGAACAGTTTGACGACTATATTCGTAAGAATGTCGTGATGACCACACTTGAAGATATGTTGGCATGGTCGCGGAAGAATTCCCTTTGGCCATTCAATTTTGGCCTCTCTTGCTGTTATGTAGAAGCGGCAACCGCCATATCCAGTCGCCATGATATTTCACGTTTTGGTGCTGAGGTTTTTCGCGCTACTCCCCGACAGGCTGACATGATCATTATTGCTGGCACCGTGTTTAGAAAAATGGCACCGGTTGTTCAGCGTTTGTATGAGCAAATGATGGAGCCGCGTTGGGTTATTTGTATGGGATCTTGTGCTAATTCAGGCGGGATGTATGACATCTACTCGGTAGTGCAGGGTGTTGATAAATTTTTACCTGTTGATGTCTATGTTTCTGGTTGTCCGCCGCGTCCTGAAGCCTTGTTGCAAGGCCTGAACCTGTTACAGGATTCGATTGGCAAGAAACGCCGTCCGGTGAGCTGGGTAATTAACGACCAGGGCATTTATGAACGTGAAAAAGTTGAAATACAGCGTGAAGTCCGATTAAAAGACCGTATCAGCGCCACTGAGTTAGTCAGTCCTGATGAGGTCGGCCCGAGCTATTTTGATGTGGTATCCGGTAAAAAAGGCCCGCACGACCAGGATTAAATCGTATTAAAACAGGCCTTAAAGCATAACGTTGATAAGGCCTTGAACTAAATGATTGAGAAAAATAGAGACTAAACTTGAGTAAGGTAAGCGAACAAGTATCACAGGAAACCGGGGAACAGATGCCTGCGGTTATAAGCGCTCTGTACCAGAAGTTTGGTGAGTCATCCTTTGTCCGTCAACACACGGCTGAAAGTATGCCTACGCTCTGGTTAGGCCGGGACAAACTTCTGGAAGTATTGGCTTATCTCAAAAGTGAATATATTCCTCGCTTTGAAATGCTGCTTGATGTGACCGCCATAGACGAGCGTGTACGCGTTAACAGAGCAGGCCAGCCAGACAGTGATTTTACGGTTGTTTACCACCTGATTTCCTTTTCAGGTAATTGTGATATTCGCCTCAAAGTTGCCTTGATTGAAGCGGATCAAAATATTCCTACTATTATTCCCCTGTGGCCTGCTGCCAACTGGCATGAGCGGGAAATGTGGGACATGTTCGGGATCAATGTTACCGGTCATCCAAATCTTTCCAGAATTTATTGCCCCCCGACATGGGTAGGTCATCCCCTGCGTAAAGAGCATCCTGCCAGAGCGACGGAAATGGATCCGTACACTATGAGTGACGCTATACAGGATCGCGAACAGGAAGCCATGCGATTTAAGCCAGAAGAATGGGGCATGACCAAGGGCACCGATACGTCTGAGTATATGTTTCTGAACTTCGGCCCCAATCACCCGGCAGCCCATGGTGTTATTCGCTTTGCCTTACAGCTGGATGGGGAATATGTTATTGATTGTGTCCCCGATGTTGGCTATCACCATCGCGGCGCAGAAAAAATGGGTGAACGTCAAAGCTGGCACACTTATATCCCCTATACCGACAGAATCGACTATCTGGGCGGTGTGATGAACAATCTGCCCTATGTGATGGCGGTCGAGAAAATGGCAGGAATCAAGGTGCCTGACAGGGTGCAGACGATTCGCGTGATGTTGTCAGAGTTTTTCCGCATTTGTAGTCACCTGTTGTTTTATGGCACATGGGCGGTGGATCTTGGTCAATTATCTCCCTTGTTTTACTGTTTTGTAGACCGCGAAAAGGCCTTCAATATTATTGAATCCATTACCGGTGGTCGTATGCATCCGAGCTGGTTCCGCATCGGCGGTCTTGCTCAGGATCTACCCAACGGTTGGGACAAGCTGATCCGTGAATTTGTCGATTACTTCCCGGCACGTCTGGCGGAATACGACAAAATGATCATGCAAAATACAGTGATTCGCCAGCGTACCCGTGGCGTAGGTTCCATGACTACACAGGATGCCTTTGACTGGGGTATGACCGGTCCGGCGTTAAGAGCAACGGGACTGGAATGGGATTACCGTAAAGACCGCCCTTACAGTGGTTATGAGAATTTTGAATTTGAAGTGCCCATTGCGGTTAATGGTGACTGCTATGATCGAGCGGCTGTCCGTGTTGAAGAGATGCGTCAGAGCTGCAGGATTATCAAGCAGTGTCTGGAAAATATGCCTGAGGGCCCCTATAAGTCAGATCATCCATTAACAACGCCACCCTTAAAAGAAAAGAGCAAGCTGCATATTGAAACGCTGATTGATCATTTCCTCAGCGTAAGCTGGGGACCAATCATGGATCCAACCGAGGTATCCATGACTATTGAAGCCACCAAAGGCTTGAATATGTATTACCTGATCAATGATGGCGGTAGTGGCTCATACAGAACAAGAATTCGTACTCCTTCGTTTATTCACATTCAGGCCATACCATTTTTAAGCAGAGGTTTGATGCTGGCAGACTTTACCGCCGTTGTTGCAACGACGGACTTTGTCATGGCTGATGTGGATAAATAAGTGGCAGGAGACAAAATGCAGGATGCAAGCAGTATGTAGGTTGGATAAAGCTCGTAGAGTCGTCATCCAACAATGAAGGTCACAGACAAACTGGAAATAAGCAGGTCGGCAAACAAGCACAGGTTCGCCATCCGACAATGACAGATAACAACCAAGAAACTATTGATGAATAATTTAATTGCCACAACAGCCATCAAGGCCCGCCAACTAACGGAAGAGGAAATTCATGAGATCGAACATGAAAAGACTCATTATCCTTATACACAGGCTGTAGGCCTTGAGGCGTTGAAAATTGTGCAGAAGTATCAGGGCTGGGTTTCTGATGAAAGCTTGTTAGCGGTTTCAGAGTATTTGGATATCTCCCCTGATGAGCTGGAAGGAGTGGCCACTTTTTTCAACATGATTTTTCGACGTCCGGTTGGAAAAAATGTCATTTTACTCTGCGACAGCGTTGCCTGCTGGATGCTGGGCTGTGATTCCTTAAAAGCGCATTTTACCAAGACTCTGGGAATTGACTATGGGGAAACTACTGAAGATGACTTGTTTACCCTGATTCCTGTGCCGTGTTTAGGAGATTGTGACAAAGCGCCAGTGATGATGATTGGTCGCGAAACTTATCGCAATCTGACGACAGACAAAATTGATGAAATCATCGCTGAATACCGTAGTAAAAATTAAACCAAATTATTTAGATTCTTAAAGAGATTTAATTGACCACGATGGACAAGCCATTAACGAAGAATATTGAAGAGGGCAGAGCGCCTTTTAACTTCAAGCAATATGAAGCTGCCGGCGGCTATGAAAGTGTCCGTAAAGTAGTGACTATGGCGCCAAATGATGTGGTTACCCTGGTAAAGGATGCTGGTCTGGGTGGTCGTGGTGGCGCGGGCTTTAATACCGGTCTGAAATGGAGCTTTGTTCCAGCGCCGGATGGTGGACCTCGTTATCTGGTCATTAACGGCGACGAAATGGAACCAGGTACCTTTAAAGATCGTTTGTTAATGGAAAATGACCCTCATTTGCTTGTTGAGGGCATGATCACTACCTGTTTTGCACTACAGGCATCTTGCGGTTATATCTTCTTGCGTGGTGAATACACTGTTGCTGAGGAAAGATTACTAGCCGCTATTGCTGAAGCTTATGAAAATGGCATGCTCGGTAAAAATATACTTGGGTCAGGCTTTGATCTGGATATTTATCTGCATACCAGTGCCGGACGCTATATATGTGGTGAAGAAACAGCGCTGATTAATGCCCTGGAAGGCAAGCGTGCCAATCCTCGTGCGAAACCGCCGTTTCCACAGGTGAGTGGTTTATGGGGGCGTCCCACCGTCGTTAACAATGTGGAAACCATCTGCAATATTCCTGGCATTGTCGTTAATGGCGTCGATTGGTATCAGGGACTTGGGCTAGGCGAATTTGTTGGCACACGTATTTCGGGTGTTAGTGGCAGGGTCAACAACCCTGGCTGTTGGGAAGTGCCTGTTGGTATTACTTTTCGCCAATTGCTTGAAGATTATGCCGGTGGCATGCAGGACGGCTACGAGCTTAAAGCGTTTCTGCCAGGCGGCGGTTCCACAGACTTCCTGATGCCAGAGCATCTGGATCTGGTGATGGATCCCGGAGCCGTACAAAAAGCCGGCAGCCGTTTGGGAACGTCCTTGATAATGGTGCTTGATGACAAGACCTGCCCGGTTGGTTGTATTCGCAACCTGATCAAATTTTTTGCACACGAAAGCTGTGGCTGGTGTACGCCATGTCGTGACGGATTACCCTGGACAGAACAGATGCTGGATAAGCTTGAAGAAGGCACCGGCAGCTTGAAAGATATCGAAATATTAAAAGAAATGACCGGCTATATGGGTATAGGGAATACATTCTGTGCATTGGCACCGGGTGCGATGGAACCTCTGCAGAGCGGTCTTAAATATTTTATTGATGAATTTGAAGCCCATGTTGATCATGGGTGCGGTTATAGTAAGTAATAATATACATTAATATATTCTTATAACTTATTGTAAATATTGATTTTTTTCGGAGTTTTAGATGGTTAAAATCACCATTGATGGCAAAGTCCTGGAAGTGGACGAAAGTAAAAATCTCCTGGAAGAGGTTCTCTCCCACGGGGAAGATTTGCCATATTTTTGCTGGCATCCCAGCATGGGCTCCGTCGGTTCTTGCCGGCAATGTGCTGTTATTGAATATGCCAACGATGAAGATGTGCGTGGTCGCCTCAATATGGCCTGCATGACATCGCCAAGAGAGGGAGCGCGATACTCCATAGAGAAGGCATCGCAGTTCCGTGCTCAGGCTATTGAAAGCATAATGATTAATCATCCTCATGACTGTCCAGTGTGTGAAGAAGGTGGAGAATGTCATCTGCAGGATATGACCGTGATGTCAGGTCATAATTATCGCCGTTATGATGGCAAGAAGAAGACACACAATAATCAGTATTTAGGCCCGTTTATCGGCCATGAGATGAATCGTTGTATTACCTGTTATCGCTGCGTGCGCTTTTACAAAGATTATGCCGGTGGTACTGACTTTGGCCCTCAGGCTTCTCATGACAATACCTATTTTGGCCGCTGGCAGGAAGGTCCACTGGAAAGCGAATTTAGTGGCAACCTGGCAGAAGTCTGTCCAACCGGCGTATTTACCGACAAACCGTTTAGTAAGCATTATGTGCGCAAGTGGGATTTACAAACAGCGCCATCTGTTTGCGCCGGCTGTAGTGTGGGTTGTAATACTAATCCGGGTGAGCGTTATGGCACCTTGCGTCGTGTAGTGAACCGCTTCAACGATGAAGTAAATGGTTATTTCCTGTGTGACCGTGGTCGTTTTGGTACCGGTTATGTGAATAGTGATAATCGTATTAAAGAGTCCATGACCCGCAACAGTCATGATGCAGATCCTTATCTGGCGAGTACAGAAGAAGCCAAGGCTCAACTGCAAGCCATGGCAGGCAGTGCCATCGGTATTGGCTCACCTCGAGCCTCAATGGAAGCTAATTTTTCATTAAAACAACTGGTAGGTAGTGATAATTTTTATGCCGGCATTTCAGCTCTTGAGCTGGGCATGTCAAAACAGATACTGGATGTTTATCGCAGCAGACCGGTCAATGTTGCCAATGTTGTCGATATCGAAGCCTCTGATGCCATTCTTATTCTTGGTGAAGATCTAACCAATACTGCAGCTCGGCTGGCGCTTGCCTTGCGTCAATCAGTGAGAAACCTGGGCAAACAAATGGCCAGGGATATGAAATTCCCTGAGTGGCAGGATGCGGCCATACGTCAACTGACCATGGATCGAAAGAGCCCCTTATTTATTCTCAGCCCACATTCCACCCGTCTTGATGATATTGCGGCGCATGTACAAATTGGCAGTGCGGCGCACAGTGCCAATATCGGCTTTGCCATTGCTCATGAAATTGATAGCAGCGCTCCGGCAGTTAAAGGTCTTGGTAAAGATGAACAGGCACTGGTGAAAACAATTGCTGCCGCTTTAATAGAGGCGAAACAGCCACTTATTATTAGTGGGACAAGCAGTATGAACCCGGCCTTGATTGATGCTGCTGCCAATATAGCAACGGCTCTGAATACTGAAGATAAGAAAGCAAACATTGCCTTGATTACTCCGGAATCTAATACTTTAGGTCTGGCACTGCTGATGGGCGATAGCACTGCTTCTCTTGACGACGCAATGTCTGGTGAAAGCAAATCAGCCATTATTCTCGAAAATGATCTTTATCGTCGCGCAGCAGTTGCAGATGTAGATGCTTTTTTAAATGGTATTGATCAGTTGGCCGTACTCGACAGTTTAAAAACTAAAACCGCAGAGCAGGCTAATTTGGTGCTGGCTGCAGGCACTTCTTTCGAGACCTCTGGTACTTTTGTGAATTATGAAACCAGAGCCCAACATTTCTACTCGGTGTTCAAACCGGAAGCCTCCATTCGTCCCAGTACTTTCTGGTTGAGTGATCTTTCTTTGGCAGAATTAACCCAGACTTGTGCACAATCAATTGTTGGTGGGGACGGGATGTCTCATTTAACACCTGATGCAGAGGATCTTGTGGATATGAAAGGCATGAAAGTGCCAAGGCAGCAGCATCGTTATAGTGGTCGTACTGCAATGCGTGCCGATATCAATGTTCATGAGCCCAAGCAGGAGCAGGATGAAGAAGGAATAATGAGTTATTCCATGGAAGGCATTTCTGCACTTAAAAATGCCACTGTATTTAATACCGCATGGGCAGGTGGCTGGAACTCCAATCAAAGTGTTTTTAAATTCCAGTCTCATACTGGTGGTGCGCTAAAACAAGCCTCGAATGGACAATGTTTGATCCAAAGCACCGTGAAAGATAAAACCTGGTCAGAAATTAGTGAGGCAAATAATGTCGCCTCCGACTTCCAGGCATTTCCCTTATATCACCTCTTTGGAAGCGAAGAATTAACTGCGCATGCAGACGCTATACAGGAAAAAGCCACGGGTGCTTATATTGCGCTGAATGAAGCCGATGCAGAAAAGCTTGGCTTACAGGCAAGCGATGGCGTCACGGTAATTAACGCTGGAAATAATAGCGGCTCTGTTCCCTTTATCATTCGCAGCTCCATTGCCCCGGGTTCGGTTGGTATTTCTGTCGGGCTGGAAGGTCTCGATATATACAATGTTGCTGGCAGCACATTGTCACTTGAAAAAGATAACAGCTGGACTGCACCTACCAACTGGAACATGAGTAATATTATCGTTAGCGACAAGGGGGCAGTTTAATGTTTGCTCTTGAAGTTGGCTCATTATTAATCATTGTTGTGGTCTTTATACTGATCCTTATCCCGACCGCCTTATTGGGCTGGATTGAAAGAAGACTGATTGGGTTTTTCCAGGATCGTCTCGGTCCTAACCGTCTCGGTCCATTCGGTGTAATGCAGGTCGCAGCAGACTTCATCAAGATGTTTGGTAAGGAAGACTGGATACCCCCTTTTTCAGACAAACTGACTTTTGTTATTGCACCAATGATATTGCCGATCGCAATGTTCTTGAGTTTTGCAGTAATCCCATTTGCACCAGGTGTTGGCATTATCGACCTTAATGTCGGCTTACTGTGGATACTGGCAATGGCCGGTCTGGCAGCTTATTCCGCCATGCTGGCAGGGATCGCGTCAAATAATAAATTTGCCTTGCTGGGTGGTTTGCGCGCAGCAGCCCAAATGATCAGTTATGAAGTGTTCATGGGGATTTCGATTCTTGGTGTGGTTATCCTTTCTGACAGCTTTAATTTGCGTGAAATAGTTATTGCTCAGGAAGATGGCTGGTTTGTTTTTCCACAGTTTATAGGCTTCTTTATCTTTTTGATTGCTGGCCTCGCTGAATCACATCGCTGGCCACTGGATTTACCTGAAGGCGAAGCAGAAATTATTTCCGGTTATAACACTGAATATTCCGGCATGAAGTTTCTACTGTTTTTTGTAGGTGAGTACATTGGGCTGACGTTGATTTCAGCGCTGATACCTATTTTGTTTTTTGGTGGCTGGCATGCACCTTTTGGCCTGGAATTCGGCAATGAAATATTTTCCGGATTATTCTGGCTTAGCGTGAAAGCATCCTTTTTTGCCTTCTTCTTTATTCTAGTCAGAGCAGCCATACCCAGACCAAGGTATGACCAGCTGATGGCTTACGGCTGGTTAATTATGTTACCGCTATCCTTACTTAATTTATTGATTACTGGCGCTCTCGTGCTTGTTCAGGGAGGGTGAAAATAATGAAAGTAATTATTCAGCAATTTAAAATGATCTGGACGCAGTGTGTCTCTCTCTGGCTGGTGTTTTTACATTTGTTTCATGAGTCTGACACGGTTCAATATCCCGAAGAAAAACCGCATACATTCCCTCGCTGGCGTGGCCGTATTATTTTGACCCGTGACCCTGATGGCGAGGAACGTTGTGTTGCTTGTAACCTCTGCGCCGTGGCATGTCCGGTAGATTGTATTGCCTTGCAAAAAACTGAAGACGAAGAGGGACGCTGGTATCCGGAATTTTTCCGTATTAATTTCTCTCGCTGCATTATGTGTGGTTTCTGTGAAGAGGCTTGTCCTACTCATGCTATACAGCTGACACCGGATTTTGAGATGGCTGAATATGTTCGTCAGGATATGGTCTGGGAAAAGGAACATATGCTTATCAATGGCACCGGAAAATATCACGATTACAATTTTTATAAAGTCGCGGGTAAAGCCATTGGTGGAAAAGGTAAAGGCGAAGCACTAGATGAATTACCGCCCACTGACCGCAGGAGCCTGATGCCATGAGTGTACTTTTTTATGGCTCAGCGATTATCGCGATTTTGGCCACCTTATTAGTAATTACGCGAACCAATATTGTCCATGCACTGCTGTACTTTATTGTTTCTCTGCTGGCGATTGCTGTGATTTTTTACACTCTGGGCGCTCCTTTTGCCGCAGCACTGGAAGTGATTGTCTATGCGGGTGCAATTATGGTGATGTTTCTTTTTGTGGTGATGATGCTAAACCTTGGGCATGTCACCCAGGATCAGGAAAAAGCCTGGTTAGTGCCGTCAATCTGGATTGGTCCATCTGTGCTGGCTATACCACTGCTCATTGAAGTGATATATGCCATTAATCTGAATCAGGAAACCATGGCCACCAGAGTGGTGGGTCCCAAAGAAGTCGGTATAGCCTTGTTTGGACCTTATGTGTTGGCGGTTGAATTGGCATCAATGCTGTTACTTGCTGGCCTTGTTGGTGCTTATCACCTGGCCCGGAAATAACGGACAAAAAAGAATATGCAGATGCAAGATTTAACACTGAATAGATATTTAGAGGAAATGCACTGATGGAGATGCCAGAAGTCATTATGCAGGCTGTTCCTATGGAACATGGCCTTTTATTGGCGGCCATTTTATTCGTCATGGGATTGGTCGGTGTGTTGACCCGTCGCAATCTGATCTTCGTGCTGATGTCTCTGGAAATCATGCTGAACGCAACAGGACTGGCTTTCATTGTTGCCTCTTCGCGGTGGGGTCAGGTAGACGGACAAATTATGTTTCTGATGATTATCAGTTTGGCCGCGGCGGAAGTTGCGGTTGCGCTGGGGCTTGTATTACAGCTTTTCCATCAACGGAAAACACTGGATATCGATGTCCTCAGTGAAATGAATGGCTAATAAAAATTGAAGAAAGTTGAGCGTCTAAAGCGTCAGCGATTCCTCAAAATAAATAGTAAATACGAAAGAGCAAGGTAGATAAGGTAATAAAATAAGATGCTTGAATTATTGTGGTTAGTCCCGGTTATCCCGTTTATTGGGTTTCTGATTCTTACCCTGACATTTGGTAAGTTGCCGCAAATGGCTGCGGGTATCATTGGTGCCGGCTCCATTGGTCTGTCCTTTTTGTGCGCCTTTCTTGCTGGCAGCAGTTTCCTTGCCGGTGATATCAACTCCTACTCACAAACCTTGTGGACCTGGATGTCTGTAGGTGATCTGGATGTCGGATTTACGCTGTATCTCGATGGTGTTTCCCTGGTGATGATGTATGTCATTACCGGCATCGGTTTTCTTATCCATGTTTATGCCACGGGTTATATGAGTGGCGATGCAAGTTTCTCGCGTTTTTTCGCCTACATGAACCTGTTCGTATCCGCCATGCTGATTCTGGTACTTGGCGATAATCTGGTTCTCCTGTTTATGGGTTGGGAAGGAGTAGGCTTATGTTCCTATCTACTTATCGGGTTTTGGTATACCGATCCGAATAATGGCTACTGCGCTCGAAAAGCCTTTGTCATGACAAGGGTAGGCGATGCCTTCATGGCACTGGGTTTGTTTGCCTTGTTCGTCAGCACCGGCACCTTGAATATTCAGGAAGCGATGTTACATGCTGAGGCCGAATGGGTTGTTGGCTCCGGTATAGCGACAGCGGTAACCCTATTATTATTGGGTGGTGCGGTAGGTAAGTCTGCCCAGTTGCCACTACAGACCTGGTTGCCTGATGCCATGGCAGGTCCAACACCAATTTCAGCATTGATCCACGCAGCGACCATGGTGACAGCAGGCGTTTACCTGATCTCACGTACGCATGTCTTATTTATCATGGCTCCGGAAGTTCAGTATCTGGTGGGCGTTATCGGTGCCATTACTTTGTTGATGGCTGGCTTTACCGCCTTGACCCAGAACGATATCAAAAAAGTCCTGGCTTTTTCTACAGTCAGTCAGATTGGTTATATGTTCCTGGCACTGGGTGTAGGCGCCTGGAGCAGTGCAATCTTCCATCTGATGACTCATGCTTTCTTTAAGGCCCTGTTATTCCTCACAGCCGGTTCAATTATCCTGGCGATGCATCATGAACAGGACATCTTTAAAATGGGTGGTTTGCGCAAGGACCTGCGCTGGTCACATGCCTTGTTCCTGATAGGAACACTGGGACTGGTAGCATTTCCCGGGTTTTCAGGCTTTTTCAGTAAGGAAGAAATTCTGGCATCCGCAATGACAAATCATGACGGCGGCTTCATTCTTTATCTGGCCGGCTTGCTTGGTGCCGTGATGACCTATCTGTACAGTTTCAGGCTCTATTTCCTCGTGTTCTATGGCAAGAAAACCCATGATGGTCACGAAGTAATGGGCTGGCATTTGCAAGGCCCACTGGTACTTCTTGCCATTGGCGCCATCTTTTCCGGTCTGATCCATCTGCCCGTGGAAGCGGTATTTCCAGAAGCTGAAGAACACCATGTTTCTCTCGCTGCTCAGGCAGCCATGATCTTGTTGCCCATGCTCGGTGCTGTATTGGCCTGGTGGGTATTTATCAAAGGTAAAGTTGATCTGGAAAAACTGGCCGGACAGGGCATTGGCGCAAAACTCCATCGTTTCTGGTTTACCCAGTGGGGCATGGACTGGCTCTATGACAAAATTATCGTTACACCTTATACCTGGCTTGCCGAGGTCAACAAGAACGATTTCATTGACTCAATTTATAACGGAACTGCAAGTTTAGTCAGTTTATGCCACAACATTATGAGTGAGACTCAAACCGGACATTTACGCTGGTATGCATTTAGTATTGCCTTCGGCCTGGTGTTCCTGGTCACACTGGGAGTGCTGTTATGATCCTGGTTTGGTTAATAGTTATTCTGTTCGCAGGCGGTATTGGTGCTTTAGTCGCTGAAAAACGTAGTGCTGAACTGCCTAGAGTTATTGCCCTGGCGACATTGTTGCTGGATCTGTTTTTAGTGGTGCTAATGTTATTCGCACCAGGAACACTCGGACTGGATGCGGGTTCCCAGATAGATCTGGGACAGACAGGTGAGTGGCTGGTATTGACCAGCAGCGATTGGATTCCACAATTTGGCGTCTCTTTCATCTTTGGTGCAGATGGCCTTGGCTTGTTACTTATCGCCCTGACAGTTTTCCTGGGTTTAATGTCTTTAGGATCAGCCTGGCATGAAATCAAGGAGCGTACGGGTTTCTTCTATTTCAATCTGCTATGGACACTTGCCGGCGTTATCGGGGTGTTCACCGCACTGGATCTATTCCTGTTTTTCTTCTTCTGGGAAGTCATGTTGATTCCGATGTATTTCATCATTGCGATCTGGGGACATGAAAACAAGGAATACGCCGCGATGAAGTTTTTCATCTTCACTCAGGTGAGCGGTATGTTAATGCTGCTCTCTATTCTGGTGCTGGCTTTCTTCCATTATCAGAGTGCTGGCGTTTTTTCTTTCAGCTATTTTGACTTACTTGGCACTGAGCTTCCCGAGGGTGTTGGTTTCTGGGTGATGCTGGGCTTTTTTGTGGCTTTTGCGACAAAACTTCCCGCGGTCCCTTTTCACAACTGGCTGCCGGATGCTCATTCACAAGCACCAACACCAGGTTCTGTAATTCTGGCTGGCATTCTATTAAAAACCGGTGCTTACGGATTGATTCGTTTCACTATTCCATTATTCCCTGAAGTCAGCATGGCGTTTGCGCCAACGGCAATGACGATTGGTGTTATCAGTATCTTATACACCGCTAAAGTGGCTTTTTCCCAGAACGACCTGAAGCGCCTGATTGCCTATACCTCTGTGAGTCATATGGGATTTGTTCTATTAGGTGTTTACTCATGGACAGCGCAGGGCGTTCAGGGCGCTGTAATGACGATGCTGGCGCACGGCTTTAGCGCAGCGGCATTGTTCATGCTCGCAGGTGGTCTGCAACATCGTATTCACACTCGCCAGATGGACAAAATGGGTGGTCTTTGGGGCGTAGCACCAAAAATGGGCTTTATGGCTTTATTCTTTACTGTAGCCGCAGTGGGTATGCCTGGGCTGGGTAACTTTATTGGTGAGTTTCTTGTGTTACTGGGTACCTTCCGCATCAGTTCTGCGGCAGCGGCGTTGGCAGCAATCGGCATGGTGGTTGCGGCGGTGTACTCATTGATAGTGATACAAAAAGTATTTCACGGCGAAAACAAAAACAATCTTGCCTTTGAAGATCTCACTGGCGTTGAAATGTTTTGTTTTGGTCTGATGATGATCGGCTTGTTGTGGATGGGCTTTTATCCCCAATCCATGTTGGATATGTCAGAACCAACCCTGCGATCAATGGGTGTTCTGTTTTTCCAGTAACAAGTTGTCAATAAAATATCAGTAAATGCGAAAAGATTAACGATTAATATCGTCTAAACGTTTAAAGGAAAGTTCTGCTTATTATGTATAGCAACCTCATAATCGATCTGATGCAGATTATCATGCTCACTGTTACGACAGTGGTGGTAATGCTGACTGTAGCTGTTAAACGTGATCATGGTCTGATCAGTGGTCTCACCGTGTTTGGCCTGTTTGCCTCATTACTCACCTTTGTCTTTATTAAGCCGGTATTGCCATTGGAAGCTACACAGCTGCTGATTATTGATGAGTACAGCCTGTTTTTTTCCAATCTGATTATTGCTGGTGCCATCGCCGTTGCTTTACTGGCGTATCCCTATTTTGATAAGAACAAGGATCAAAACGAAGAGTTCTATATTCTGCTTATGACCGCGACTTTGGGCGCGGTGGTATTGGCATGCAGTAATCACTTCGTTGCTTTTTTACTCGGCGTGGAAATGCTGGGTGTCAGTTTATATGCCATGATTGCCTATACCGTGCATATGGAAAAAACCGCAAAATTTCCGCTTGAAGCAGGGATTAAATACCTGATTCTTTCCGCATTAACCGGGGCTGTGACACTGTTCGGTATCGCACTGGTTTATGCTTACATCGGCACTATGGAATTTGATGCCATACCTGCTGCGCTTGCAGCAGCGGGAGATCTTGGGCCGGTATTTGTAATCGGTGTATTGATGATTGTGGCAGGCGCTGCGTTCAAATTATCACTTGTACCATTTCATATCTGGACCCCTGATGTTTATGAAGGTGCGCCAGTTCCTGTCACAGCATATCTCGCAACAGTTTCCAAAGCGGCTATGCTGGCCGTGACTTTACGCTTGTTGCTTGCCTCAAATGCATTGGAATTCAACGTTGTTATTGTTGTTCTTACGGTGATGGCAGCTGCCTCAATGATTTTTGGCAATCTCCTGGCCTTGCTGCAGGACAATGTTAAGCGCTTGTTTGCTTATTCATCTATAGCTCACATGGGTTATCTGCTGGTGATGGTTATTGCTGCATCGCAAATCGATGCTGCCTTGTCAGTGGAAGGGGTGAGCTTTTACATGATGGCCTATTTCATTATGTCTCTTGCCGGTTTTGCTGTGATCAGTGCAATTTCCAATAGTGAAAAAGAATACGACCAGATCAGTGATTTTCGCGGTTTATTCTGGCGCAACTCCTGGTTATCGATAGCGCTCATTACAGTGCTCTTGTCTCTGGCAGGTATTCCTTTGACTGCTGGCTTTATCGGAAAATTCTATATCTTTACTTCCGGTGTTGAAGGCGGACTCTGGTTCTTGCTTACTATGTTGATCATCGGTAGCGCGATAGGCCTTTATTACTATCTGCGCTTAATCTATATCATGCTGCAGCCGGCTGAAGATCTGGCCAATGACCCCGCTGCCAATGCCATACCGCTAGGGGTTAATGCCGTATTAACGGCCATGACCGCTGGTGTTATATATCTAGGTGTTTTTCCAGCACCGATGATTGACACTCTGCAGAGCCTTGCCAGCGCTTTCTAGAGCGCGTCTTTCCCTTATTTTCATCCCTCAATCAGCAGGGTCACCTGGAACGTGACGCTGCTGGTGCAATAATGACGGCAAATAGCGCTACTCATTGAGCAAAAGCTCCCGCAATTGATCAGTTTTTAGCCAGGAATGGGGGTAAGCGTATGAAATCGGGGTTATTTTTGCCTGTTTACTTGCATTGATAAAACCTTAATGATTACAATCCGTCCCCCGACTGGATATTTGTGCAAACAGAGACACAATTAGCTTGTACTAACAGTCACTTGAAATCGCTTATTAAAATAATAGTAAAGCACAGAAAGCATTAACCAAGAACACGCCTGATCATGCCAATGGTTTATCAGGTAGCCCCGGAGTGCCGTTATGTCGGTTTACAGCTATACCAGAACATCACAAATTGAGTACCTGGAATCATCGCAGGAACTTGAAACAATTCTCGAAAAAGAAGATTTACGCCTGCAGACTTACGCGCTCGGTGAAGGCATGAAAGTAAATGAACGCTTTCTGGACCATAACCAGAAGTGGAATGTGAATTTTATGAAGCGGCCACAAGCTGCCGCTTTAATGAGCAGAGTCGAAGCAGGGGATATTATCCTGGTCTGTACTCTTGAGCGCATCTTCAGTAACTGTGATGACCTGGCAAACACTCTGCAGGAGCTCAGAAAAAGAAAAATTAAACTTATCGTGGTAGACCTTGATGGTGAAGTTACCGATTTGCAATTGACACCTAAATTTACTGATGTCCTTAAAATCTTCCATAGCCTTGAAAGACGCCGTTCTACAGAACGAATCAAGACGGTTAAGCAAAGTCAGCGCAAGAAAGGGCGCTTCCTGGGTGGCAGCAGACCCTTCGGCTATATGATTCACTCTAATGGACGCCTGATTGAAAATCCGATGGAACAACGGGTTCTGAAAAAAATCCTGGAAATGAAAAAACAGGGTAAATCTCTCAGAGCAATTTCAGCTGAAGTCAGTACGCCAATCGTGCCGGTCAGTTTCAAGACCGTCCAACGTCTTATTAAACGACATGATTCAGAAATTACGGCAAGACTCGAAAACTGATTTAAGCAACTTATTTCTTTCATCTGTTTCCTGAAGCTTCACTGATGAGTAATAGCCTGGGAAAACTTGCAGGGCTAAAGCATAAGCTTTTATTCTGCTGGCCCAACAGCTTGGAATATATGCTTCGATTGCGTATCAAAACCTGCCAACTATTCTCAGCTATTTTAAACTCTCTTTTAAATTCTCTTTCGCTACTATGAATTTCAACTGTGCTTTAATGCCGACATGCTCAAGTCTCCTCCTTTCCTCATAGGTCTGCGTTATCTGCTAGCCAAGAAAGATAACCGGATCATTTCCTTTACTGCCCTGATATCTATGGCCGGGCTTACGCTTGGCGTCTTGGCGATTATTGTTGTCTTGTCTGTGTTTAATGGATCTCAAGGCATTATGAGAGAGCGCACGCTGATTACCGTGCCCCATGGCAATATCAGTGTGAATGCGCCGTTTAATCAATGGCAGGAGGCCGTCCAGTTATTACAAGGCTTACCAGATATAGAAGGGGTAGCCCCTTATATCGCTCTTGAGGCCATGCTCAGTCAGCAGGGTTACCATCAGGTAACAGAGATTAAAGCCATATCGCCAGCGTTTGAAATTAATGTCTCCAGCATAGAAGATAATATGGTGCAGGGCTCTCTGAGTGCGCTGGTCCCCGGGGATAATCGAATCATTTTAGGCAGAGTATTGGCGGCTAATTTACGACTCAATATTGGTGATCCGGTTAATCTGATTGTGCCTGCTGTTACTGGCAACAATACCCTTGATTTGAATATGCATCGTTTTACCGTCGCCGGCATTTTTGATCCTCAGTTTACTATTGGCTCGGAGTTGGCCCTGATCCATATTGAGGATAGCCTCACGCTTTTGGGAATAGAGGATGTCGGTGAAAAGCTTCAGCTGCGTTTACGCGTCAATGATGTCGATCAGGCTGCAGAGATCATTGACAACAGTGTTGCTATTCTCGAGTCTGCTTTTCCTCAGGGAAACTTCTTCGGCAGTGACTGGAGTGTTACCCAAGCCAGTCTTTTCAGCGCCTTGAAAATGGAAAAGCTGCTTACCTGGTTTATGCTAATGATGATTGTGGCTATCGGTGCTTTCAATATTGTTTCAACACTTGTGATGGTGGTTTCAGAGAAGAAATCGGATATCGCAATCTTACGTACCATGGGCGCGAGCGGGAAAACGGTAATGTCGATTTTTGTTGTACAGGGCACTGTCGTGGGTATTCTGGGAACTGTTTTCGGCGCTCTTGCCGGGATATTGATCGCCGAAAATTTTGCCCGCATATCCAGCACCCTTGAAAAAGTGCTGTCCCCGGGTGATTTGTATCTCATCAGTGCACTGCCCGCATCATTGCAGTCTTCAGATGTCTGGCTAACCTGTGGTGCCGCCTTGATAATAAGTTTCCTGGCAACGCTTTATCCCGCCTTCAAAGCGTCCCAGATTCTTCCCGCAGAAGTATTACGTTATGAATGAACCCGTGCTGTACTGTGAACACCTGTCTCGCGCTTACGTAGAAGGCGGAAATACACTGGAGGTGTTGAAAGATATCAACCTTTCAGTGATGGCAGGGCAAAGTGTTGCTATCAAGGGAACCTCCGGGTCAGGGAAAACAACCTTATTGAACCTTCTTGGAGGAATTGATAAACCGTCTGGCGGACTGGTGAGTATTCTTGGTCAGAATGTGAATAAACTTGCCGGTTCAGAGCTGGATCAATTACGCAACCAGTCGCTGGGCTTTGTCTATCAATTTCATCATTTGCTGGGCGAATTTTCCGCTCAGGAAAATGCTGCCATGCCGCTAATTATTGGCAGGCTACCCTATGATGAATGTATGCACAGGGCAGAAACAATTCTGCAGAAAGTCGGACTGCAAGACCGGCTTAGCCATAAGCCAGCCCAGTTATCAGGGGGAGAGCGACAGCGCGTTGCTATCGCCCGGGCACTAATAAATGATCCGGCTTGTGTTCTTATGGATGAGCCAACTGGAAATCTTGATGGCCATACAGCTGCAAGTATTCAGTCATTAATGCAGTCACTAAAAGCAGATATCACCACCTGTTTTGTTGTTGTTACTCACGATCCGGTTTTTGCCGCCCAAATGGACGCTTCCTATCAATTACAAAATGGTGTTCTGGTTGCCGAAACATTAGCCGGGGATGGCTGACATGCAAGCCCCATTGGCCGTTTATATAGGCAAACGTTATACCTCCATCCGCTCGCGTAATTTATTGATTGGTTTTATTTCCCTGCTTTCCATCATTGGTTTAAGCCTTGGTGTCGCGGTACTGATCACCGTTCTCTCTGTAATGAATGGCTTTGATCGTGAGCTACAAAATAAAATTCTCGCCATGGTGCCGCATATGACAATTTATAGTGCCCGCAATGAATTTCTGCTTGGGCGAGAGAGCTGGGCCGAACTGCAAGATGGTCTGGAATACGTTGAAGGAGTTACAGGCAGCGCACCTTTTCTGCAAGTTCAGGGAATGTTGCTTGCTAATAATGCCAGCAAGGGAATTCTCCTTAATGGTATTGATCCACTTGAAGAAAGAAATGTGTCTATTATCGAGGATTTTATGCTCGAGGGGGATTACTCAAGTCTCGTTGACATGGGCTACAATATTCTCATTGGCGAAGAACTGGCAAAAACACTGAATGTCACGATAGGGGATTCTGTTACTACAGTTTCAACAGTTGTTCGCATAACGCCGCTTGGAGAGTTCAACAGGACAAAAAGATTTACTGTAAGCGGTATTTTCAAGGTAGGCTCGCAACTGGATAACGGTCTCGCCATTGCGCATATGGCTGACGTCCAGCGGGTCTATCAACTGGGTAATACTATTCACGGTTTGCGAATTCAGGTTGATGATTTGTTCAATGTAGAGGAGATTACTCGTCGTATTCGAACTGACGTCTCTGACCAGCACATGATTTCCAACTGGACCTGGGAGTATGGAAATATTTACGAAAACATCCGCCTTTCAAAATCTCTGGTAGGACTGCTCCTGTCATTGCTTGTCGCCGTCGCAGCGTTCAATGTCGTAGTCAGCTTGATTATGGTGGTTAAAGAGAAACAGGGAGATATAGCAATATTAAGAACTATGGGCGCGTCATTAGGCAATGTTCGCAATATTTTTCTGGTACAGGGTTTTTATATAGGACTGATTGGAACTCTGGCTGGTCTGGTTCTCGGCATTATTTTTTCCCTGACAATTAGCGATATTGTCAGCTGGATTGAAGTAATTCTTGATATGCAATTTCTCAGTGCCGATGTGTACCCGGTGAATTATCTGCCATCACAAATCAGAATTCTTGATTTGATTGTTGTTTGCGGGATCTCCCTTGGACTTAGCATGCTGGCTACAATTCTCCCGGCACAGTCAGCCGCCCGGGTAGATCCCGCTGAGGTACTGCGTTACGAGTAATGTCTTAATCCCCGGGTCAATTTCTCCTCGACTTTGATCAGCACATTGGCCTAATAACAAATCCTCTTTATTAGCTCCCGAAAAACTCCCGGTACTTATCTGCGGTTTTGAATTTTCTGCACTATGCTGATTGTTAAAACAACAGCAGGGAACACATGCGCACCTGGATACTGTCATTCGCCCTTGGCATATTTTCAGGTGGTTTCATTCCATATCTGCCCAGCCTTGCCATAACGTGTTTGTTTTTATTACCACTGTTAATTTCTTACCGTTTCAAACAACTGCTCCTGGGTGCGTCGTTCTGTCTGGGCATATTCTGGCTACTTTGCTGGGCGAATTTTCATCATAGAACTATTATCCCTGTTTATCTGGAACAGCAAAACTTATGGGTACAAGGTTTTGTAAGGGGATTGCCGCAGGATACTCAGGGCAGTACACGATTTATCTTTCAGGTCAGCAATGTCTGTGAAAAGGTAGCGCCACAGGATTGCCTTCCTGGTAAAGCATTAAATCCCGCAGTAAGACTTCTGCTCAATGACTATTCATCCCAGGGGTATCTTCCAGGACAACACTGGTTGTTGCAGGTAAGACTAAAAAGACCCCGTGGATTTGCCAATCCTGGTGGCTTTGACTATGAACGCTGGTTGTTTCAGGAAAAAATTTCGGCAACAGGTTATGTAAGGCCGCAAGCAGATAATATCCTGCTGGATCAGCTTGCCAGTTCAATTGCATATTCTGATATAAATTTACTGCGCTACAAGGTTCAGCAAATCCTGAAAAGTTTTCCATTGGCAGAACCAGGATTCATTGCTGCGCTAATGATAGGTGATCGTACACTTATCACTGATGATCAGTGGGCCCTACTGACTCATACCGGTACCAATCACCTGATGGTGATTTCAGGATTGCATATCGGCTTGGTGGCCTGGCTGATTTTTAATATTTCCATGGCCATGTTCAGGCTGATCCCCGGCTTGAGTATTTTGATCCCGGCATCTCGTCTTGCTGCAATAAGTGCATTGCTGGCGGCATTTTTTTATGCCGGACTAGCGGGCTTTAGCCTGCCAGTGCAAAGAGCCCTGGTGATGGTTTGTTGTTTAATGTCGGGTCATTTGCTGGTCCGTCAGCTATCGCCTTTAAATAACCTGTGTCTTTCCCTGTTGCTGATTCTTATTTTCGACCCTCTGGCGCCACAGTCGACTGGATTCTGGTTATCGTTCAGCGCAGTCACTGTTTTAATTCTATTTTATTACCATGCTCGGCATGACAACGAGCTTACTTTATTCAGTAAAATTAAATCCCTGGTACGCTGTCAGAGTTATCTCTTTCTCGGCATGCTGCCAGTTATGTTGTTGTTTTTTGGCCAGGTAAGTTTGCTGGCACCATTTATAAATATTCTTGCCATTCCTTTTATAGGGCTAGTCGTTGTGCCCTTATGTTTGCTTTATCTTTTTACGGTTCTGGCAGGCTTTGAAAATTATTCAATAATGCTGACTCTTCCTGATTTCCTGTTATCGATTTATACCGATGTGCTGGAGCAAATAAGTACGACAATGGACTATATGTTGCTCGAATTTCCGAGCTTACCTTACTGGTGCTTGGCCGCGATATCGGGATGCATACTCTTTCAATTTATAAAGCCTGGTTTATATACAAGAATTGCCGGACTGGTAATTATCCTTGCCAGCAGTTTTTATCGTCCAGACAGGCCCGTAAACGGTGAGTTTATTCTGGATATTCTTGATGTCGGGCAGGGCTTGGCTACAGTAATAACCACGTCCAGACACCTGCTGATTTATGATACCGGGCCGGGTTTCAGCCCCCGTTTTAATGCTGGTAGCGGAATAATTCAGCCATTTTTACGTCAGTTAAATCTGGGCGAACCGGATTTGATCATAGTCAGTCATGGTGATCTCGACCATGAAGGGGGAATGAAGGCATTAAATAGATTCTATCCCGCTGCGCTGTTAATAACAGGTGAGCAACCAAAAGAGCGTCATTTACCTGCGATACCATGCCTTGCGGGACAATATTGGGTATGGGACGAAGTCCATTTCGAAATTATGCACCCCTTAAATAGTGGCACGGCAGGAAATAATGCTTCCTGTGTTTTAAAAGTCACTAGCGGTTCATACAGTGCACTACTTCCAGGTGATCTGGAAAAGGCGGGGGAGTTGTCATTGTTAAAAAATGCCAGGGATAAACTGCCATCTGACATATTGATCGCGCCCCATCATGGCAGCCTTACTTCTTCCATCGCCCCGTTTATACGTGCGATCAATCCGAGCTATGGCATTTTCACTACAGGATATCTCAACAGATTTAATCATCCCCACCCTGATATATGGTCTCGTTATCAGCGCTTGCAGGTAAAGTTGTTTAACACCTCGGAAAGCGGGAGCATACGTTTTCGCATTTCAGAAGCAGGCCTGTCATCACCAGAAACATTTCGGGAAAAGCGCCCCAGATTCTGGCAGTTAAGGTGAAGTTATCAGTCATCAAACTGGTACATTTCAGTTATGGTAAGTCTCAGTATTATGATAAAGTGAGCGGCTTATAAGGTGTTGTAAATACGCAGAATTTTTGAATATATTCACAGCTGTGACGACAATATAAAAACAATATAAGGACTGAATATAAGTGTTTGAGATTGTACAGGCCGGTGGTTGGCTGATGTTGCCGATTATCCTGTGTTCGATTATTGCCATAGCTATCGTGATTGAACGATTCTGGACCCTGAACCCGATGCGCATTGCCCCCCGCAATGTACTAGCTGAAGTGTGGGGTAAAATTAAACACAACCAGCTGGATGCCGGTGAGTTAAGAGAATTGCGCATTTCCTCGCCTCTGGGCCAGATACTGGCAGCAGGTCTTGTTAATTCAAAGTCAGGCCGCAGCATTATGACTGAAAGCATCGAACAGGCAGCCAGTCATGTGGTTCACGATTTGGAACGCTATCTGAGTACTTTAGGAACTATCGCGGCTATAACGCCTTTACTTGGCTTGTTAGGGACCGTGTTCGGAATGATTCGCGTATTTAGTGAAATAATGGCCCAGGGGACAGGCAATGCCAATGCCCTTGCCGGCGGCATTTCCGAGGCACTGATTACTACTGCCGCAGGCCTTTGTGTCGGGATTCCCGCACTCATGTTTTACCGGATGTTTCTCAGACGGGTTGAAAGTCTGGTCATCGATCTGGAAAGGGAATCCATTAAATTGGTGGATGCACTGCATACCTCTCGTGGTGTGGAAATAAAAGAAAGCAACTAAAGCTGACTTACGGAAATAACCTGGTGAAATTTCAACGCAGCTTGAAGGAAGAGGTTAATGTAAACCTGACGCCACTTATTGATGTGGTTTTTCTGCTACTCATTTTCTTTATGGTGACCACCACTTTTTCCAGGAACACCAACCTGCTTATCAATTTACCTGAAGCCACTGGCGAAATGGCAGAGCAAGAAGCTGTCAGCGTTGAGATACTGATAGCTGAAAACGGCAACTATTCTGTGAATGGAAGACAATTGATGAACAACCAGATTGAAACCCTGATGAGGACAGTGACTGAAGTTAGTGGTGGTGATGTCAATATCCCCCTGATTATCACAGCCGATGCCAATACCTCACATCAGTCTGTAGTCACTGCGATGGATGCTGTTGCCCAGCTGGGTTTCAGTAGCCTGAATATTGCGACTCGCGAGCCAGACTCAGAATAATGTCATTAACGAACTCCACAGATTCGAGTTTGACCTCAGCAAATGAGAGTAGCGGAATTGCGCTGTATCAACGTTTATTAACTTACCTGAAGCCCTTGCGACCCTTTTTCCTGTTGGGCATATTTGGTTTCGTTATTTTTTCTGCTGCCAGTCTCTGGTTCTTTGATTTACTTGAAGGGCTCATTGACACCATTAATTCGGGCGCTGCTATCTCCTCAGAACAACGTCTGAGAATACCCTTAACCCTGATTGTGATTGTCATTTTTCGTGGTCTGGGTGGTTTTCTTGGCCCCTATTACATGGCCTATATTGCCAATCATGTTGTGCATCGAATTCGTACCGAGCTGATGGATAGATTTGTGAGATTGCCCAATAGTTATTTTGACAGGAATACCAGTGCCCACCTGTTATCGACAGTGACCTTTAATGTGACTCAGATTAGTGCCGCAGTAAGTGATGCACTCACTGTGATACTCAGGGAGGGCTTTTTGGTAGTGGCGCTGTTTGGCTACCTTTTGTATCTGAATTGGAAACTGACCATACTTTTTGCCGCTATTATGCCGGTTATTTCCATCGTCGTTGTTTATGCCTCGAAAAAGTTTCGTAAACACAGTAGTCGTATTCAAATTTCAATGGGCGATGTTACGCATATTCTTTCCGAGACGCTCAAGGGTATGAAGGTAGTTAAAACATTCAGTGCTGAAGAGCAGGTCAGAGAGAAGTTTAACGAAGCAAGTGAACGTAACCTGAAACAAAATTTGAAGATGATGCTGGTACAGTCGATCAGCACCCCGGTTGTTCAGGTGCTTGTTGCTTCAGCATTATCTTTGCTGCTGTGGTTTGCCATGTCTCCGGCAGTACTGACCCAGATGAGTCCAGGGGAATTTGTAACCTATATTGTAGTCGCCGGCTCCATGTTAAAACCCATAAGACAGCTGTCGAAAATTAATGCAGTGGTGCAAAAAGGACTGGCGGCGGCGCAATCTATTTTTGTCCTCCTTGATGAAGACAGCGAAAAAGATCTGGGTTCAAAAGAAATTAGCAGGCTGGAAGGGCGGGTGGAATTTAAGGATGTATGTTTTGCCTATGACGGTAAAGACGGGCATGTCCTTGAAAATATTAGTTTTAGCTGTAATCCAGGTGAAACCATTGCCATAGTAGGTAAGTCAGGATCCGGTAAGAGCACGCTGGTGAATCTGGTACCGCGTTTTTACCAACAAAACAGCGGAAATATTCTGTTAGATGGATTTTCATCAAAGGATATCACCTTGCAAAGCCTGCGCCGACAAATAGCGCTGGTTAGTCAGCAAGTTGTTCTTTTCAATGGGTCGGTGCGTGAAAACATTGCCTATGGTGAGTTACGCACCTCAAGTGATGACAATATTCGACAAGCGCTTAAAAATGCCAATGCCCTGGATTTTGTGGAGGAGCTGGATGAGGGGCTTGATACCCGGATTGGTGATGATGGATTTCTGTTGTCCGGTGGTCAGCGTCAACGTCTGGCTATTGCCCGGGCACTGTTGAAAGATGCGCCAATTCTTATTCTTGATGAAGCCACTTCTGCTCTGGACTCCGAATCGGAAAAAGCCATTCAGGCAGCGCTGGAAGTATTAATGCAGGGCAGAACAACCTTCGTGATTGCCCACCGACTTTCAACAATCGAGTCTGCGGATAAAATTATCGTACTTGATAAAGGCAAAATTGTAGAAAGCGGCACCCATAACGAATTGCTTGAGGCTGGCGGTCAATACCAGCAATTGCACCAGATGCAATTTTCCTGATAGGCACTCTATGAATTTACTCAGTGATGCCTGGTATAAGAATGCGCGATGGGTGCAATGTTTACGCCCTTTAAGTGCAGTATTCGGGCTTGTCAGCAGCATCAGGCGTAATTATTACCAGAATTCGGATAAAGCCTATACCAGCAAACACCCGGTGATAGTTGTAGGCAATCTTACTGCGGGTGGCACTGGCAAAACACCGCTGGTGATTTATCTGGCGCAACAACTCAGGGAGAGGGGATATTCCCCAGGGATTGTTAGCCGCGGTTATGGTTCAAAGGCACCATCCTATCCTTTCGCGGTAACGCCACAGACCAGTTTTCGGGAAGCTGGTGAAGAGCCGCTGATGATTGCAAGACACACCCAATGCCCGGTCATTATTGATCCTGATCGAATATCTGCGGTAAAAATGCTGGAATCACGTTATCCATGTGACGTCATCATCAGTGATGACGGCATGCAGCATTACAAACTTAACAGGACTATGGAAATTGCAGTAATAGATGGTCTGCGAGGTTTTGGTAACGGGATGTTATTGCCCGCAGGCCCTCTACGAGAAAAACCTGAACGCCTGGACCAGGTTGATTTGATTGTCTGTAATGGACAATCCCGGCATTCCTTGCCCGAGCGCACGTATGTGATGACTCTTGATGCAACCCATATGGTGCATCTTATAGATAACAAGTCTCTTTCTGTAAATGATCAAAATTTGAGAGAAATAAAGTCCAAGAAGGTGCACGCTGTTGCCGGAATCGGCAATCCTGAACGTTTTTTCAACTCTCTTTGCACTTGTGGTTTTGATATCATTACTCACATCTTTCGTGACCATCACTTTTATTCAAAACAGGACATTAGCTTTTCAGATGAGCTTGATGTGGTCATGACTGAAAAAGATGCGACTAAATGTCGTGAGATTGCATCAAACAAACATTGGTTTCTGAAAGTGGCTGCAAGGCTGCCTGATGATTTCATGGACAGTGTAATTAATAAAATCGCTGCACCCTGATTAATACAAAAAGGTATTTATTATGGATAAAAAACTTTTGACCATTCTTGCCTGTCCTCTTTGTAAGGGAGAGCTGGTCTATAACAAGGATGCTGCTGAGCTTATTTGTTATCCTGATAGCCTGGCTTATCCTATTCGCGATGAAATTCCAATAATGCTGGAAAATGAAGCGAGAACCTTAACTCCCGAAGAAAAAACCAACAGGAAGAAAGTGTGAGCTTTACCGTTGTTATACCTGCGCGTTACCAGTCGTCACGACTTCCTGGTAAACCGCTTCTGGATATCGGTGGCAAACCCATGCTTCATCATGTGGTTGAAAGAGCCCAGTTGAGTAATGCTGATGCGGTGTATGTGGCGACAGATGATGAACGTATAAGGGACAGTTGTCAGGCTTTGGGGGACAAGGTCATCATGACCTCAGAGGAACACTGCTCAGGAACAGATCGTATTGAAGAGGTCGCCAGACAGTTAAACCTGCCCGATGATGCCATTATCGTTAATGTGCAGGGCGATGAGCCGATGATCCCTCCTGAAGTCATTAATCAGGTTGCCAATGACCTGACTATGCATCGCGACGCTCAAATCTGCACTTTGTATGAGGATTTTAATTCGGAAGCAGACGTGTTGGATGCCAATAACGTAAAAGTGGTTACCGATCTGGAGGGCTATGCGCTGTATTTTTCCAGAGCGCCAATACCGTATTCCAGAGATAGCACAATAAGTCAGTCCTTCTCAGACTATAAGCGCCATGTTGGGATTTATGCTTATCGCGTAAAAGTTTTACATGATTTTGTTACCTGGACTCAAAGCGAGCTTGAGAAAACCGAACAACTCGAACAATTACGCGCCATGGCAAATCAGGTCAGAATTCATATTCAAAAAGCCTGCGCAGAAATTCCTGCAGGAGTAGATACTCCGGAAGATCTTGCTAAAGTCAGGATTTTATTGAGCACTTGATTAAGTGCTCAATTTTCTAAAATAATAATGGATACTCAGCAAGAAAAAATAAAAATTCTCATGGTATGCCTTGGCAATATTTGTCGTTCGCCAACAGCAGAGGTGGTGTTTCGTGAGAAGGCGCGCGCAGAAGGCTTTGATAAATACTTGTGCATAGATTCTGCTGGAACCGGTTCATGGCATATTGGTCACCCTCCAGATGAGCGAACTGCCCAAACAGCAATACAAAGAGGGTATGACATGTCAGCATTACGGGGCAGGCAGGTTACACGCGAAGACATTGAAAAAAATGATTATATTTTTGCCATGGACAGACAGAATCTGCATGATTTGTTGGTCTTGAGCAATCCGGAGCATGAACAAAAAATTTCTCTATTTTTGCATCATGGCAATACTGAGCAAGATGAAGTGCCAGATCCCTACTACTCCGGTGCTGATGGTTTTGAATTGGTACTTGATCTAATAGAGGACGCTTCCGGCAAATTGTTACGTACCTTGTCTGGCAAGCATCAGTGGACTTAATTTAATTCCTGTAGTGAATAATGGAAATACTCGAAAACTTTAATCTAAAACATTTCAACACTTTTCATGTGTCAGCTCATGGGCGTTATTTTGTTAACGCCACAAATCTAACATGTCTGCGTGATGCGCTTGCTTTTGCCAACAAAAAAGAAATTCCATTTATGTTAATCGGGCAAGGGAGTAATCTGCTGTTCAAGGAAGATTATCCTGGTCTGATTATTGAGATAAATGTGCGCGGCCGGAAATTGATCCGGGAAGATGAAGAAACTTATTTTGTAAAAGCCCGCTGCGGGGAAAACTGGCACGCCTTTGTGCAATGGTGTCTTGATAATAACTTTTACGGACTGGAAAACCTTTCTTTAATACCGGGTACGATAGGTGCTGCACCGGTCCAGAATATTGGCGCCTATGGAGTTGAATTGTGTGATGTCATGGTTTCTCTGGATGCACTGGAGATTGCCTCTGGCGAATTAAAAACCTTCACCAATGCAGAATGTGATTTTTCCTATCGCAATTCGGTTTTTAAACAGGGGGTTAAAGATCAATACGTTATTTACAGCGTTACTTTCGCCTTAAGTAAAAAGCCTGTAATCAACATTAAGTATGCGGCGCTTGCAAAAGCATTGGCAGGAATGTCGCCCGATGCCATTACCCCGGAATTAGTCAGCAAAACAGTGTCTGATATCCGGCGCAGTAAATTACCCAATCCACAGCGACTGGGTAATGCAGGCAGCTTTTTCTGGAACCCTGAAATCACTTTGGAAAACTACACTTTGTTACAGGAAGAACATCCTGGCATTGTTGGTTACCCCACTGCTGACAAGGTTAAATTGGCGGCAGCCTGGTTAATAGAACAAGCTGGCTGGAAAGGCTACAGAGAAGGGGATGTAGGTGTGCATGAGGATCATGCGCTGGTTCTGGTCAATTATGGTCAGGCGACAGGAGCAGAACTCGTTGATCTGTCCCGGCGTATTCAGGCCTCGGTAAAAGAAAAATATGGCATTGAGTTAATGCCTGAAGTCAGAATTATCTGACAGATAGTATCCTTTTTTTGTTTCCGTCTTAGTGCTCTTAACGCTCAGGCTTCGTGTATTATTCCTCTATGACAGACACCAACACACAAACAAGCGTTTTTGATTTCAAAAACTTCCTGAAACATACCAGTTCCAGGCCAGGTGTGTATCGAATGTTTGATGAGCAAGGTGATGTTCTATATGTCGGCAAAGCTAAAAATCTGAAAAACCGCCTGACCAGTTATTTTCGTGGCTCCGGACTTGTTAACAAAACCATCGCATTGGTTAGTCGAATTGCTGATATCGAAATTACGATTACCGGTAGTGAAATTGAAGCCTTGCTACTTGAGCAAAACCTTATCAAGGAAAAACGACCACCTTATAATATTTTATTAAGGGATGATAAATCCTATCCCTATATTTTTCTTTCTGCTAAAGATGACTATCCCAGGTTATCCTTCCATCGTGGCGCCAAGAAAAAATCGGGCCGCTATTTCGGGCCTTTTCCCAGTGCCGGGGCGGTGCGGGAAAATCTCGCCTTGTTACAAAAAATATTTCATGTGCGTCAGTGCGAAGATAGTTATTTCAGTAATCGAACACGTCCATGCTTACAGTATCAGATCAAACGCTGTTCAGGTCCCTGTGTAAATCTTACAAGCCCGGAAGCTTATGCAGATGATGTCAGGCATTCAGTAATGTTTCTGGAAGGTAAAAGTGATCAGGTTCGGGCTGAATTAACAAAAAGCATGGAATCCTTGTCTACCGAGCTTAAATTTGAACAAGCTTCGGTAGTACGCGATCAGATCAAAGATCTCAGAATAGTACAGGAGAGTCAGTATGTTGAAGGAGAAACAGGTGATGTAGATGTGGTTGCGATGGCGCAGGATGCGGGTGTAGTTTGTGTACATGTGATTTATGTCAGGGGAGGTCGGGTGTTGGGTAATAAGAGTTTTTATCCGCGCTTTGTACTTGAAAATGAAGGCGGTGAAATCATGCGAGCCTTTATTGGTCAGTATTATCTGAGAGAAGATCAAAGCCAGACCATTCCAAAAGAGATAGTGTGCAATTATTCCCCGGAGGAAAAACCTGAACTTTCTCAAGCACTGAGCTTCCTGGCAAAGCGATCCGTTTCTATAAAAAATAGAGTCAGGGGCCATCGATTACAGTGGTTGAATCTGGCAAGTATTAATGCCGGGCATGCGTTAATGAGCAAGCTCAATAGCAAGCGTAGCATGCAGCAACGCATGAGTGCCCTTCAGCATGCTTTAGGCTTTGACAGTCCACCACTAAGAATTGAATGCTTTGATATCAGTCACAGTTCAGGAGAGGCCACGGTAGCTTCCTGCGTAGTGTTTGATCAAAATGGCCCGCTGAAATCTGATTATCGCCGTTTCAACATAGAGGATATTACGCCAGGTGATGATTATGCGGCCATGGAGCAGGCCCTCAAACGACGCTATACACGCCTTAAAAAAGGGGAGGCCAGAATGCCGGATATTCTGGTTATCGATGGTGGTCTCGGGCAACTTGGGCAAGCTGAAAATGTCCTTGAGAGCCTGGAGCTAAAGGGTATCCAGCTACTGGCTATCGCCAAGGGCATTAGCCGAAAGGCCGGCCAAGAAACCTTGATCCTTGGCGAGTCTCACAAAGAAGTAGTTTTGCCGCCTGAGTCGCCGGCACTGCATTTATTACAACATATTCGTGATGAATCCCATCGCTTTGCTATAACTGCCCATCGCCAAAGGAGAGGGAAAAAGCGTACAAGCTCTTTTCTGGATGAAATCCCCGGCATTGGTCCTACCAAGCGTCGCGATTTGATCCGATATTTTGGTGGTCAGCAAGAAATAAGACGCGCCAGTGTTCAGGAACTTCAAAAAGTTAATGGCATCAGTAAAACCCTGGCCGGGGATATCTATGAATATATTCATTCCTCCTGATAAGCGAGCAGTAAATTTTCCTGTAACAATTAATACGCTAGCATTTCTGGACATGTCGGAATTACGCCATTTAGCATCATGAATAAAGTGCCTGTATTGATCAATCTTCGGTACAATAGCAACCCATGAATCTAGCTAATTTCATGACCTTACTTCGCATTCTTGCCATACCGGTTTTTATTGCGGTGTATTACGCCGATTTTTCAGGACACTACCTGGCTTCCTCTCTTATTTTCATCCTTGCCTGTATTACTGACTGGCTTGATGGTTACCTGGCCAGAAAACTTGATCAATGCACCCCGTTTGGCGCTTTTCTGGACCCTGTGGCTGATAAAATTCTGGTGACCGTAGCCCTGGTGATGTTGGCTGCTAATTTTGCCAGTCCCTGGTTTGTAATACCGGCAGCAATAATGGTGGCACGTGAGATCCTTATTTCTGCGCTCAGAGAATGGATGGCGGAAAATAACCAGCGTAATGTAGTCGCTGTCGGCTATATCGGAAAGGTTAAAACTACAGTGCAAATGATCGCCATTATTGTGTTACTGGCCAGTGATCCAAGCGGTCCGGTGTGGACCTGGGGGCTGGGATATATATTGATTTATGCTGCTGCTGTTCTTACTCTTTGGTCGATGATTTTGTACTTGAGAAATGCCTGGCCAATACTTTCTGCAGAACTCAAGTAAGCCCCTGATTACGCTTGACTTACGCGGTAAGGACATTAGAATAGCCACCTCTTTGAAAGCCCCGGTAGATTATTGAATCGGGTAACGACTACAAGGCCATTTTTCTCGGTTAATAGCCATGAAAAACAGTCTTGAGATAGGCCAAAGAGCCTGAACAAAGAGACAATTTGGCAATCTGTAACGCGGGAATAGCTCAGTGGTAGAGCACGACCTTGCCAAGGTCGGGGTCGCGAGTTCGAATCTCGTTTCCCGCTCCAAATTGCCGAATGTCTGGATCCTTGAAAGGCTGGGTGGCAGAGTGGTTATGCAGCGGACTGCAACTCCGTGTACGCCGGTTCGATTCCGACCTCAGCCTCCAATCCAAGAGGGCCTAGATTTCAAGATTCTTCTTCGCTCCTCTCTTTGCCGTGTTAGCTTTATACTTTCCTGGAAATTTTAATTCGATACCATTCACATGGTGTCAAGCCGCTCAAGAACATGCCCGGGTGGCGAAATTGGTAGACGCAAGGGACTTAAAATCCCTCGGAGGCAACTCCGTGCCGGTTCAAGTCCGGCCCCGGGCACCATTGTTTACAAGGCTTTACTGCCTTCCTGCTTGAATTCATACCGTTAAAGACCTATCTTGGACTACCCATGGACTACCAGAGGCGATCTATGTTCAAGAAAGACAGCCAACTCAGAGGTCTCTACCAGAGGGAAAGAGCAGCAGGCAGTGTATGGGTTGTAAAAGCCAAGCAACGTGGCCTGAACAAGCCCGTCACTATCACTCTAGGCAGAGTTGATGTAATTCCTGTGAACAAGGCTAGGCAGATGGCAAAGGAAAAGCTGTCTCTGCTTGCTCAAGGCATCAATCCAAATCAAGAAAGTACCAAGCAAATAACGACAACCAAGGCGCTAAGTATCAGCCTTGGAGATGCGTTAGTAGAGTATCTATCACTTCGGGAGCTAAAACCTTCAACAGTCAAATCATACCGCCAGGTGATCGCTCGCTCATTCGATGACTGGTTGAGTAGACCTATCAGAGATATAACCCGTGATGACATTCTTAAACGATACAAACAGATACAAGTAGGCATCTCGAAAAGGGCAGCCCAGCCTTTAAAAGCCAATCCTAGAGGTTTAGCCGATGCTCAGAAGGCTATGCGCTATCTCTCCGCCATAATGAATTCTTACTCCGGTGACAAGCTAAATGGTGAGCCACTATTACCTGATGGCAATCCAGTCCTCGTACTCAAAGACAAGAGAGCCAGGAAGTCTCTAAAGTCTCGGGATCGGTTCCTTGAGAGAGAAGAGAGGAGGGAGCTATTTCATCAGCTGGGCATAGTTCATCATGGTGAGTATGAGGGCACATTGAAGGCATCTCAGGCAGACTTTATAGCGTTACTTATGGTTACCGGTCTTAGGCAAACAGAGGCTAGAACCTTAAAGTGGTCTGACATTGAGACAGATACTTATACAATCCAGGATACAAAGAACAATAAGCCACATACACTTCCTAAGACTGAAGTGGTTAGAGCAATCTTTACAAGAAATGCTAACAGTACTCAGTGGGTGTTCCCTGGTAAGAATGGAGCGGCATCAATGGACAAGGTCGTTGGGAAAGCCTCAGAGGAATGTGGAGTTAAGTTTTCTGCACATGACCTACGTAGGACAGCTGCAACTATTGCCTCGGAGCATGGATTTACACAGGATCAAATAGGTCGCTTACTAAATCATAGCAGTACTTCAGTGACTGATAAGTATATCCAAAAGACAACGGCAGCATTACTGCCAATCCTTCAGCAGATTGAAGATGAGATTCTTGGCCATTATGAAGTGCCAATTGAAGATCAGCTAATAGGATGATTCACAAGCATTTGATAGACGCCATAGCCACTGGTGACAGCAACGTAGTTCAACTAAGGAAGTGAGCAGCGAATAAATAATTATATTTTCCCGCTCATAACATTAATGCTTTATTTACATAATTTACCTCTATGAATATTTTTATACTTGATACAGACATTGAGACTTGCGCTAAATTTCACTGTGACCAACATGTTGGCAAAATGGTGCTTGAAAGCACCCAGATACTTTGTACCGCGCTAAACAAGAAAGGTGTTGATACGCCATACAAGTCAACTCATGTCCAGCACCCTTCAGTACTTTGGGCAGAGGAGTCACTGGAGAATTTCCGCTGGCTGGTAAAACTCGGCCATGCTCTGAATAAGGAATTTTGCTGGCGCTTTGATAGAAGCAGTGATCATGCATCAATAGCGGTATTAAACCGTATTCAAGAAGTTTCGTTCGAGAGCAAAGGTTTAACAGAATTCCCACAAGCGATGCCTGATAAATATAAAGTACCTGGCAATCCTGTGGCGGCTTATCGGGCTTTCTACATTGGTGAGAAATCTAGCTTCGCAACATGGAAGAAGCGAGAAACACCTGACTGGTATAAAACGGATAAATAGTTTCGCACTTTAGCAAAGCTATAGTAGCTCAGGAGCCTCAGCCGGCCAGACAGTCTTCCACTGCCATACTCACCTAATACCCAGGAGGGATGGTGACTGTGATGATCCTACTGGTGGCGTTAGGGGCGTAATCGCTGGGAAGCAGAAGTATTGAACAGGGCTTTAGGCTTTAATGGAATAGCCGTTAATACTTAATGCAGCCGGACAACTGCAACAGACAAGAATGGGATTTCAAATAACTGTTAGTCCCGGCACTTTTAAATTAACATAAGAAATTATGATGGAATAAGGAAATACAATGGAAGTGCTACTTATGATTGTGATGGCGTTATAAGAAGTACTGAGCAACATACTGGCAATCCCATCAACCTGAACTACACTGAAACCATTACCAACTACACAGGCAAGGATGCCCATCAATGACTATCCCACCAACATCACCTAACAACATAACCAGCCTAGCAACCAAGTCCCTTGAAGTAGTCTCTCTACTGAAACTCTGTCACACACTAGAAGAATGTACAGACCAGGATAGAACACAGGCTCTGATGCTGCTGCAGGCTTATTTGACCAGGATCATAAGGGAAGCGGATCTGAAGCGGTACAGTAAAGTGTGTGTGTCTAAGTAGGTACCTTTAATAGACTGTGC
>CAWUSW010000022.1:0-49206 GCA_963925675.1 uncultured Pseudomonadales bacterium
CTGCAGACAGCTTTATGGATTATCTTGTCTATGAAGGCTTGATGGGGCTGGGCATAAGTCTGAGTTCAGGCGCAGACCTGGCACTGTTGTATGACACACAGACCGCCCTGAATGAGCAGAATAGTGATGTGCGTATTGCGCATGGCAAACATATCAGCCGCCTTGTGGCCATTGAAGGATACGGAGGTGCGGTTTCCGGCATGGCCGCCAGCTTCCTCACTCTGCTGGGTTTTGACTGGGTCTTGTGGGCACAGTTTTTCTGCGGCTTTTTTGCCCTGGCCTTTGCCCTGTGCCTGGTAGAAGCTCCACGTCGCATTTCACTGGAAGACCATCAGCACAATGTCCGCAAGGTAATTGGCACCATCGTTCACCAGCCAATGGTGCGCTGGACCACGCTGGCCATCATGGTATTCAGCCTGATGGGGCTGTATGCCTTCTGGGTGTATCAGAAATACTGGGAGTTCAATGGTATTCAAGTGAGCTGGTTTGGTTATCTATGGGCACTTCATTGTGTACTGCGTGGGCTGGTCGGACAGTGGGCCCATGAGATCGAAGCAAGTCTGGGGTGGCAGAAAATTTTTATCGTCAGCGCAGCCATGCCTGTCATAGGTTTATTTGGCATGGGCTTCTTTGGTGGCTGGCTTGGCATTGCTTTCACTCTCGGCCTGGTGATCTCACGCGGCCTGAATACCGTGGTGTTTTATACCGCGTTGAACAAACGTGTGGAAAGTGAATTTAGAGCGACAGTCAACTCACTGGTGAGTCTGGGCACGAGGGGTTTGTTTATTGTCACAGGTCCGATCCTGGGATATTTAATAGATACCCAGGGAGTGCACAGCACGTTGCTGATTCTGGCAACAAGCCTGACACCCATAGTTCTGTTGGTGTTGTATTTTCTGAGCATTGAAATCAGGAAAGAGGAAGCGCAGACACTAGCAGGCGCTGCTGATACCGGCGCTAAAGAAACACTTGCAGTCTAAACATATCCCGGACAACACAGTGGCAGGCTCCCCCAACAGGGGAGCCTGTTTTTGTATTAATTTTCACCTACCTATATGAAATTTTTATGCATATCCCGTATGCTTTCATTGTTCAGAATTTTGAATCTGATAATAATTAAGGGAGCGCGAGATGACGCAGCGAAGACAGGTATTGAAAGGGACAGGTGGCGCTATAATGGCAGCGTTGCTGGCATCTTCAGCCAGTGGGCAGGATAACAAAATCGATATGGTTTTAACTGACGAGGAAAAAGCCAATATCCGCCTGGTGGATAAATTTTGTGCCGCATGGGAAGCCATGGACCTACAACAGGTCACTGCGACAATGACCGAGCAGTGTGTTTATCGGCAGTCCCAGGATACACCTCCGGTGATTGGACACGAGGCAGTAATCGACCTTATGCAACCATGGATAGAAAGCTCACATGCTATTACCTATGAAGTGCTGGAAACCTTTGCCAGGGGGCCTGTTGTCATCAATCGCCGCATTGATATCTACCATTCCGACACCAATCAACTGGAATGGGAAGGGGTAGGATTATTTTTGATCGAAGATGGTTTGATCAGAGAATGGCAGGATTTCACCATGCGTATTGAACGTGGTTAGCAACACTTTCTTTTCGGTTTTAAGCGCGAAGAATTTTGCAATAGACATTCAGGCCCCTACTCTGCCTCCTGCTCAACGTCGCTATCAACTGGAATCATTTCAGAGTGTCCATGAATAGTCAGCCCCGGCAATGCGGCGGACAGGTTTGCCATTCCTTCCTGTGTGACAGCGGTGCCCCAGGTATAAACCGTTGTCAGCCCAGTCAGTGGCGACAAGCTCAGTAGTCCTGAATCCGAGATTTGAGGATTGCCATAGAGATTCAGAGTGCGCAAAGCGGTATTGGACGCCAGTACCTCCAGTCCTTCGTCACTGATACTGTTATTACTCAAGTTCAGCCTTTCCAGAGCCCGAAAGTCTGCAAGCAGGGGTAACAATGCATCTGATACTCCGGTGCTGGCAAGATTAATCTCAACAAGTGATTCCCTGACAACTGCCAGAGCTTCAAGCATCGCAGCGGTCACAGGCTTACCTTTTGACAGCAAACTGACACTCAGCCCATTGCTGTCCCGTGACAATGCCCTGACCTGCCAGCCCTGTTGTATCAGTTGATTTAGTGCATCAATTGCTACAGGAGGATAAGATTGCACCATAAGCTGAGTGCCTGAATCACCCAGCCCCAACTCAATGGCCAGTAAATTGGCGATCTCAGATTCAGGTGCCATATCAGCCAGTGTCGTATCCGCAGGCAGACCGGCATTAATCCACCAGCGGATAATTTCACGCTGCGATTCGCTTAACGGTGTCTTTCCTTCTGCTGGCATAAAATCATCATGATTTTCGGGCAAGGTTATTCTCAAAAAAAGCTCACTATTGTCTGCATCACCACTACTTACATTCACACCTGACTTACCTCCCGCCAGCAAATTCTGCAGTGAACTCAGATTAAGTTCACCACTTTGCTTGTCATTGTTATGACAGTTGCTACAGCGTGCCTGTAACATGGGATGCACAATGTCATACCAGGGATCAGCCAGAGTAATATCGGTCACTTCAGGACGGCGTGACTCAAGGCCAGCCATCGCTCGAATGGATTGCGGAGCATACTCAACAAGATAGGTAGAACCATGAGTCAGATTGCCACCGTAATGTCCTGTCATGGTCACGAGCCCCAGAAGCAGCACATTTGTGTACAGACGAATTTGCCGATAAAGCGCAGGTAATTTTGCGGCAATAAACCAGACCGCAAGACTGACAACAGCGACACTGATGCCATAGTTGCGGTGAGCACTGGCAGAAGCACCGGCAAAACCACCCTCGGAAAAATGCATCATTCCCAATATCACTGTGAATACCGCACTCAAGGCCGTGGCTGCCCAGCACAAGGGCAAGGCCTGCGTTAAATAATGATGGCGCGTACTTCGGCTCATAAAATCCAGCGCTACCGTTAATAGCAGCATGCCAATTGGTAAATGTAATACCAGGACATGGAAGCGGCCGAGAAAAAATATTAAGTCAGTCATCTTTTCTTTTTTTAATTATTATTTTTGGTGTTTATTATGGCATCCACTTGTCGGCTATCAGGCAAGTATGTCATGCACAACCTTGCCTTCCACATCAGTCAGGCGAAAGTCCCGGCCCTGAAAGCGAAAGGTCAGTTTTTCATGATCAACTCCCATCAGATGCATCAAGGTAGCGTTGAAGTCATGGACATGTACTGGATCCTTCACCACGTTGTAACCAAAGTCATCGGTTTCACCATAGCTGAAACCGGGCTTTACACCCGCACCTGCCAACCAGCTGGTGAAGGCATACGGGTGATGATCACGTCCGAAGATTGGATTATTAATATCGCCTTGTGAATAGGGTGTGCGGCCAAACTCACTGGTGAACACTACCAGGGTATCTTCCAGCAAGCCGCGCTGTTTCAAATCCATGATCAGTGCAGCAATAGGTTGGTCAGCGGTTTTTGCCATCACCGGTTGAGCGGCAGAAATACCAAAATGAAAATCCCAGCCGTTATAAAACAACTGGGTAAATTTCACATCGCGTTCAGCCAGTCGACGCGCCATCAGACACTGACGCGCAAAAGAATTCGGGTTGTGAACTTCCGGGCCATACATATCGAGAATAAAATCCGGCTCGTCATCAATGCTGGTGGCTTCCGGCACCGAGGTCTGCATGCGGTATGCCATTTCATATTGGCTGATTTTTGACAGAATTTCCTCGTCACCACTTTGCGCATACTGCGCCATAGCCAATGCATTGATGGCATCTATATCTTCGCCCTGTTCCTGCAGGGCCAGCCCTTCCGGTGTCTGTATGTAATGCACCGGCTGCTCTCCCTTCATGAACTGCACACCCTGAAAGTGGGACGGCAGAAAGCCGGAACCAAAATTGGCGGAATCCATATTCTGTCCCTGCCCCGGTCCCATATTGTTCAACACGATAAATGACGGCAGATTATTGTTATCGGAACCCAGGCCATAACTCACCCAGGAACCAAATGAAGGCCGCCCTACCAGTTGAAAACCGGTCTGTAAAAACTGCGCGGCCGGATTGTGATTCACATGTTCGGTATACATCGATTTGATGAAACAAATCTCGTCGGATATTTCACCCACATAAGGCCAGAAGTCACTGACCCAGGCGCCACTTTGACCGCGCTGTTTAAAAGGTGCCAGATTTCTCACCAGGGGAAACTGGGTCTGACCCTGGACCATGGTAGACACACGGCCCTCTCCCATAATTGAGGCAGGAATTTGCTGACCATGCATTTGTTCCAGCATGGGGCAGTAATCAAAAGTATCCACATGGGAGATGGCGCCAAACATGTGCAGATAAATAACGCGCTTGGCTTTGGGCGCGTGATGGCCTGCCCCCAGCACACCCAGATCCTGTTGTGCTGAAGCAGCAGAACCACCAAGCAAATCAGCCAGGGCCAGTGAGCCAACACCAAGACTGCCGCGTTTAATAAAAGCGCGGCGCGCCATGTTGTGAATATGTTGCGAAGTATTATTTTGCTTGCTCATCGTAATTCCGTAATTTTAATGACGCATGTAGGCGTCTGGTGAATTCATCACAATACGGGCAGTTGAGGCCAGTGCCGCAAACTGTGCCAACTGCTTATCAGCCACTGCAAAGGGGGCTAGACCAGCGCTGAGATAATCCCGAGCCCGCGCCTCATCCTCGGAAAAGCGCTGGAAGGAGCGATTGTAATGATCCGTCAAAATCCGGCGTTCCTGTGTCGAGGCATCACGACGTAAAGCCAGCCTGTATAAATGATCAATTTGTTCCGTGAGATTACTGCTTTTCTGTATTGCGGCATAAGCCATGCCTTCATAGGCTTCCAGGTATTGCTGATCGTTTAACATGACCAGCGCCTGCAGCGGGGTATTGGAAGTACGGCGGCGCGCAATAGTGGTAATACGTTGCGGGAAATCAAATACCTGCATGGCCGGATGCTGTGCCGCGCGCTTCACATATCCATACATCGTGCGGCGATGATGCTCTTCAAGCGGCACCTGATCTGCGCTGGGATAGTCGGTAACCTGATTCACGGACACTGCCCGCCACACCCCTTCTGGCTGGTAAGGATGCACACTGGGGCCACCAACGGTGTTGCTCAGCAAACCACTGACAAACAAGGCATTGTCACGAATGACCTCCGCGCTGTGACGCAGGCGCACGCCCCTGCTGAGCAGATGATTGAAAGGATCATGTTCTTTTTTCAGATCATTAATATCTGAATCCTGCCGATAAGTGGCTGACATCGCCATTAACTTGAGCATGTGACGTGTATCCCAACCTGAATCCATGAGATCAACCGCAAGCCAGTCCAGTAGTTGCGGATGGGTGGGAACAGCTCCCTGTGTACCAAAATCGTCAGAGGTTTCCACCAGCCCACGACCAAACATATTTTGCCACAAACGATTGACGTATACGCGTGAGGTCAGCGGGTTCTGCGAATCGAACAGCCATTGTGTCAAGCCTAGGCGGTTATTGGGCAAGGCTTCATCCCAGGAGAAAATCTGATCCAGTGCCTGCCCCTGCACTTCTTCACCGGGGTCGGTATATACACCGCGTTTTTTCACCTGCATGGGAGCCGCAAAAGGGTCTTCTCCCATCACCATTATTTCCGGCAACCAGGATATGAGGGCATTGTGCTGAGCCGCCACTTCACGCCAGCCGGCTTTTGCAGTCAACACCTCTGCGTCTGTCATCAACCTGAATTGCTCCGCCCTTTCCCGGGTAATTACCGGCTCGCCCTCAGTGTGTAGCCAGGAAATTTCCAGCGGGCTCAGATCCCGGTTGAACACTTTCACTTCATCCAGGGCAGAACCTGCAAGCGTGTACTGCTGCCAACGCTTGCCGAAACCCAGGCCATAAAGTGTGTCATCTATGAAGGCCAGCGGCTCGGTGACAATGGTCTGCGTCAGATTATCTCCCAGCACTTGCAAGGTTAATGGCTCACCATTCAGATACAGATGAATACCGGCTGCCTTGCTGGAACCATCATAGGTAGCAGTAATGTGACTCCACTCACCCGGCGGAATAACTTCTTCGCTGATCACGCTAAGCAGATTGTTAGGGGTGTGTAGCATGTCGAAACGCAGACGATTTTGTTCAAGATCCAAAGTGTAACCATTGGAGGCAAAGCGAATGTGCTGATTATGATTTAGTACAGTGGCTACATCATAAATTTCATTGAGTCGAATCCAGAAATCCAGACTGAAAGCATCGGTGCGGTCATAGTCACCCACGTCACCGCCAAAATAGCCCTTGTTCTGATCATCAAAATAAAAGGCATTCCCCTTGATGCCCGCGCCCGTCATTGGGGATTGAACAACTGCGTCCACCTGCCCGGGAATATTGCTGGCAGATAATTGCACAAGGTCTTCACGGATACCTGCGGGCATACTCTTGCTTATGGACAATGGCTGACCCTGTTCCTGCCTGCCAAAAATTTCTATCCTGGCAAAATTTACAGGGCCCTCATAAAAGGACTCAAAGGAATAATGCGCTGCCAGGGCCTGATCAAGTGCTTGTGCAAGTTCTGACTTCACCTGCTCACTGTCTATTGCCTGCGAATTTATATATGTTTGAGTTTCAGCAACCACAGCATCCACTTGCTGCGACAGTTCCGCCATTTGTGCATCCAGTGCATTCAGCTGTGCTTCGATTTCAGCATCGGGCAAATTCAACGTTGAGCCGGACTCAACCCCTAAAAATCCCGGTGCCGGCATTGAACCACCGGGCGTATAAAAGCCGTTCTCACCTGTATCACTGAAAAATGCAGCAAAGGAATAAAAGTCCTTGATGGAAATCGGGTCATACTTGTGATCATGACAGCGGGCACACCCTACCGTGTGTCCAAGTATGCCAACGCCCAGTGTCTCAACACGGTCGATGGCATATTCGTTATCGTATTCCTCTACAATAATGCCGTTCTCAGAACTGCGCTGGCCCAGGCGCAGAAAGGCGGTGGCAAGTTTTTGTTCACGGCTTGAATCAGGTAACAAATCCCCGGCAAGCTGCCAGGTAAGAAAATCATCGAAAGGCATATTGTTCTGGTAGGCCTGAATCACCCAGTCGCGCCAGGGATGTAGCAAGCGGTCTCCTGCATCTTCCAGATAACCATCGGTGTCGGCAAAGCGGGCGATGTCGAGCCACTGGGCAGTCATGTGTTCAGCATGCTCCATAGAGGCAAGTAAGGAATTCACCAGATTTTCATAGGCATCAGCTGCCTCATCAGCAACGAAAGCATCCACTGCAGCCAGTTTTGGGGGTAAGCCGGTAAGATCCAGCGTGACACGATTGATCAGCGTGGCGCGGTCGGCTGCCTGTGATGGTTGCAAGTCATCCTGCGCAAGACGGGCAACAATAAAATGATCAATTTCATTTTCCACTGCAACCGCAGGGTCAAAAATTTCAGGCACTGCGGATTTTTCCGGGGCCACATAGGCCCAATGACGTTGATACTCCGCGCCATTGGCGACCCAGGTTTCAATCAGGTTAATTTCTTCCGCAGAAAGCGAATTATTGGAATCAGGTGGTGGCATCATCACATCAGGATCAGTTGACCTGATACGCCTGATTAACTCACTGCCGTCCGCATCACCAGGCACAATGGCAAACTTACCAGGGGATTCCGGTAATTCAGCCGTTGCCATGGCAAACAGATCCAATCTCAAACCGGCTTTCTGCCCCCCTTCAGCATCAGGCCCATGACAGGCAAAACAGTTATCAGAAATGATCGGACGAATGTCAAAGTTGTACTCAGGTACCATTTGACCAGCTTCAGTGACCGTCCCATCTGACGATTGATTACAAGCTGAGACAAGTACCAGCAGCGCCACAAGCAAAAAAATTCTGCCTTGCAGAGACCTTGATAGTGAGATAAATGATGCCATAGGTTTTCCGAATGACTGAAGTGATTATACGAGTCCCTAAAAAACGAATTCCTGGAAAGAAGCAGCCTGCAAATGCACGACTTGCCATTCTCACCCTTTAACTCTATTAATTCTTCAGGTTGTAACTTCAATCTATAATACTCACATTTTGAAGCTCAAATAAACCTGTTTCAGTACAGACAGCCAACTCGCTTGTGACAGGCTATAATTAATACCATTGGAATTATCAGGAAGCACTCACCATGAGCAATGAAAAACCCTTTCCACAAGCAGGCCGTGAACGTCTTATCGTGCCCCAGCCCGTTGGCACCTATGGCACCGATCTGCCCGACCTGCGCGCAGAAATGCTGGCCAAGGTGGATGATGATCATGTGCTGATGATGGGTGACAACCCCGCCCTGCCCCGTATGCCGGAAAAACCAACTCTGCAGGATTTTTTCAAATTGCGAATGAATGAATCCACCCGGCGCCATTTACTGGAATCCGCCAAGCGCGCCAAGGATGACGGGCGTGACGATAAAGTGGTGCTGGCCTGTATGCTTCATGACATTACTAATGCCTGTTTGATTCGAACCGATCACGGCTACTGGGGCGCCCAACTCATTGCACCTTATGTGGATGAAGAAGTGGCCTGGGCCGTCAAATACCACCAGGCCCTTCGCTACACACCGGATCCGGACCTTGATTACGAATACCCGAAGCTCTATTTGAAATTGTTTGGCGGCGATTATGAGACACCGGCTTATATCAAGCGTGATGCTGAATATGCCAGGCAACATGAGTGGTATATGACCTCACGCTATATCACCCTCTATGACATTTACTTTTTCGATGATTTGGATGAGCCGGTCAGCATAGATGAGTTTGACGAGCTGATTGCGCGTAATTTTCGTCAGCCTGAAGAAGGCCTTGGCTTTGATGACTCACCGTCTTCTCATATGTGGCGCACCATGATCTGGCCAAATAATTTTCTTTAATACCTGACAAGGAAAGAAGCCTCAACAATAAATAGAAATACTGGTATGAATTGAAAATGAACAGCGAGACTTTCTCAAAAAGCGGTTAATCGACCATTCAGTTACCCCCTCCTATGCTCCTGCCCATAATGATAGAAAAGCACAGGGCCATGGGACCTATCCAAGCAAATCCTGCCTCCGACAGCCGGGCATCAAAAAATGCCCTAGTTGTATTATTCATCATCCTGTTAGTGCTGGTAGGCCTGCAAACTGCGCAGGCACAGGAGCCCACTTTTCACAGCGGGCTACTAACCTTACCAGTGCTTGATAAGGATGGTGAAATATTCCGCCTGACTTATGGTCTCTGGGAGGAAATGCCCGGACTGCGGAAAGACATCGGGATCGGTGCGGACGGTTCAGTCTGGGTGGTTGGTTCAAATGAACGTGCAGGTGGCTATGGTATTTATTACTGGAACAGCATTGACTGGGAAAAACTCTCAGACAGTGCCAGGCAGATTTCAGTAGGCCCGAATGGAAGCCCCTGGGTCGTCAACCGGGATGGAAAAATCTACACACGCAGGTTATATTTTAATGTCTATTTTTGTAAAAAATACCTATTATTTTTGAATATTTCCAGGCCTGATAATATATTCTGACGAGGGCTTAAATAATTGTAGAAACTATTGTATTTTCCCTCGTTAAGCATATTATGCGCGCCGACCAAGGGTCACATTTTTTATTTTTATGAGGAAACACCATGAAACGCTGCACAATATTAATGAAGACTGTCTTATTAAGCATAAGCCTGCTCACCTCGTCACTGCTGCTGGCACAGGAATATGATAACAGCGCCAATATCTCAGTTGGCATTGTGGACTATTTCTTTGATGCCGAGCGTAACCAGGATGATGAAATCGGTTTTGCAATTGGCGCCGAATATCCCCTGACTGGCCGCTGGTCTGTTGCATCTGATTACTTCTCTCTGGATTCTGACGTAGAAAATAGCACGGCTGAGTCCGAAGTGGATTACTTCCGTGTTGGTGTTAATTACCACCTGAACCAGATTAATGGCTGGCAACCTTATGCCGGCTTTGGTATGGGCATACTGGAAATTGAACCTAGCGTATTTGGCCCTAATGATGTGGAAGAAACTGCCATCGATCTTGGTGTCGGCGTGAAACGCTATATCAATGATAACTGGTTGTTTCGTGGCGACTATAAAGTAATCTTCGGTGACGAACGTGGCGCACACGATACAGCCCTGACACTAGGCGTAGCTTATGCCTTTGGCAAACGTGCCGCCAGACCAGCTGCAACAACTGCTACACCAAGCACTGTCGCTGACAGTGACAATGACGGCGTTCCAGATAACCGGGACGCCTGCAGCAATACGCCGGCTGGCATGCGGGTAGATAGTCGCGGTTGCGAGATTGACACTGATCGTGATGGTGTTGTGGATTCCCGTGACAACTGTCCTGACACTCCTGCCAACCTGGCGGTAGACAACAATGGCTGTCCTATTCTTGAAGTAGCACAGCGTCGTCAGGAATTGCGCGTGAATTTCGATTTCGATCGCTCAGAAGTGAAAACGCAATATGACAGTGAAATCACTGACTTTGCCGAATTCATGGACGTTTACGGCAACACCAATGTGGTCATTGAAGGTCATACTGACAACAGAGGCTCTGACGAATACAACCAGGCTCTTTCTGAGCGCCGCGCAAATGCAGTACGCGACGAACTGGTCAATGAGAATGGTATCTCAGCCAACAGGGTAAGCACTGTTGGTTATGGTGAAGCCCGTCCCGTATCTACCAACAACACCGATGCAGGCCGCGCAGACAATCGCCGCATTGAAGCAGTAATCAGTGTTGAAGTGGAAGAGCAGCGTCGCCGCTAAGACGGCAATCAGTCATGGGGAGATATTATTCCCCTGAACAAATCGGATTTAGCTTACAAAGGCCCTCAAAGGTGTTCGATATCAACATTAAACTCATTGCATACATACTCAAGCAATTCCCAATCAGGGCGCAAGGTAAAAGTCCGCACAAAGGTATGCCTTGCAGTATAGGCACCGGGATCTTCCAGCGTTATTTCAACTTCCATATGTCCCAGATCTGGGCGCATGTAACGTTCAATAACATGAAGCTGTTCCGTATGAGGAATACCACGCCCATTTACCCAGGTTAAATCGTTGAAGCCAGTGGTATCCACAACAAGCGTATCGCCATCCCAATGCGCAATAGAATCACCCATCCATAAAGGGACTGAATTTTCCAGGTGACCTCGACCATCCAGAAACAATTGTCGATAACTATGAACATTGCCTTCATCAAGTATCACTACCAAATCAGGTGTTTGCATAAATTTCTGTGGAAAGGGGGATATTCGTGGCACACCTGCTGGCAGACAACGCGCCTCAGGATCATCTCTACTGAGATTCGCTCGCCGCTCCTGATAAAGTTCTTCTGCCCAGGGCTGTAATGGTACATCCCCCAAAGTGGCAAAACTGAAACCCGGATCCCATACTCCCGAGAAATCTACTTTCCCTTCTGCTGTTCGCGGTGTTGGCCCCACAGGAGCTTCCTCATCAGTAATGCTGTCTCCGTTCTGGGTCAAAGCCATTAGAGGAAATAAAATGAGCACTACAGAACAAGAGAAGAACAATGGCCTGAAATATTTTATGGCTGGTATCATGTTTTTATACTCTATGCGGCCTAGCGTGCAGCCGAAGCGGATCCCGAAAATACTCTGCTACCATCTGCTCTGGTGATCGATCGTGAATTGGCATGCACGGCTCCTGATCCATCTGCAAGTGGCTTCCCATCTCGAGCCATAAATCCTTTTATTATCACTGCTTCCCCAGGCTGCAGTGAGTTTGCAGTCCATCCTTGTCTGGCAAGTGAATTAGGACTAAGCGCTTCAAACGCCCAAAGAACTGTCTCACCACTATCATCCATGACATTGATGTAAATATATGCGTGTGGGTTCACCCAGGCAACTCGTTCAACAATGCCTTCTACAGTGACTGGCTGCTCAGGATCATATTCAGCGGCAAAAGAATGATGTGCATGAACTGGTAGAGCAAATACCAACAGTGGCAACATCAGGAACGTCAAAATTTTTCTGCTTGATTGGTACATACACTTTCCCCGAACAGGCTGATTTACTAAAGATTAATAAGAGCAATTTAACTTTAGAATTTTACAGGGCGAGTATACACAGCAAAAAAGAAAGGAATCGAGCCCCCCCCACTCAGGTTATTCATCATCAGGAATAGCTAGTGCAAGAAAATCAATGGCCTAGAAGCAGATTCAGACCGGAATATTTTTATTTGAGTAAATTTCCTGCTGATTTTCCAGATTTATTTTTATTTCATCGCAAATACCATGGCTTATTTTCAAACCATAGCTATCCGATAAAAATTTTTCCAGATCTACCCACTCACCTTCAGCATTCTTAAATTTATGGGTATAACTACAGATTGATTGAATCTTGAAATGGGCCTTTGAAAGCTGCTGCACAAATGTAATATAAAAAATACATAAAGTATAAATATATAACGTGATGATCAATAGCAAACCAAACTCATTTCCCGGCATAGGAGGAAAATAAAATTCAAGAATACAAATAAATATTATAGGGCATACTGCAAGCATACCAATTGAAAATAAAATAATTGTTCGGCCCCACCGAATATATTTATATAAATTTTTGGATACCATTAATTTGTCGTTACTAAAGGCGACTGCCAGATAAATAACGCAGAAAACAATAGTGGTTATGGCGAAACCTAAACTAATATCAATTTTACCCAAAGCACCAGTCAAGAATATTTGCCTAAAGGCATAGGCCACTATAGACAAATAGATCCAAATTGAGCTTGATAATAATGCGATATCCGCAAAGATTGTCATATTTTTAGTAGACGCACGAAATGACTCATACACTAAAAATGATCCCTGAGTGAAAAGCGTTTCGGCTGAAGGTAGAGGAGTCCCAAGAAATAATTTTTCATCGTATATAAAATGTTGCGATAAATAAAACAACAGCAGAGCCCCCAATATGAAAATGACAATCAATCTAATATATTGAGTAAAAAGAGCTCGTCTTTTAACCTCCACAAGGTCATACCTGAAAAATTGAAGAAAAAATAACAGGATAAAATTGACGTAAGTATAGAGCGAAATTACTGGCTCATTAGCCAAGGGGCGATAAATAGATTCCCAACCAGATAACCTTGCAATAATCACAAGACCCAATAAGCCAAAGACGAGCGCTTTAAAGTGTTTTTTTTATAATCAGTGCAATCATATTTTTTCATTACGCTACTTTTACAAGACAACCAGAAAAATATAATACAGATCAATCAGACAAACATTATTGTAGATCAATCCGACAAAAAATAAAAATTAATAATTGTAAAGGTATTTTATGTTTTTCCCCAACCTGGCAGAAAAATAATTTATAAATCTGTACTGGATTGTTGGCAGAAAACTCGAATTATCAGCGGAAGATACAGAGATACACTGCTATTCTGGCAGAGCTTACTATTATATATATTTATTTAGATTTGCTGGCTAGCTCTAAAAATGTAAAACCTAATAATCAGTTTGCGCTCACAGATAACTCAATGAAGTTTATTACCATAACAAGAATGTTCATTTTTTTATCCTTGTTTTTTTACACAATTATCCATAGCAGATAATGCATCATCTGCCAAGGAGATTGCCGGCCTTGTAACCAGCATGAATCATTTCGCCAGTAATACGGATAAAACCCTATTAATAGCGATAGCACAGGATGAAAGTCTGGCACAAGCGGTTAGAGATATGGCAACTACCATTGCCAACATTCAGCACTTTCCAAATGATGAGGGCAAAGAGGCTATGGCACTTATTATTTCTGACGAGAGCACTCCAGAACCTGGAGAAGCCCTGGCCGATATTATTGCCAACTTTATGCATAGGGTTGGTGATGAAGATAAAGCTAATCTTCAAGCGATGTTTTGACACAAATATTATGCTTTTAAAGAAGGTCTTTCTGAAGAAGAAAGGCCTTTTTTATTTACTACTGCGCAGGAGATATACGCAGAACTGCACCAGGATTTTGATCGGTGAGAACGTACAAGAAGCCATCAGGTCCGGGGCGCACGTCGCGAATGCGCTGTCGCAATGGCAGCAGGATTGGTTCACGCGCCAGAGCGACACCTTCATCACTAAAGGTAATACGCTGGATATGCCCCGTCATGGGAGTGCGCCCCATGATCATGGAGCCAACAAAGGTATTGCCTTGCCAGAGAGGAAAAGCATCGCCCTTATAAAAGCTGATCCCTGATATGGCAATTGAAGGCACCCAGTACATGAATGGAGATTCCAGCTCTTCACGTTCGGTTTCTTCACTGATCGCCACGCCATCGTAATCTCTGCCGAAGGTGACAACAGGCCAGCCGTAATTTTTTCCAGCCTGAATGATATTGACTTCGTCCCCGCCAAGAGGCCCATGCTCATTTTCCCAGAGCTCTCCTGTTTGCGGATGCAAGGCCAGCCCTTGCGGACTGCGCACACCCAGTGCAAAAATCTCCGGCAGCATGTCATCACGACCGACAAAGGGATTATCGCCAGGTACTGAACCGTCATCATTCAGACGAATTACCTTGCCACCATGATCCAGTCCATTCTGAGCCCGATCTTCTTCCTGACGCTCACCGATCGTCATATAAAGCTTGGCATCATTGCCAAATACCATACGACCACCGAAGTTCGTGGGTGATGCGCTCCAGGAATTTGCGACAAAAATATCTTCCAGCTCGCGCAATGACTGTCCATCAAAATGTGCTCTGGCTAAAGCTGTCGTACTTCTGCGGCCATCTTCATGACCTTTGGCATAGCTTAAATACAAAGTTTGGTTACTGTCGAAATCCGGATGCAAAAGCACATCCAGCAAACCACCAAGTACCGTGATTTTTACGCCAGGGACTCCGGAAACAGGCTGGGGGTCAAGTTCGCCATCGCGAATAATACGAAGATTACCAGCACGCTCTGTGACCAGCATGTTGCCATCGGGAAGAAAGGCAATGGACCAGGGATTGGACAGACCATCTGCAACCAGATCCACCTGAATATCATATTCCGTTGTCTGATAATGTTGCGGGAAATCTGGCAACGCTGGTGCAGCAGAAAAATCCTGGGCAAGAACAAGTGAACAGCCGAGGGCGACAACAGTAGTCAGTAAAATATTTTTCATAAGTTTATTATTCTGATCCTGCTACAGTTTGTCGATGACAATTTCCCCACCTCTAATTACCAGATCGACATTAAGCAGGTCATAAAGATCTTCCAGAGGATTGCCGTCAAGAATAACCACATCAGCAACTTTACCAGCTTCCAGAGTGCCGATTTCAGATTCAAGACCAACGGCTTTTGCGGTGCCAGTTGTCATGATCTTGATGATGTCCTGTTCGGAAAAAGTCAGGTTCAGGGCTTTCAGCTCAGCCTTTAAAGTACGGCGTGGATGAAATGAAGTGTCAGTTCCAAAACCATAAGTTATCCCGGCGTTCCAAAGCAAACGGGCATTGACCGGTCCCTGACCGGCACTGCTTAATGTATGCCAGCCATATGGCAGACCATCACGAAAAATAGGCTGGTTGTTTTCATCATAGAAAGGCACAAAAGTACTGAGCGTAGACATCATGGGGATATCAGCATCCACGATTGTCTGAGCCTGTTCTTGCGTTAACTGCATAATATGTGGTGTGTGAACAAGATGATCCGGCCTGGCTTTTATCGCCTCCAGTGTGTCAGTTACTGATACAGCATGAACAATGGCTTTCAAGCCATATTCATGTGCCGTATTCACCATCAAGGTGAGGGTATCTACTTCAGGACCGTTTGGCGTAACCGTAACAACAGTTTTCACCATATCGTATCCGGCCGCAGCGGCATTCTGGACAAGCTCAATAATGGTTTCATCGGGGATCTTACCGGCAGTCTCCGTGGGACGACCTGGTGGACGAGATACATCAGTACGTGCAGGATCACTTGTTGGTCCTCCTGGCGGCAGGATGTTCACCGGCACAAAAGTACCCGACAAAATGCGCGGCCCAACCATCTCACCCTCATTGATCAGGCGGCGTAATTCAAGAATCTGTGGCGCATCAATGGCCGACAATACCGTGGTAAAACCGGCACCAAGGAACTCCTGCATATTTTCTTCGGCCCGGTTTGCCATCCACTCATCAGGATTGCCCTGAATAATATGACGGTGGCCTTCAATAAAACCTGGCATCACTGTTTTACCAGCGGCGTCTATAATGTAGGCATTTAAAGGAGCTACAAGGTCATTACCAACCGCAGAAATAAGCCCGTTTTCTATCAGAACACTACCCTGCTCAAAGACATTTCCCGTGCCATCAATGACATGGGCATTGGTAATTAAAATAACGGCATTATCAATCGGAACTTCAATAGAATCTGATTCGGAAGTAACAATTTGAGGGCTCTCACTACATGCTGCCAGCAACAGTACAAAAGTAGCGATAAGAACGTTCAGTTTAGTCATGAACCGGGTCTCCTTTGGAAACTGATAATTTTGAATTGAGTAGATTAATTACTATTTTTAAGGGAGATGAAAATAGCATATTCCCTGAAAAAAGACCTCTATGGTAAATCCCCAGTTACCTGAGCTAACAAGGACACTTTAACTCAGGATAAATCCTGTCGAAGCGCTTCAGCGACATTGTCAGGTATTTGCATTGGACCTATTTTAAAGCCTTCCAGATCACAGCCTGCAAAAATAGTGGCCCCTGCTTGTGCCGCGGTTTTCATTTCTGTATTCAGCTGAAAACGCACAAAATGAACACTGGAAGTCTTGATGTCATTTGCTCTCTCCATGTCTTCATCAGCAATGGCATAAACCTTGTCATGACCCTCAACCTGCATCCAGATCAGATCTTCAACGTTTTTTAATTCCTGCAAGCGCAACTTACGCTCTTCCACATCGACGTATTCAATCATGAATGTGGCTTTCCAATTATCTCCATCGGGAATGAGTGGATTATAGGCATCGAGTTCATCCTGAATACCTGCAGCTTCAAAGACTTTTTCAATGCGTAGCATTTCCTGTATCTGGTACCTCAGTGTCAAGGCATCTTCAAATAATAGACGTGCATGTTCGTTTAACTGCAGAAGACGATTTTTTTTATGCTCCAGCACGCCAGTCCTGAATTCGGCACGTTTTTCAGCATAATCTTCCAGTGACCAAAGATCATCTCTGGTTAATTTACTCATCACAACTCCTGATATTGAATTTTAAAAACTAAAAACGGGTAAAACGGGGTCAGAGCAAAATTAATTAATCTTTTCACCACCGGATAATCAAATTATTAATTTTGGTCTGACCCTCGCCTTTAACCACCCGCGGTTAAAGGCCATAAGCCATACGCAGCAGAGTCATTGGATGTTCAGGCTTATCGACTTTCTCACTCAGCTCGGCAATGTGCGCAGCGGCCATAGGGCAATCCGAGATAAAATGATCCGGTTCCTGCAGATCCACTTTTTTGACAATAGGCCGTCCAATTTTTACGGCAAAGTCATGGGTTTCCTTTTTCACAGCATAGGTGCCGTCATGACCGGAGCAGCGCTCTTGGGCCACCACTTCAGTGTCAGGCACCAGATTAAGAATATCCCGGGTTTTCAGCCCTATGTTTTGCACCCGCAAATGACAGGCTACCTGGTAACTTACATCTCCCAGCCCCTGTTTAAACTCCGTATTAAATGCGCCTTCTTTATGGCGCAAAAACAGGTATTCGAAGGGATCAAAAAATGCCTTCTTCACTTTCTGCACATCCTGATCATTCGGAAACATCAAAGGCAATTCCTGTTTATACATCAGAACGCAGGATGGAATGGGCGCAATCAGATCAAAACCTTCATCGACCAGTTTTGCCAATACAGGAATATTGGCTTCTTTTAATGCCCTGACAGATTCAAGATCACCAAGCTCAAGTTTGGGCATGCCGCAACAAGCTTCCTTTGGCACCAATTCAATATGAATGCCGTTATGCTGAAAGACCTGGTAGAAATCTTCACCCAGCTGAGGGGCGTTGTAATTACCATAACAGGTAGCATAAAAAGCCACCTTGCCGGTAGTGCGTCCCTGTGGCTGAGGCGCTATAGCCTTGTCAAATGACTTCACTCGTTTGCGCAGGCTGTTGCGATGATAAGTTGGCAATGGAGCAGCATGATGCACACCCAATGTGCTCTCCAGTACTTTGCGGAAAGTACCGTTTTTATTCAAGGCATTGACCGTCACATCTACCAGTGGAATGGTGGCTAATTTTGCCACTGTGTCGGTACTGGTCAGGGTACGATCGCGAAATGATGCGCCGTTTTTTTTAAAATTCACCGCTTTGGCGCGCAACATCAAATGGGGAAAATCCACATTCCATTCATGGGGTGGCACATAAGGACATTTGCTCATGTAGCACATGTCACACAGATAACACTGCTCCACGACTTTCTGATAATCCGCCTTATCCACACCATCTACTTCAAAAGTCTCTGATTCATCGACCAGATCAAAAAGCGTCGGGAAGGCATTACACAAACTGACACAGCGACGACAGCCATGACAGATGTCATAGACCCGTTCGAGCTCAGTATTGAGGGAGTCGATATTCCAGAAATCTTCGGACTGCCAGTCCAGCGCATGCCGTGTCGGGGCTTCCAGACTACCTTCTCTGCTTCTTTCTTTGTTTTGAGGGGTATCACTCATGAGCTTTCTGTCAAATAAGGGCAAATTGAATTCAGAGAATTTTTGTTGTGGTCGCCCGACTCTTTTTGAGAGTCAGGCTGCCACAGGCCCGGATAATGCTTAATTAATCCGGGCGATATAGATTTTAAGCATCCAGACTGTCGAGTGCTTTCTGGAAACGGTTGGCATGGCTGCGCTCAGCTTTCGCCAGTGTTTCAAACCAGTCAGCAATTTCATCAAAACCTTCATCACGGGCAGATTTGGCCATTCCCGGATACATGTCTGTGTACTCGTGGGTTTCGCCAGCAATGGCTGCTTTCAGGTTGTCAGAAGTAGCACCGATGGGCAGGCCAGTAGCCGGATCACCAGTTTCTTCCAGGTATTCCAGATGTCCATGAGCATGACCCGTTTCACCTTCAGCGGTGGAACGAAATACTGCTGCAACATCGTTGTAGCCTTCAACGTCCGCTTTGGCGGCGAAATACAAATAACGGCGGTTAGCCTGTGATTCACCTGCAAAAGCATCTTTGAGGTTTTGTTCGGTTTTAGAACCTGCTAAAGACATTGTTCTCTCCTTCTTGTTAATACTACTAAGGGTCAACTACTTAAATGGTCGTACGTTGAAGTCCGGGACTTCGTGAAGCCAGTATTGGAGAATCAACAGAAACTCTCGACTTGACGCAAATATAAAGATCATCCCATCATCTGTCTAATTGTTAATTGATAAATCAGCGATTGGTTTTATCTATTAATATGCAACTATCCACTTTGCAGTCAGCAAAGGGCATGAAGAAAAGCAGAAAGAACGACAATCAGGTCTTGGCAAGAGCGCTTTTTCCTGGAACGGGTTCTTGGCTTCACGGCAAAAAAAATAAGATAGATTTTAAATAAGTCCTTAAAAGAGACTTAATTATATAGGCAGAAAGCAGATCATGACCCACTCAACAAACAAAAATCGTCTTTCTCCTACAGACAAACCGCTTACCTTAACGCGCCGAAAAATGCTGGGCTCTCTGGGCTTAACAGCATCTGCCTCGCTGTATATGCCGTTAACGGCGATGGCCTAGAATGCAGAGCAGGTTCTCGCCATCGGAGCTTCCAATGGTCGCGGCACTTATATCGGCCATTTTTGCACCACGGTGGATGACTGGCGCCGTGACAGTGATTCCATCTGGGAAGGCATGTCTGAGCAAGTTGTTAACGCAGGCCTGGGTGAGTTTCCGGGCGCCACCGGTTTTGGCGGCATCTTCAATGACCCGGACGGTATTGAGATCCAGTTCCTGCCGTCACCCGCTACTCTGGTCACCGCCGCAGTACCCTCAGACCTGGCAAAACACAATGCCGGGCCAGTGACACCTCTTGGCGTTGATCATATGGTGTTGAATGTCAGCAATCTGGAGCGTGCTCTTGATTACTACCACATTCTTTACGGCACGGAATCAACGCGCAGTGAGACACAGGCTACCTTCGTTTTTCCTCGCTCCAATACGCGCCTGATACTGCAGGAAATATCCTATACCTACGCCAACGCACCAGGCATCGTCTCTTTCGGCATCAAGACCCGGCCCTTTGACCAGGCCCTGGTTTCTCGTCATCTGACAAGTCTTGGCGCGACCATTTTGCCGAATCGCGACCCTGCTGCGCTCCTGCGCTTTAGTGATCCCGACGGCATTATTGTTGAACTGAACCCTGTGTGAACAGCAGGCATATTTCCCAAAAAATATTTTTAAAATTCCGCCAATCTTTAGCAACATCCGGGTAAAACATCTGGTCTAATACTGGTACCAAAACAAACAAATCAGCGCGTTTATTTCAGTATTAACCATGAAAAAATTCTTAAAAATTATCGCTTCCCTGGTCACCCTGGTATTCACCATCGTCCTGGTGGCTTTTCTTTATGTGATTAACGTTGATCCCAATACTCAAAAGGATCTGATCACTCAGCAATTTGAAAAAAACACGGGCCTGGCTCTCAGCCTGAATGGCGATATCGCACTGACATTTTATCCCTGGCTGGGCGTGACACTGGAGGATGTTGTCATTGCCAATTCCCCCGGCTTCAGCGACAGTCCCTTACTGCAATCACAACGTGCAGAGTTCAGGGTAAAACTTCTCCCCATGCTAAACCGTGAATATGAAATAGACACCATTCACTTGAGAGGCACCCGAATTAATCTGGAAACCAATGTTGCCGGACAAGGTAACTGGAATGTGAATACGCCTGCGACAGCGCAAAATGAATACGCTGCATCAAGTGAACCAGCACTCAATAATCTGGTGCTGGGTGGCGTCGATATCCAGAATGCAGCGCTGACTTTTGATGACCGTTTTAATAATGTTCGCTACGCCTTTGAAGATATCAATATCAGCACGGGTGAGTTGGTCTATGGCGAGCCGGTAGAGCTTGGTCTGAGTCTGAATGCCAGCGCATCTCAACCTGCGCTGTCAGCACTGGTTAATCTCACGGGGACCGTAATCTACGATCTTGATAACGAGCGTTATGATCTCAATCCGCTGAACCTGACCAGCACCTTGTCAGGTGCCAACGTGCCAAATGGGTCGGCTGATATTGCCATGACCACAGCAATCAGTCTGGACTTTGCACAGAACCTGCTAACCTTGCGTGATTTTTCACTGACCGCACTGAACACGCAGATCAATGCCAATATCAATGGCCAGGATTTTCTTGGCAGCAACCCCGTTTACCAGATCAATCTTGCCGCAGCGGGAACCGATCTGGCCGTGATCTTCCGCATCCTTGAAAACGAGGCCCTGGTAAACCAGATATCAGGATTAAACAGCAAATCATTCAGCCTCAACGGGCTATTCGAAAGCAGCCCTGCTCAAGGCAGCCTTACCGTCAGCGGTCTTGATGCCAGCCTGCTTGATGCCACCATTACCGGGGATATCAGCGCAACAAATCTGCAGTCCGGCACACCAATAATCAACGGTACGATCAATGCCTCGGGGCCGGATCTTCCTACCCTGCTGGAAGTAGCAGGCCAACTGCAGGGGGGTAGTGATTCTCCCCTGGCAAGGTACGGCAGAGACTTGCAGCAATCACCGGATCAGACCTTCCTGCTCAACACACGCTTTGATGCCAATCTGGAAACCGGCAATATCAATGTGCCGGAACTGGAAGCCAGAGCTCTGGGCGCAGTCATCAGTGGCAATATCACCGCCAGTAACATGAATACTGAATCACCAGTCTTCCGGGGGCGCCTGAATGCCAGCGGTCCTGACCTGCCCCTGCTCATGCAGATAGCCGGGCAATTAAGCCAGGGCAGGGAATCCAGCTTGAATGAATATGGCAGACAACTGCGCAATTCCAGTAATAAAAATTTCAGCATTAACGCCCCTTTTGATATCGATATGGCTTCCGGCAATATTGATGTGACAGGCCTGCAAGCCAGTTTTCTTGGTTTTCGCCTGACCGGTGAACTGCAGGCAAATAATTTTCAGAGTGCCAATGGCATCATGGCCGGTGAGCTAAACCTTACTGGGCGCAACATGGCCGAAATACTCACTGCCCTGGAGCAGTCTGATCTGGCAGAAGTTGTGCAATCGCTCAATCTCACCGTGGGGGTTAATGGCCCAAGAAACAATTTCTCTTTAAACCCCTTTAACCTTGACCTGATTTTGGCCGGCCCGCGCATCCCGAACTCACCCGTCACTCTTGCGCTTGATTCCAATATCCTTTTAAACCTTGAAGGCGAAACGCTGACAACAGAATCATTTAGCCTGGCAGGACTAGGTCTTAATTTGCAGGGCAGTGTGAACGCACGCAATATCATGAGCGATCCGATTTATAACGGCCAGGTCTCCCTGCCCAATATTAATTTGCGCCGCTTCATGCAGCAGATTAATCAACAATTACCCGCCACTATGGACAACTCGGTGTTTCAAACATTCGCACTGGCTAGCGCTTTTTCGGGGTCAAGTAATGATCTTAGTCTCAGCAATCTGGACCTGACTCTCGATGATTCTCGCTTTAACGGTGAGCTTGCCCTGGCTGATTTCGATAACCTCGCCGTTGATTTTGATCTTTCTATAAACAGCATTAATCTTGACCGCTACCTGGCCCCGAACAATGGTGCCTCGGTAAATAGCAGTGATCTAGGGAATACTGAATTACCTGTTGATAGCCTGCGCGATCTTAATCTGAAAGGGGAATTAAATATTGGGCAGCTGACCTACTCTGACCTTAATCTGAATGATCTGGCGCTTTCTATTAATGTCAGTGATGGCCAACTGGTACTCGCTCCGATCAGCGCCAACCTTTATCAAGGCACCTACACAGGCGATATCCGGCTGAATGTGAATAATGACATACCAAGCGCCAGCGTGGATACCACACTCACCGGCATTAACCTTGCGCCACTATTGCAGGATTTTATGGATGCCAGTTATGTAAGCGGCTTCGGTGATATCCAGCTTTCACTAAGCGGGCGCGGCGCCGATACCGCCACGATAAAACGCAACTTAAATGGCAAGGGCTCCCTGGCATTGCAGGATGGTGTGCTGGAAGGCGTCGATGTTGGCAGTGTACTGAATAAGGTTGAAGCCATGATAAGAGAGCAGCGTCCACGCACTATAGCGCGTGGTGAACGCACACCCTTTGACTCGTTCTCATCCAGTATTACAGTCAACAATGGCATTGTTACTACTGATGATCTGTTGATTGAATCGTCCGGCTTTGATGTTAGCGGACGCGGCACCCTGGTGAATCTGGCCAATGATTCCATCGCCTTCAACATGGTCGCCAATGTCGATCAGACACCTGCCAGTGATGAACAGGCCTATGATATTGGAGGCTACTCGCTTCCCATTGCCTGCAGCGGCTCAATAAACAGTCCTACCTGTCTGCCCGATATACAGTCCATCCTTGCCGGCGCTATTCGCTCCGCAGTACAAAGAGGATTAAGCGACCTGATACAACGGGCTATTGGCGATGAAGTCACAGAAGGAAATGGCACCGGAACTGAAAGTACAACAGCAACTGAACCCGAAGAAGAAATTGATCCTCGACAGGAACTGTTAAACAGAGCGCTGGAAAATCTGTTTAATCGTTAAACGCCTAGATAACTCACTTTCCTGTGCCTAGAGGTATCGCCCTCTGGCAATGATGCCCAGCTTGCAGGAAGAATGCTCGAGCGCAGACCAGTCAAGATCGGTTTCCAGCACAGCAACTGTCGCCGTAGGCATTACCTTGCCATCCTGCGGAATATCTATTTCTTCCGTCAAATAAAATAATAAATCTTCCAGGCCTGGATTGTGGCCAACGACCAAAAGGCGCTGGCACTGTTCGGGTGTCGTGGCAATGGCATCAAGCAGCTCACTGACATCAGCCATATAAACAGACTCATTCCAGCTTATATTTTCAGCACTGTAATTCATCTGCTGAGCAAGTGTTTCAGCAGTTTCACGGGCGCGCTGAGCAGGAGAGCTGATAATAAGCTGTGGCACCAGGCCCCGATCCTGCAGCCAACTGCCGATTTTACTTGATTCCAGAAAGCCTCTTTTCTTGATCGGTCGCAGATAATCCGGGACCGGTTTACTCCAGTCGGACTTACCATGGCGCATCAGTATCAGCTCTTTTGTCATAATTTTTTAATCACCTCACAAGAGCCACATGGCCAGAGAATGGATTTCACTGAAAATGACTTATATACTCCCAATCCCTGGATAAATGTCCTCACCAACAGTCCAATAACAATAAGTGAAGATTATCGATAAATTCAGGCCTGAACAAATAAATAACTAATAAAAAATTAGTCAATTATTAAAAAGTTGAATAATATTTTCCGATCGCAAACGACTCACCAAACGAGGTCATTAGTATGAAAAAACTCTTCATTTTTGCCCTGGGACTATTTCTGGGCACCTCAGCAATGGCTCAGGTTCCCTATCCCTTTGTTTCTACTCCTGTCGCCGACCTGAATGAACCCTGGGCTATGGAATTTTTGCCTGATGGCCGCATTCTGGTTACTGAGAAAGGCGGCACTATCCAGCTGGTTACTCAGGATGGTAATACAACAGAAGTTGCAGGTGCCCCGGAAGTCGATTACTTCTTTCAGGGTGGACTTGGTGACATCGTTCTACATCCTGATTTTGCCTCTAACAACACTCTCTACATCAGTTATGTTGAAGCCGGTGCCAATGAAACCCGCGGTGCTGTTGTAGCACGTGGCACACTAAATCTTGCAGTTCCTGCAATCGAAAATCTTGAAGTTATCTGGCGCGCTTTTCCTAAAGTAGATGGCGGACTGCATTTCAGCCACCGTATCGCCTTTGATGCTGAGGGCCATATGTTTGTCTCCGCAGGTGAGCGTAATAAATATGATCCTGCTCAGGACCTGAATGCCACTCTTGGCAAAATCGTTCGTCTAAATGATGACGGGACACCAGCTGCTGGCAACCCCTTCGCAAGTCAGGGCGGCATCGCAGCAGAAGTTTGGTCTTATGGCCATCGCAACCCTCTGGGTATTGCCTTTGATAATGACGGGCGTCTCTGGAATGTTGAAATGGCACCACGCGGCGGTGATGAACTGAACCTGGTTATTGCTGGCGAAAACTATGGCTACCCAATTGTTTCCAATGGCAACCACTACACTGGCGAAGTTATTCCAGATCATGACACTGACACAACAGGTCAATTCGAAAAACCAAAAGTCTGGTGGAACCCGGTGATCTCACCTTCCAGCCTGATGTTTTATACCGGGGATGCTTTCCCCGAGTGGAAGGGCAACGCCTTTATCAGCGGCCTGTCTTCCATGTCTATCATGCGCATTGTGGTGAATGGTGATAATGCCGTAGAAGCCCAGCGCTTTGTCATGGGACGAAGAATCCGTGGTATTGAGCAAGGCCCTGCAGGGAATATCTGGGTCCTTGAAGATGGCCCCGAAGGTAGACTTTTGAAACTGACACCAAGAGGATAAACCAGGGGGACAGTGACTTTTTTTATTCAGTAAGAAGCAAAACAACCTATTATTGAATAAAAAAGTCACTGTCCCCATTCCCACACCATGACACCAACAGATTATTCACGACGAAAATTATTACAGTTTCTTGCCGGCAGTCCACTTCTGGCAGGGTCTCTTGGCCTGCCGGCGATTCCTGCTGGCGCGGCCCAGCGTCTGAATGATAAAGATTACATTGCTGAATCTGCTCAGTGGGCTGTTAATGTCTTTGATATGGAAAATGTTGCCCTGCGCAACTGGAATCAGGCGCACTGGACTTATATTTCCCAGGGCGTGGATGATGAACTGACACTGCGCGCCAATCGTGAAGGCTATGAGCGCCTTCATTTACGTGCCAGACGCCTAATTGATGTCAGCACCATTAACCGACAAACCCAACTGTTCGGACATACCCTTTCCTCCCCGATCATTATGGCCCCTGTTGGTGGATTAGGTATGGCCCACCCTGATGGCGACATAGAAGTTGCGCGCGGAGCAAAAGTCACTGGTCATAAAATGATTATGTCTACAGCGGCCACTTTTGGCATTGAGGATATTACTGAGGCAAGAGGGGAACCGGTCTGGTATCAACTCTACCCTACTGATGTATGGGAAATTACCCAGGGTATATTACGTCGCGTCGAAGCCACAGGCTCTGATGTCCTGTTTTTGACCACCGATATTCCTGCCCGCAACCAGGATCGCATGCGTCGCTTTGATCGAAGTTCAGATAACTGCACCGAATGTCATATCCCGGGCTCCACCTTTGCCGATAAAGCCATGCTGCAAGGGCTGAATGCGCCCGGCAATATTAGATCTTCCAATCCCGCCATGGATTGGGACTGGGTGAAACGCCTGCGTGATTCCACCGACATGAAACTGGTGATCAAGGGTCTTACCCAGCCTGAAGATGCCAGGCTGGCATTACGGGCCGGAGTCGACGGCATTCACGTTTCCAATCATGGTGGCAGAGGCGATGAAAGCGGTTTCGCCACCATTGATTCATTACCGGAAGTGGTGGACGTTGTCCGCGGTCGTATCCCGGTCATTGTTGATGGCGGTATTCGTCGTGGCACAGACGTATTAAAAGCTCTGGCTCTTGGCGCAGATGCGGTTTGTGTAGGCAGGCCTTATATCTGGGGACTGGGCGCGTTTGGACAGGACGGTGTAGCCAAGGTTATGCAAATTCTGGACAGTGAACTGGAAGTGGCTATGACGCAGGCCGGGACGCCGACGCTGGCGGATATTACTGCAGCGGCAGTGCGGTAAAGGGGACAGTGACTTTAATTATTAGATATAAGCTAAAAAGTGTCTTATAAATCCATAATTAAAGTCACTGTCCCCAAATATATGGCGTAATCGTCTCAATCCCCTTCCTGGCAACAATTTCCGGATCCGTGTTCTGTACCACCGGATCAAATAACTCCAGGGACAGCGCCCTGCTGTAACCCTTCTCTGCCAGTTTATCTACAATGCGCTGCAAAGGAGCGACACCTTCGCCCGGATAAGCTCTGTCTTTACGTTCCACTACTTCCAGGTGTGGCAAGGCAGGGGTATCCTCAAAATGGATATGGTAAATCTCTCCCTGCTCTATCAAATCAAGATCTTCAAATTTACTCGTGCCTGACCAGAAATGATAAACATCAATCATGAACTTCAGGTTGGGGTGGTCCACAGTCCGCACCAAATCCAGACAAGTGCGCACATTATTAATCAAGGTAGATGAACGGGTGAACTCAACCATCAAGGCAACATTATGGGGTTTGGCTATTTCGGCGGCTTCACGCAGGTTTTCAAATACCTGATCGTAATCATCCATGGTATGCGCCTGCCCGGCTGCTGAAGGGATGACCAGCCGGTCTGCTCCCAATGATTCAGCCAGCGCCACTTTCCATTTCAGATCTTCCACAGCCTGGGCACGCCGCGGGCCACTTTCCTCGAGGAATAATTGATTGGTGGATGACACCGCCCTGATGCCAAGGTCATCCAGCAAACGGCGGGCCGACCCTGCACCATTGCTGTCTTCAAAGGTTTTTGCCGATGGCAGATCCGGTTCAGCGGCAGTAATTCCAGCGCGCGACCAACCTTCCATCACAGTACGAAAATCAAAACCGCTTGATGTCAGTCCGTGCATACACACAAACATGCCTGAGTTTGATGCTGCACTACTGGTGGATGACCCGGTAACAGCAGCCATTGCGCTTACACTTGCAGATAAGGCCATAAATTCCCTTCTGTTAATTTCCGACATATATGAATCCTTTAGATAATCAAAAGGGTCTGAACAAAATTTATAATTTGCCCAGACCTTGTTGATCCCCCTAATAACTCTGTGACTATTACATTAACTGAATTAAATTATTTCGCGCCCGAGAGTCCCGCGCGGTACTCTATGGCCGACATCATTCACATAGTCCGGACCAATAGCTGCAATAGAAGTTGTACCACTGCCACGCATGGTGATGGCGAGCTCACGATTGAGCAAATCCAGCACCCTTTCCACACCTGCCTGTCCGAAAGCACCCAGCCCCCAGCAATAAGGACGACCAATACCAACAGCAGACGCCCCCAGTGCCAGTGCCTTGAATACATCGGTACCACGACGAATACCACCATCAACGATAACCGGTATCCTGCCATTTACGGCATTAATTACTTCTGGCAAGCACTCAATAGTTCCTCTGCCGGTATCAGTGGCACGGGCACCATGGTTAGAAACGATAATGCCATCAGCACCATATTGCACTGCAAGCGCTGCATCTGCTCCGACCTCAATACCTTTAATAATGACTTTCATATTAGTCACTTCTTTCATTCGCTCAATGACACTCCAGGTCATGGCAGAATCCACAAGCCCAACACCCTGCATATCCAGTCCGTCAAACATGGGTTTGGCCTGACCATAATGGCAGTCTTCACAAAAACGGTTATCTTCACGGGCAAGCACGGCGGAGGTTTCTGTATTACGTCCGCCAGGCAAATCCACTGTCAGGCAAACTGCCGTACAACCTGCAGCTTCTGCGCGGCGTAACAAGGCTTCTGTATATTCCCAGCGATTAGTGGAATATAACTGAAACCAGATTGGGGCATCCCTGGCCTGGGCGACTTCCTCTATGGGTGAAGAGGCTTGTGTGGACAGGATCATATGATGGTTTTTTGCCGCTGCGGCTCTGGCAACACCGACATCGGCATCATCATGAAGAGCCCCGGTACTGCCAATAGGACTTAGAAATATAGGAGAACTGGCCTCCGCGCCAAGGACGTTTACTGACATATCAGTGCTACTCACATCCACTAACCTGCGCGGATGAATTTGAAAACGGGTGTAGCCTTCCCTGTTGGCTCGCAAAGTAGTATCGCTGTCGACCCCGGAAATCAGGTAGCCAAAATGCGCTGGTGGGACATTTTCACGGGCAATTGCTTCCATTTCAAAAACATTGATCACCTGACTGGGATTGGTCAGCTTTTCACCCAGGGTCTCTTCAACTTCCTGACTAAAGGCGGAATAACTGGTGAGCAAAGGACTGCCCGCAAGAAACTTCAGAAATTCACGACGATACCCCTGGTGCTTTATCGAAATATTTGGTTCTTTTATCTTTGACATCTAAGGCTCCTTCGCCTGAACATAATTATGAGAGAGTAACCAAATATTCCAGGGATGAGAAGCCCGCAATATTTGACAGGGAAATCTCATCAGATTATTAGAATTAGTCTCTTAAAAAGATTAGAATCGATTCAGTTTTGAATTATCTGAAATAGAAAAGTCTCGTTTCCTAACTTAAAAGATTATATATGCCTGATCAACAACTTAAATGCTCCGTTTCTCACTCTTCTGATTTTTTAAGCGAGCCCTGGTCTATGCTTATCCTCAGGGAATTTATGATCTTCGGCGGTACCCGTCGTTTTGAACAACTTTATAACGCTCTGGGGATTTCAAGGAATGTGCTGACCAAACGTTTACGAAACCTTCTGGAACTCGGACTTATCAAGAAATCTCCTATCTTTGAAAATAGCAGACGTATGGAATACAAGTTAAGAAGAAAAGCCTGGGAACTCTCCCCTGTCATGCTTGCTCTTCATGTTTGGGCTGAAAAATGGTCTGAGGATGAGGGCGGAGCAGAAATAGAATTTGTCGACATCTACAAGAATCAGCCATTGGCAAAAGGATGCATTAGTTCACAGGATGGTAAAATCCTTGAACCAGATGAAATCCGTGTCATCAGCAGAACCGAAAATGCTCGACGCTATCTGGAAAAGTTCAAGACAAAGCGTGCCCGATCATATCCAAAAAGCAAAGCAGCCTGATATAAGTCAGCAATACCTGTATTGACTTCACCTATACCGGAGGCTATAAGTCCTCTTTAAGGACTAAAACTAAAACCTTTAATTCATCTGGCGGGAAGGACATACTTGTAGGCTGACTATTATTTAGTCAGCTATGGGGATCATTTCAAAGCGGCTATGAAAGCAATACATCAGAAAGGTCTTACCCTTGTCCTATCCAGTCTGCTCACTGGCTTAACGGCCATATCAGCCCATGCGCAGTTATCACTGCCTGAAGCGGCCATGGCCCAAGATAGCGGGCTGCTCAAACAACTTCTTGCACAAGGCGCTGATCCAAATATTACTGGTCAGTTCGATACGCCAGCCTTGCACTGGCTTATCAGGGTAAATGATCAGGAAAATGCCCTGCTTTTACTGAATGCTGGCGCCGATGTAAATCAGACTAACCGCTATGGTGTCACGCCAATGAGTCTGGCTGTCAGCAATGGAGATCCTGACATGGTGCGCCTGCTTCTTGATGCCGGGGCCAATCCAGACACGATGGAACATAATGGCCAGTCGATATTAATGAGCGCGGCAGATGTGGGCGTTTTCGAATCCGTTAAATTACTGGTTGAGAACGGCGCAGATGTGAATGGCCGTGACACCTCATTTGGACAAACCCCCTTGATGTTTGCCGCCAGAGCTGGCCACCCGGTGATTGTTGATTACCTGCTAAAGCAGGACACCGACCCCAATGCCAGCACCTTGATTGGCGAAACGCCCCAATGGGTCGGGCCCAATTCCCAACGTGGCTTTGGCTTCGGCATTGGCATCATTCGCGGCGGCACACCTGCTGATCGTGGACGACGGGAGCCTGTACCGGGCGGAATGACGCCATTATTGTATGCAGCACGCCAGGGGCATACCGATATCGCCAAACTCTTGCTGGACGCAGGCGCTGACATCCATAAAGCCGAAGCCAATAATATAAGCCCGCTGTTAATGGCTGTTGAAACCAACAGTATGGAAACCGCGCACTACCTGATTGCACAGGGTGCTGATGTTAATTCGGTGGACTGGTACGGTCGCACTCCCCTTTGGGAAGCCGTTAATGTGCGCAACCTTTATATCCATAACGATAAATTCAGCAATTACATTTCCAACCGTGATGAAATTTTTAATCTGATTGAAACGCTGATTGAAAAAGGCGCTGACCTGAATGCCCGCACCAAACAATCACCTCCAATCAGATATGATTTGCTGAGTATTACCGGCACTCTGGAATGGGTAGATTTCACCGGACAAACGCCTTTTCTTCGTGCCGCCCGCGCCGGCGATATGGATGTGATGAATCTGCTCCTCGACAAAGGCGCTGATCCCACAATTGAAACTTATGCAGGAAGCAATGCCCTGATGGCTGCCGCCGGCATCAACTGGGTAGTCGCGCAAACCTGGACCGAAAGCCCCGAACAATTGCGCTCTGCTGTGCAACTGTGCATTGCGCTGGGGATGGATGTAAATCACAGCAATTCCATGGGACTTACTGCCATACATGGTGCTGCCAACAGGGGCTCCAACGATATTATTCGCCTGCTTGTTAAGCATGGCGCACGCCTTGATGTGCTGGACAATGAAGGACGCACTCCCCTGGTGTGGGCCAGGGGTGTCTTCCTTGCAACCCATCCTTCAGAGGAAAAACCCGAATCAATGGCGCTGATTGCAACACTGTTGCAAGAACAGGGTTTACCCGTCAGGTAAATCCTGCAACGATGGGGAAAAGACACCTTTGTCTAAAGATAAATGACACAAGAATTTTTAATGAGCAAATTACATACACTGATGACCCTTGCGGGGATCCTCGGCATTTTTTGCCTGCCGGTGCAGGCGCAAGATGTTCCCGAATTTATTGATCAGTATTGCCTCAAGTGTCATAACTTTGAAGACTGGGCAGGCAGTCTCGACATGGAAGGACTGGACTTCGATCATGTGGATACTGATCCTGAAGTCTGGGAATTGATGATCAAAAAAATCCGTATAGGGATGATGCCTCCTGTCGGAGAAGAGCGCCCGGATACCAATGCCATAAAAAACTTTACTCGACAGATTGCCGAACAGCTCGATAACAACATTGAAACCATCCCGGCATCACCGTCCCTGCATCGCCTGAACAGAGCCGAATATGCCAATGCCATTCGCGATCTGCTGGCACTGGATATAGAGGTAAGCACGATGCTGCCTCGGGATAACTCAAGCGACGGTTTTGACAATGTTGCTGCTTCACTGGGTTTTTCACCGGCACTGGTTCAGGCCTATGCCTCAGCTGCGATGAAAATCAGTCGCTGGGCGGTGGGTGATGCTACCACTACAGAATTCTCAAGCGCCTATTTACCACCGCCAGATCTGGCCCAGGACAAACATATCGATGGCTTGCCGCTGGGTACACGTGGCGGTATGAAAATCACTCATAACTTTCCTCTTGATGCCCAATACGATGTTGTCATAAGTGGCGGACGATCCTTCGGTTTCACAGCCAGACCCGATATCACCATAGATGTCACCATCGATGGCATTCCGGCCACCCTGGATGGTCAGCGCATAAACCGCGTTCTCCTCACCGCCGGACCCCATACCATCACAGCAGCCATTATCGACAACGTTCAGCCTGCCGGAGTGAATGATATTTATAATAATTATGCTGTTAGCGGGGGAATCAACCGGATCGAAATAATAGGCCCTTACGATGCAACGGGCCCGGGGGACACGCCCAGTCGTCAGTTGGTATTTAGTTGTTACCCCTCGAGTAATGATGAAGAAACAGCCTGTGCTGAACAAATTGTGGAAGATGTGGCCACCAGAGCTTTTCGGGGCCCGGTAACAAACAGCGATGTGCAATCAATTATGACCTTTTACCAACAGGGGTACCGGGAAGATAATTTCGAAGCCGGTGTGCAACAAGCCCTGTCTCGTATTCTTATCGACCCGCGTTTTCTGGTACGTTTTGAAGAAGAGCCGGAAGCGCTGGAAGCTGGTGAAATCTATGCCATCAGCAATCTGGAATTAGCCTCCCGCCTGTCCTTTTTCCTGTGGAGTTCCATTCCCGACGAAGAACTGCTGACGCTGGCAATCAACAATGAACTCAGCAAACCTGAAATCCTTGAGCAACAGGTCACACGCATGCTCAGGGATGGCAAAGCCAGAGCACTGGTAGAAAATTTTGCCGGACAATGGTTATTTCTGCGTGATGTAGAAACAGTCACTCCGGAAGAAGGAAATTTTGACGACAACCTGAGAGCGGCTTTTATACAGGAAACCCAGCTTGCCGTTGCCAATATGATCAGCGAAGACAATCCAGTGACGCAGCTGCTTGATGCTGACTATACTTTCCTGAACGAAAAGCTGGCCAGGCATTATGATATTGAAGGGGTCAGGGGTTCCTATTTCAGAAAAGTACAATTACCAGCCGACAGCCCAAGACGAGGATTGCTCGGTCATGGCAGCATCCTGACAGTGACTTCCACTGCAAGCCGCACGTCTCCGGTTATCAGAGGAAGCTGGATTTTGGAAAACCTGCTGAGTGCTCCGGTCCCTGCACCACCACCCGGCGTAGAAACCAATCTTGATGGTGACGGCAGCACTGTAATTACTACCTCGGTACGTCAACGACTTGAGGCCCATCGTGCCGATCCTGTTTGTGCCTCCTGCCATGCCGTTATCGATCCTGTAGGTTTTGCTCTGGAGAACTTTGACCTGGTGGGCCAATGGCGTGAATACGATGGTGACTCCAGAGTAGATCCCAGCGGCATTCTGCTTGATGGCTCCAGGCTCAACGGACCAGCTGATTTACGCAAGGCCCTGGTTGGCTATTCAGAATTATTTGTAGAAACAATGACTGAAAAACTGATGACCTATGCCCTGGGCAGAGAACTGGAATATTTTGATATGCCCACTGTCCGTTCTATTATCAGACAAGCTGAAGAACATGATTTCCGCTTTTCATCTTTAGTGAAAGGTATTATCAACAGTGATCAGTTCAACAAACGCGTTAAAAGTGGTAGCGAAGAAATGGCTGGCAGGAATAACAGCCAGACAAACAATGCTCCGGAGGCCTGATATGGCAAGCTATATCACCAAAAAACATCTTTCACGCAGAACGTTCCTGCGCGGTACCGGCACAACGTTGAGTTTACCCTTTCTGGAATCAATGCTTCCGGCAGGCACGGCCCTGGCTCAATCCACCATGCCAAAGACACGCTTTGGGGCAATTTATACACCTCATGGCGCGACCATGTCGCGCTGGACGCCAACAAAGATTGGCAAGGATTTTGAATTTACCGAAATTCTGAAACCACTTGAATCTTTTCGCGAACGGGTAAATGTCATCTCTGGCCTGGGGTTGCCACTGGCCTATGGTCCAGGTGGGGCTACTGCCAATCATAATCGTTCTGCTGCCACTTTTTTAAGCGGGGCAAAACCACAATCAGGTGCTTCCCCCATGCTGGGAGTCACCATAGATCAGAAGATTGCCCAACAACTGCATCAGGACACGCCACTGCCTTCTCTGGAATTGACTATTGAAGAAGCGACACTGAGTTGCGGTGAAGGTCTTAGCTGCGCGTATCGCAACACTATTTCCTGGCAGTCGGAAGTCAGTCCGCTGCCAATGCAGAATAATCCACAGGTAGTGTTCGAGCATTTATTTGGTGATGGAGCCACTCCCGAACTGCGCGAAGCCAGACGCAAACAATCCCTGAGTCTGCTTGATGCCATATCAGATCAGCTTACTTCTTTGAATCGCTCTTTACCCCCGGGCGATAAAATCAGACTGGAACAGTTCCTGACTGATATCCGCGAAATCGAACGCCGCATAGTCCAGGCGGGTGAGAAGATGAGCGATGATATTGCCGTTCCCGACAAGCCAAATGGCATCCCGTCGAACGTAGATGAGCACATCAAACTTATGTATGACCTGCAGGTATTGGCGTGGCAGACCGAGATTTCCCGTGTCTCTACCTTCCTGATGGCCAAAGAACTTAGTGGCGCGGTATATCCGGCCAGCGGTGTCAGAGATGGCTTCCATACGCTGTCCCATCATTCCCAGAACGAAGAACAAAAGGCCCGTTTTGCCGTACTCAATCGCTACCATGTCGGCCTGCTGGCCTATTTCATGGACAAACTCAAATCCACTCCTGATGGCGATGGCAACCTGCTGGATAACTCAATGATCCTTTATGGCAGCGGTATGAGCGATGGTAACTCCCATAACCATGATCCTCTGCCAGTTATTCTGGCAGGTGGTGCCTCTGGCAGACTGGAAGGCAACCGTCACATCATGAATCCAGATAAAACCACCATGTCCAATCTGCTGGTGTCCATACTTCACAAACTGGATATTGAACAGGAAAGCTTTGGCGACAGTGACGGCTATGTGACCTTATAACTTTGTAAGCTTCATAGACTGCGATTACCTATAAAAAGTTTAAACAGGATAGATTTTCTGACAGCTAATGTCGCTCAGGAAGAAAACCATGACCAGCAAAAAACAGTCCAATCAAGTCACTCGCCAATCTTTCATAAAAAGTCGTGCTAGAATTTTTAAGCGCCGCTCAATACTACATTACGGCCTTGGCATTGGCGCTGCCGCTTCTTTGACAGCACTAACTCGCGGATCATTAATTTCTACTGTGTTAGCCGCTGAACAACGCCCGAGGTTTCAACGCATCCCCGTTCAATACATTGCGGCTCTGGCCTCTCCAGAAGCCAGCAGCGGGAATAATGCTCAACAATGGGGAATCTGGCGTAAAGATCCTGGTCCCCGCGGCGCCCCTCTTGATTACTATGAAACCCTGAAAGCTAACGACAATATTGCGCCTGCCCAATGGACTTTCGATACACAAGGCTGGTGGTTAGAGGAAAATGGCCTAATCATGGAGCCCCCTGAATTCCCTTTGTCGAAAGGCCATTATCTGGTCACCGGCAGCCGGGAAAAATCTGCCATGTTAACAGTGCATCCCCGCCAGCCTGATGGCAGTCAGCCTTGGTCCCTGGACAATGATGCGACTGTGTATGATGTTACTCACTTGCGTTGCCGTTCAGCCATCTATACCCCGAAAACCGGAGAAGACTCATGTTCCCCTACGCTGGCAAATGCTGCAGATTTCCCAGTGCGCCCAGGGGCGGACATGCCCCCTGTGGATGGCTGTAACAAGCTCGACTACATGGTGTTGATTGTCTATGCCATTGCCGAAGAGAAGGTTTAAAGAGCATTATTAGAAGCTCTTGTGCCTTAGAAACAGGCTAAACCGTTCTTTTTTATCACCTCAGGTTCCTGCATTTTTTCCTTAACCCGTAAATTATTGCAGCAAGGTTTTATCCGCTATCTTTCAACATCGGTTATCATCTGCAACGATAATTTTCTACCATGATTCAGGAGGCTTTATTTTGTTTCGACAATTGCTGATAGTTGCTGCCCTTGCTGGCTCCCATGCTGTGTATGCAGCTGATTCCAATGCTGGAAAAACTTTTTTCCGACAACAATGCGCTCTTTGTCATAGCGCCGAATCTGGTGACAATGGCGGAGCACAAGGTCCATTACTCCATGGCATTTTTGGACGCGAAGCAGCAAGCACAGGTTTTAGCTATACCCAGGCCATGGCCAGCTCCGGTCTCACCTGGAACACTGATACTCTGAACCGCTTTCTGGCCTCTCCCACTGAAGTCGTTCCTGGTTCTTCGATGGTCATACCTGTGCAGGATGATGACAGCAGAGCCAACCTGATTGCCTATTTCGAAGAACTGGGCAATGGCACTTTTACAGAAGCTACCCGGGAATTTGGTGGCTTTGGTGGTTTCGGGCCACCTCCAGAGGCTGAGCCTCCACAAGGTGATCCTGACTGGATAAATGATCGTCCTGGGCGCGTCCATAAAGTCGATCTGAGTACCCTGCCCGAACCCTATGAAACAGGCTCAGCTGTCAATTTTCCACAAGTAGCCCCCAGACCAGCAGGCAAAGAGCTTATGCTGCCGGAAGGCTTTAAAGCAGAAAATTTTGCAGAAGACTTGCAGGGTCCGCGTGCAATGGTATTGGCTCCTAACGGCGATATTTTTCTCACAGAAACCCAAAGCGGCCGCATCAAAGTCATGCGCCCCACAGCAGATCACAGCAAACCCGAATCTATTGAGGTGTTTGCCCAGGGTATGTTGCAACCTCTGGGAATGGCATTTTTCCCGGCTGGTGCAAATCCGCAGTGGTTATATGTAGCTGAAACCAACAGGGTTGTGCGTTATCCCTATCGAATTGGTGATACCGTCGCTCAAGACGTCCCCGAAGTCATTGTGACGCAGCTTAGTCCGGTTGGTGGCGGTCACTATACCCGTGACCTGGCCTTCTCTCCTGATGGCCGACGTATGTATGTTTCTGTTGGCTCTCAATCAAATGTTGCCGAAGATTTGCCGGCAAAATCACCTGCAGAAATAGCCGCCTGGGATACTCAGCGTGGTTTGGGTGCTGCCTGGGGAACTGAAGAAAACCGGGCCTCGGTAATGGTATTTGAAGTAGGTAATGAAGAAGCCACAGGTAAGCTCTTCGCCAACGGCATTCGTAACTGTGTTGGCCTAACCGTGCAACCTGAAACAGCAGATGTCTGGTGCACTGTAAATGAAAGGGATCAACTGGGAGATGACCTGGTGCCTGATTATTCAACCCGCGTTCCAGAAGGCAGCTTTTTTGGCTGGCCCTGGTATTACATGGGCGATAATGAGGATCCCCGCCACGCTGGAGCCAGACCGGACCTGCCGGGTAAAATCAACGTGCCGGATGTTCCCTATACGGCACACTCTGCAGCAGTAGATCTGGAGTTTTACCCACTGCAGGCAACAGGCAGCTCTGCTTTTCCTGATGACTATGCCGGCGATGGCTTTGCCGTGCTGCATGGCTCCTGGAATCGCGCCCATCGCACCGGACACAAGATTGTCAGACTGCCCATTGAAAACGGTGTGCCAACGGGGGAATACATAGATTTTCTGGTTGGCTTTATGGATGATGACGGCAATCCCTGGGGACGTCCCGTAGCTACAGTAGTTATGCAGGATGGTTCATTATTACTCAGTGATGATGGTGCCAATATTATTTATCGTATTTCTTACGGCGATTAAACTATTTACACAATGGAGCCTGGATTCCTCCATACTCCATATTCTTAGGAAAAAAATAGCGATCTTAAGCAAAACTTCTTCTGTTTACAGAAGAAGTTTTGCAGACACTGGCAACAGTCAGTGTTCTACCTCATCTTTAACATTTACCGGTGATTGAGCTTCCCGCTGGCAGGCTCCAGCCTATATTTGTATACTGATGGCCTGTCTGAAGTCCTTGCACCAACATTGGACCTGCCTGATGAATTTAAGCACCTGTATGAGTTGATAGAACAGTTTCTTTTGATTCCAGCTTTGATGACCTGACAATATTGCTGATATAAGACGATTCGAAAAATTTTCAAAAAATACCTGATTGAAAAATTTGCAGCTCGAATCCCGAATTCCACTTAAGGATTTAGTTCAACACACAGGATTACCATGGCTGCCGCTGAAAAATTGCTGGAATTTCAATTTCCCGCCACAAGCGCTCACCTCTGTACTGTCCGGGAAAAACTCAGGGAAGTACTTGGTTCCTGTAGCCCTTCCGAGGAATTACTTAATTGTATTGTTCTTGCTGTGGGTGAAGCATGTATGAACATTATTGAACACGCCTATTGTGATGACGACGCAGGTGACATCATTCTGGAAATTGAAAAACAGGGTGATAATATGATTTTCAGGCTCACAGATTTTGCTCATCGCAAATCAAGTAAAGAAGAAATGAAATCCCGACCTCTTGAAGAAATTCGTCCTGGTGGGCTGGGTTGTCACATCATTAATGAAATTATGGATGAAGTGCAATTGATCGAATGCAATTCGGATTGCGGCAATGTACTGCAAATGAAAAAGAAGCTGGAACTCTAACTATCTGTTCAGGAATTAAATTAAATGAAAAGTAAGCTCAGTGCTGAAAGTAATTATGATGTATTGGAACTCAGCGGCGAAATCGATCTGCATTACTCTCCAGAATTAAGAGAAATGATTCTTGGTTCATTAAAGGATGGGAAGTCACTTTTAATTAACATGGCTGAAGTCAGCTATATAGACAGTTCAGGAATTGCCAGTCTGGTTGAAGGGTTTCAAACAGCAAAAACCGCTAAATTGTCATACGGTCTATTAAAAATTTCCAGCCCTGCTTTACAGGTACTTACGCTGACCCGCCTGGATAGAGTATTTACTCTTTATGATACTGCCGAACAATTCCAGTCCCACTTATAGACCTGCTACATTTTATGGAAAACACTTCCGCAATTAGTATTCGTAACCTTGATGTCGACTATGGCTCACGGCGCATCCTCAGCAATATCAATTTTGATATCCGGCAAGGTGAAATCATGGTCATCATGGGCGGCAGTGGTTCGGGAAAAAGCACATTGCTGCGCACCATGCTGGGCCTGAAAAAACCCAGTGCCGGTCACATTAATATGCTCGGTACAGATATCTGTCATGCATCACAAAAAGAACTCTACAAACTGCGTGAGAAAATGGGGGTCGCTTTTCAAGGTGGCGCGCTATTTACCTCCATGTCTGTTACAGAGAATATACAGTTGCCCTTACGTGAACATACCAAACTAGATGAAAACACCATCCAGATTATGACTCGAATCAAACTGGACATGGTTAACCTGCTTCCCTATGAAAATCTGATGCCATCTGAACTATCCGGGGGCATGAAGAAACGTGCCGCACTGGCCAGGGCAATTATCATGGACCCCAAGTTACTGTTTTTTGACGAGCCTTCTGCAGGCCTCGACCCAATTACCTCTGCTGAACTGGATAACCTCATTGTCATGCTAAAAGAATCCATGAGGATGACCATCGTGGTTGTTACCCATGAGCTGGAAAGTGTTTTTGCCATAGCTGATCGAATTGCTATTCTTGGTGACGGAGAGCTGATTCAAATCGGAAGCCCTGAAGAAATAAAATCTTCAACAGACGAGCGTGTCATCAACCTCCTGAACAGAACTCCCCGCGAAAATATCGTTGATGGGGATGTTCATTTACAGCGCCTGACCAGAGACAACCAGTAATGGAGACATTGAAATGATCAGGGCAATCAATAATCTCGGCACTTATGTACTGACAAGTATTGAAGAGGTCGGGCGTACCTTCAATCTATTGCTGATAATTGCCTGGAAAATCCTTCTGCCTCCCTACCAGATTTTTCCAATAATCAAACAGGTCTATTTTATCGGAGCTCGATCTCTGACCGTAATTATTATTTCAGGCGTCACCATTGGCATGGTGCTTGGCCTGCAATTTTATAACACGCTGGAACGATTTGGTTCAGTAGGAGTTTTAGGTTCCGCAGTTGCCCTGAGTATTATTCGCGAACTGGGACCTGTAATGACAGCCCTCATGGTCGTAGGCCGGGCTGGATCTTCAATCTGCGCCGAGCTGGGTATTATGCGAATTTCTGAACAGGTGGATGCTTTGGAGTGTATGGCAATTTCACCGGATAAATATCTGGTAGCACCAAAATTGATTGCCGGGATTCTTTGTGTACCGCTGCTTAACTTTGTTTTCAATGTTGTGGCTATTGGCGGCGGTTATTTAGTCGGTGTCGTACTCTTTGGCGTTGCAGAAGGATCCTATGTCAACGGCATGATAGATTCTGTGGTATGGGCTGACGTCCGCCTTGGTCTGGTGAAATCCCTCATTTTCGGTATGCTCATCACCCTTATTTGTTGTGCCAAAGGTTTTTACCTGCACCTGAGTAAATATGGTTCACAGGGTGCAGAAGGCGTTAGCAGGGTTACTACCGATGCCGTGGTCATTTCTTCCATATCGGTGCTTTTCTTTGATTTTCTGATCGGTGCATTGATGTCCTGATTTCTGGATCAAATTAATCAGGATTAAAATATTTAGCGTTTTATAAAGAGATACGGTCATGAACAAAATTAACATCGAATTAATCACCGGCATTTTTGTCATCATTGGCATAGTCTGTTTTACCTGGCTGGCGGTATCTGTTGCTGGCGCGACATTTACGGAGCAACCTGGTTATTCATTGTCTGCCCGTTTCACCTCAATTTCCGGCCTTCGTGATGGGGCTGTTGTGGAAGGTGCCGGTGTGCGTATCGGCACTGTTACAGGAATTGATTTTGATCCGGAAGCTTTCGAGGCCATAGTTCATTTACGTATCAACGAAGATGTGCCAATTCAGGAAGACGCCATTGCCTCTATTCGCACACAGGGCATCATCGGCGAGAAATACATCAATATTGTTCCTGGAGGTTTCGATGAGCTCTTGACAGAAGGCATGGAAATTTATGAAACAGAATCCTCTATCAGCCTTGAGGAACTAGTCAGTCGCTATATTTTCAGCTCTGATGATTAAAGGGTTCTGGATAAAACACAATGAATAACCTCAGAACTTTTAACAGACCAATATCAAGGTTTTTACTGCTCTTTGTGTTGGCCTTCATTTTACCTTGCGGGCTTCCCGTTTATGCCCAGGAAGACGATGATGACTTTTTTATCTTTGATGAAGAAGACGACTCTCCCTCTATCGCCGATCCATTTGAGAGTTTCAACCGCATTTCGTTTGCCCTGAATGACAAGCTATACCGGGGAATACTCAAACCCGTTGCTCGGGGACTCAGAGTTATTCCAGCACCGGTTCGTAATTCTGGCGCCAATTTCTTGAATAATCTGGGCACGCCGGTTTCAGCCATCAATGCCTTGTTACAGTTTGATCTGCCGAACACTGGTACTGAGCTTTCGCGTTTTGTCATTAATTCCACCATTGGTTTATTGGGCTTTTTTGATCCGGCAACCGACCTTGGCATTGTTCGCGACAATGAGGATCTTGGACAGACTCTGGGAAAATATGGCTTTGGTCATGGCTTTTACCTGGTATTTCCGTTTATAGGCCCCAGCAGCTTTCGGGATTTAGCCGGACGCGTTTACGATGCAGATATGAATCCTGTAAATGAAAAATTGGATACGGGTGAAATCATCGCTATAAATTTGCTTGGGGCAGAAATCGCTTTTTCTCTGGATCAGGATACCTATGAAGCCTTTTACGATGGGGCTCTGGACCCCTACAGCTTTTTCCGCAGTGCATATGTTCAAAATCGAGCCGGCGCGATAGAACAGTAATACTCACAATTTTCAAACATGAGCATTAATCCTGAGCTAATTATAACCAAGCTATTCTTGAGCTGAACATTAAGGCAGGTATAATCAGCATCCTTGTTAAAAACAGGAACTCAACATGACGATTTCCCCATCTCATAGCTCACTCAATAGACTTATAGTAAGGGTCTTGCGTGTTACCGCCTGTGTAATGTTAGCGACTTCGTTTCAGGTACATGCGCAAAACGGATCTCCTATGGAAACCGTAGAAACCACGGTGACTGCCATTCTGGCAATCCTGCGTAATGACACCCTTGGTACTGATGAGGCACGCACTTTGATGCGTACTGAAATCGGTAAATCTTTCGATGCCCGGGCTATGTCACAAAGTGTCCTTTCCACAAACTGGCGTAATGCCAGTGAGGAACAGCAGGATGAGTTTCAGGCACTGTTTATGCAAACTCTGGAAAATACCTATATAGGGCGCGTCGAGGCTTATACCAATGAGCAGGTAGACTTTAAAAAAGAAGACATCAATAACAACAGGGCAACCGTGGATACCGCCATATTAGCGTCCAGTAATGAAATCCCTGTGAACTACAAACTCCGACTGCGCAGTGATGGCTGGTTCGTTTACGATGTAGAGGTAGAAAATGTCAGTATGGTGAGCTCCTACCGCGAGACTTATCGTAGCGTGGTAAAGCGTGACGGCATGGATGGCTTGCTGGCCCAGATGCGTGAAAAAGCCGCACAACAGCTATAACTGGCACATTCCTGCCTAAATTCCACAATTAATCCACTATTTCGTCACTCAAGACCGATCTTGTCTTGGCAGGTGCACTGTTGAGTGTGTTAGAATTCGCGCCCAGAATCGTGCAAAGCTAGTTTGCGTCGTATTAATTATAGAAAGTTACACCAACTCATACCCCAAATATCACTGCAATATGTCCACAGTATTAAGCCTCAAAGAACTCCGCTCCAGTAGCGCACTCAAAGCTGAAATCCAAAAGCTGGAAGATGATAAACAGCAGCTTCAGGATCAGCTCGATCGTCAGAAAAAACTTGAGCAAAAGTTAAGAGACGACATCCTTGACCACAAAAAAGACTTTGAGCATCTGGAAAAGCAGTTTAACCATTTTGCTGAACTGGAAGCTGAGTATGATGCCCTGCAACAGCAATTGCAGATGGAGCGGCTTGAAAAGCTCATAGATGGCGATAAAAAAGACAATACTGTAAATGCCCAGGTCAAAAAAGTTAAGGAAGAAATGTCTGCGCTGCAGGCAGAATTAAAAGAACTGAAAAAACTTGACCCTTTGCGTCTCAAGCGTCAAGTGTCTGACCTGAAAAAGAAAAATATTGAGCAAAGTAAAGACAACAAGAATATCAATACAGCCCTCGTAGCACAACGCAAGGAAGTGAAAGAACTCACTGCGACCAAAGCCCAGCTCGAACAGGAAGTAGAAGCTGCCAACAAGCAAACTGATTATTTCTGGGAATCCAAGGACGGTAGCTGGGCACTATACGAAACAGGTCTGCTGTTGAATGATGAAAATGGGGCAGATGAAAAAAGTTCTGACGAAGCCCGTTTGAATCGTATCCAATGCTTGAATCGCGAAACCGGCGTCAGTGTTGTCAGTATGTCACTGGACGACGATGACAAAGCAACCTGGAAAGGTGACTTTGAAATACCTGAAGACATTTCCATTGAAGCAGGCAAGCGTCTTAAGAAAATCGCTGCTGAAGCAGAAGAAGACGAAGAGTAGATTACCTCAGCTAATTTCAACATTTAGCGCTTATCACCCTATCACCATTTATGCATCAATGACCCTGTCTGGCTCCAATCGCCTGGAGCAATCTGCACTCACAAAGTCGAGCTGAACGACTCCATTGGCATCACCATCACGACCCAGGTTGAACTTGCCGATATTTGCTTCACCATTAACCATGTTGCCATAGCCTCTGGCTGCACTATATATCTGGAAAGGAACTCGATCGTCGTAGACCTGTGCGGACACTGAAAGGCTTGTATCTTACTTGCAGTTCTAGGGTTTGTGCAGAGCAGTCGCCGACTTTTCTGAGGGATTAAGGTATCATTGTTTTTTATTGCAAGCGTGTTTTATGACTTACCTTTATTGCTTATCTATATACCTTATCATCCAGAAACCGATTAAATTTAAACCATGAAAATAGAGCTGATCTGTACAGGCGAAGAAGTCCTTTCCGGGCAAATTATTGATACCAATGCTGCCTGGTTTGGCGATGTGCTGATGAATGTTGGTCTGGAGCTGCAACGTAAAACTACTGTTGGTGATCGTATGGAAGATCTGGTCAGCGTTTTTCAGGAAAGAAGCCTGCACGCTGATGTAATTCTGGTCAACGGCGGCCTGGGACCCACTTCAGACGACTTGTCCGCAGAAGCTGCAGCAAAAGCGCTTAATGTTGATTTACTGGAAGACAGTGGCTGGCGCGCCCATCTGGAGAGCTGGTACAGCAAGCGCGACAGAAAAATGCCGGCGAGCAATTACAAGCAATGTCTCCTGCCAGAAGGCGCAGTATTGGTAGACAACCCAATGGGCTCAGCACCAGGCTTTCGCGTCAAAATTAATAATGCCTGGCTATTTTTCACACCCGGTGTGCCAGCCGAATTAAAACCTATGGTAATGGACCAGTTCCTGCCATTTATCACTGAAGAGTTTGGTATCACTGATGCCATTCGTCTGGAGAAACTGGTAACGATTGGTCATGGCGAATCAACCATTGCTGATGAACTCAGCCTTATTACAATTCCAGAGGGCATCACCCTGGGCTATCGGCCTTCGCCCCCTCATGTGGAAATTAAAATATTTGCCCGCGGTACTCAGGCTATCACCGCCATGCCGCATTATATTCAGGAAGTAAAAAAGAGTCTTGGTACTGCATTGGTAACAGAACGCTTTCCCAGCATTTCAGAAGAAGTCCATACCCTGATGATGGATTCCGGCAAGTCACTCAGTATTGCTGAATCATGTACCGGGGGAATGCTGACCAGCCAGCTGGTGGACTTTCCGGGCAGCTCCACATACCTCAAGCAAGGCCTGGTGACTTATTCCAACGCCGCCAAGCAAAAGGTTCTGGGTGTAAAAGAAGACACCTTACAAAGCCATGGCGCCGTGTCATTGGAAACCGCACTGGAAATGGTAGCGGGCGCACGCTCTCTGCTGGACAGTGATTTTGCTCTTGCCACAACCGGCATCGCCGGTCCAGATGGCGGCAGTGATGAAAAACCGGTAGGCCTGGTAGCTATTGCCCTTTGCGACCGCAATACCAGCTGGGTTCAAACTATAAAATTGACTAATCGATCAAGAAATCTGGTCCGCGTGATGAGCTGCGCAGTAGCGCACGATATGCTCAGACGCCGACTTATTGATGAAGAACCCATCGTTGAATATCCGTTTATTTCCCGTCTGGCTTCACAGGTCATTCACCTCGATTAGTCAGCACCTCATTGTAAGAGTAAAATACCATTCCACTATTTTGCGACTTGCTGGGTTTCAAACAAAGCAACAGTTACACCAGGGCGGAGACGCGTTATCAAACTGTATTTATCCATACGCTGGAAATTGATTCTTTCCATCATCGTTCCCATGATCATTATTACAACGGTAGTGATGGGTGTGACGCTGACTCGCATTTATGATTATGCCAGCATCAATATTGAGCAACAGGAACTGGGAGAACTTAATATCTATGCCGGACGCATCGCCGCGCAGTTTAACAGTCTTTCCCAGGTAGCCAGTACTACCGCTAATATTCTGACTCTTGATGTAAATCTCTCTAAAGAAGAGATGTATGCCCTGTTATTAAGCAATGTCTCTGGCAACTCACTGATCTATGGCGCAGCAATCGCTTTTGAACCCTTTGTATTTAATGAAGACACCCGTCTATTTTCTCCATATGCCTATGGTGAAGACGGAAACCTTTCTACACTCGATGTAGGTAATGATTCCTATGATTACACTGATGGCAGCTGGGCATGGTACAGCGCCGTTAAGGAAAGTGGACAGCCATTGTGGACTGAGCCTTTTTTCGATGAGGGCGCCGGCAATGTCCTCATGACTACGTATTCCGCACCGTTTTATCGTGACGGCAACTTTGCCGGTGTGGCTACTGTTGATATACACCTGACTAGTCTCAATGAGAATATCGTGCAGCAATTTACTGGCAAGAATTTCATCATCCTCAGCAAAGGGGGACGTTTTATCAGCCACTACAATCCTTCACTGGTGTTGAGTTCAACTATCCAGGACCAGGTAACGATGCAAAATAATCCTGACTACAGTGAAGCGGTATATAACATCCTGCAAGGCAATAGCGGCATCAGCAGTATCGACAATCTGTTTCTCAATGGCGAGATGGTCAATGGGGAGTCGTTAATACTCTACACCCCGGTTCCCACTATGGACTGGGCTCTAACCTCAACCATTGCTAAAAAAGACATGATGCAGGAGCTGGTAGAGCAGATTACCCTCGGTGTTTATGGCTTGATCCTGATGATCGTCCTGATCTTCGCCTTTACTCTCTATGTAAGCTCTCGCATTTCTCGCCCCATTAAACATCTTGCTGCCGCCGTGTCCGACGTGGCGCGGGGAAAACTGGATACCACAATCGAAAAAATCTATTCCATGGATGAACTGGGCCGACTCTCAGTTGGCTTTAACCGCATGCTGAAAAACCTGAAGAAACAGGTGGATATCCAGAGTGAGCAAACCGCCGCCAGACAAATTGTGGAAAAAGAACTGCAACTGGCCCGCGAAACCCAGCAAGCGCTTCTGCCAAATAACTTTCCGCCATTCCCGGCACGCAAGGAATTTGAATTACATGCTGTCAGCAAAGCAGCACGCCATGTGGCCGGCGACTTTTTTGATTTCTTTTTGATAAATCCTAAAACACTGGCCTTAGTCATAGCCGATGTTAGCGGCAAGGGAATGGCCGCAGCCCTGGTAATGGCTGTCACACGAACTATCGTGCGCAATCTCGCTCCGAGCGGCAAGTCCCCGGCAGCCATCCTCGCGGAAACCAATGAGCTATTGCGGGAAAGTCATAGTGGTTCTGCCTTCGTCACCATTTTTCTGGGCTTTTACACTATTTCCAGCGGCAAAATTATCTATGCCAACGGCGGGCATTCCCCGCCCCTGCGCATTGCCAAAAATCGCACAGTCTCTCCGGAAGGTTCAGCCACCGGAACCATTGTTGGCATGCTGGAAAATCAAGAATATACCAATGCAGAGTTTCGCCTGCTGCCTGGAGAAACTCTGCTGCTGTATACCGATGGATTACCAGAGGCTCGTGCCTTAAGTGGTGAGTTTTATGGTGAAGGGCGTATCCGCTCCTTCCTGGAAGATCATGCCAGTGAATCCCCCGAAGCACTGTGCAATAAGCTGGAAAAGGAAATCTGTGGTTTTCAGAACATGCAATTAGCCGACGACCTGACTATTCTTGCGCTAAGACGAACCGGAACGCGTATGGGGATGTTTATCAATGATCTTATTAAAGGCAAAACCAGCTAGAAAGTTTCAGTGACAGCCTGCCCAGTGTGGGATGCATAGCGGAGGTATACCTGAGCCGACTGCCACTGAAATTAGTACATCCTTGTAAATAAAACTCCATTCCCTGGAGCAGTTAAAACAAACTCTCTTCCTTTTCATTCATAGCAATAATTTCGCATAAATAAAATTCCCGAAAGGGAGCTAACATTGAGAATTCAATTATTCATGTAAATAAATTTTTTGGAGTGTAAGCAAGAATTTCTCAGGCCTGAGTGGAAATCTGAATTCTGTTGATGCAGGCATTTAATTCTTTCAAAATTCTCACGACGACCAGGCATCGCTTATCTCCATGATCTCAGTAAAATCCAGGAACTTATCCATAAGTTGCCAGGCATTTTAGGACAATATCATTCTAATATTGCTTTCGATATTTTAATGTAACGCTTGATTTATAACCAGATCAGGAGAAAAAGTATAACACCAATAATTTTAAAAAATAGAGTCAGACGATATTTATTATAGGGAATTATTTGTTTATCGAATAATTTCTGGTAACCACCTCAAAACTTATCCAAATAATATTATTACGATTTAATCGTGATATCACAGTGCAAGCTTGTCGATTTTCCGAATAAGGAAGCGCCCACCAGAATTGGCCAGGCGGACTGACCAGGACACACCATCAACACTAATTTTTACCATCCCCCAGAAACACAGTCGGGCTTTATCCCAATATCCCAAATCCACAAAACTATTGCTGATACGCAAACACTTCCTTGCATATCGATTTTGCTCCAGCAAAAAAGCCAGCGCCGGAAAATGCCGTGTCGCAATCAAGGCGGCAATTAATAGAAACACCAGGCCGGGAAGTATCGGTAGAAAAATACCCAGTATGCCCAGGGCAATAAAAACCAGAATCAGTGCAAAGCCAAGAATTTTGCCTGCTGTTTGTTTAACACTGCTGATCATTGAATTTTTTGCTCCGCCCGCCTGATTATTTTATTCGTAATAGTAATAGCGTGGTTTTGGCTTAACTGGTGCCAGAAGGAAATAAAATATCCAGGCGAACCAGGACAGGAAAATAATCGTCAGTATCCAGGCCGCCTTTTCACCACCACAGGTTTTTTCTGAATCTGCAATAATCAGAATCGGCAATAACCAGACAAAAAATATCCCCACCATGAATAACAGGGCTAATCCAAAGGTAAGCACGGGAAAGAGGACCACACCCGCTATGGTCAGCATCAAAAGGATGAAAACTGTACTGATAACATTCATGGTCTACTCCAGATGGTCAATAAAACTACTTTTTAACGACTTTATGATTACTGTAGCGAGAATCATGCCAACTATTATATACATACATTTCAGGTAGTTATATTTTACTGCAATTGATAGCAGCCTTGAATTTATCTAATAACACCAATACTTAGCGAAATATACCAATGCAAATAATTATTGTATTCAGGCCCATGCATAGGTGTAATAACAGTAATTATCAGTAATTCTGAAATTGTAATTCCATGTGTTCGCAATGATGAGGTTTACGCGGTGTTAGATATAGACAGTACAGCATTTGGTG
>CAWUSW010000023.1:0-36195 GCA_963925675.1 uncultured Pseudomonadales bacterium
ATGCAATCAACAGGGCATACTTCGACACACTGAGATGTCTCAAAATGGCCAACACACTCGGTACACAAGCCAGGATCAATAACGTAAATGAGTTCCCCCATGGAAATTGCATCGTTGGGACATTCAGGCTCGCAGACATCACAGTTGATACACTCATCCGTGATAATCAATGCCATTAGTTAAACTCCTTCATTGCCTTTACCACAATAGGTGATACGAAAGCAGAAATGTCACCACCATAAGCGGCAATTTCCCTGACCAGTGTTGAAGAGATATAGGAATACTCTTCATCCGGGGCAAGAAAAAGCGTTTCTATGTCTGGTGCTAAAACCCGGTTCATGCCGACCAATTGAAATTCGTATTCAAAATCTGCGACTGTGCGCAAACCACGCAAAATCAACTTGGCATTTTGTTTTTTAACAAATTCAGTCAACAAACCTTCAAAGCCGATAACTTCTACATTGTTAATGTGGCCTAGCACTTCACTGGTGACCGAAACTCTTTTCTCCAGTGGTGCGAGTGTTGATTTGAGCTTACTGGAACCCACGGCGACTATTACACGGTCAAATATGGTTGAGGCTCTCTCAACCAGGTCAGTATGGCCATTGGTAATTGGATTAAATGTGCCTGGATAAACTACGGTTTTCATCATGGAAACTCATGGGGTTATTAAGAGCGCGATTATACATCAAGGTCCCATGAATAATCATTTATGAGGGGTAGACGTCCATAAACAATCTGTTATTGTTGCGGCTGAAGGTCAGTAAGTACTAGCACTGGTTGCTAACAACGACTTAATAAGATTAATCCAAGCGATAAAAAGCACTCGAGAATGCAAAGCAACAAAAAACATGAAAACTGGTCGTCCCGCTGGCTGTTTGTTATGGCTGCGGTTGGCTCATCTGTTGGCCTGGCCAATATCTGGCGCTTCCCCTATACCACGGGTGAAAACGGCGGTGGCGCATTTGTTTTTATCTATATCGCCGCGGTGTTTTTTCTTGCCTTGCCGCTGGTGATTGGTGAATTCATGCTTGGCAGGCGTGGTCAGGACTGTCCACCTGAAGCATTAAAAAAAGTTATCAGGGAAGCTAATGCCAGCCCTTTCTGGGTAGTCATCGGCTATATGGGTATTTTTACTGCAAGCCTTATTCTTTCTTACTACAGCATGATTGGCGGGGAGACTATTTATTATGCATTTGCCAATGTGTTTGGTAATTTCTCCCAGATAAACACTGAACAAGCCGCGGCAATTTCCTCAGGTTTTAACGGCAGTTGGTTCACCGTATTGATTGCGCACACAACTTTTATGCTTATAACAGTCACTATCTCTGCCAGAGGTATTTCAGGTGGGCTGGAGGCGGCAGTGAAATACATGATGCCGATGTTATTCATTATCCTGATTGGCATGGTGGTCTATGCAGCTTTTGCCGGAGAGTTTGCTACTGCTGTGGCTTATTTGTTCACTCCGGATTTCAGTCGTATCACACCGTCAGTGGTCATTGAGGCTTTTGGTCAGGCATTCTTTTCGGTAAGCGTGGGCGCCACAACGCTGATGGCATATGGCTCCTATTTATCTAAAAATGATTCCATTACTGATTCGGCAGCAATGGTTGTCACTGCAGACACCTTGGTGGCAATTCTGGCCGGACTGGCAATATTCCCTATTGTCTTTGCTTTCGGTCTTGATGCTGGTGGCGGCCCTGCGCTGGTTTTTGAAACGGTGCCGTTGGCATTCGGTAATATGCCGGGCGGCATTATTTTTGGCACCTTATTTTTTGTACTGCTTGCCTTTGCGGCGATTACCTCCTCAATTTCCATGCTTGAAGTACCAGTGGCATGGCTTGCCAGTAAAGACAACTGGTCCAGGAAAAAAGCAGCCATTGTCAGTGGTGTCATTATTTGGCTGATCGGTTTTCTTTCAGTCTTGTCGCTAAATGAGTTGCAGGATTTCCATCCCCTGACGATGGTCGGTATTGAGGGAACGTTCTTTGATCTGTTTGATTACCTGACCAGTAATATTATGTTGCCGGTGACTGGTTTGCTTACCGCCTTGTTTGTAGGCTGGGTTGTGCCAAAAGCGATATCCATGGAGGAGTTGAAAATCCTTCGAGAGCATCACTGTTTCCGTGGTTGGATGATTATGATGCGCTATGGTGTCACTGCAGTGCTTTTTATTGTTTTCTATAATCTGGTTTTTTAGAAAGGCCATTTTTAAATCTGATCAAACACACCAGAAGGATATAAAAGATGGTGCAGTCTCTTGTTTCACAAAAACTCATTCCCCCAAAATTTAAGTACAGCCAGCTGGTCAAGGCCGGGCCTCATTATTATTGCAGCGGTTTGATTGCACTTGATAATGAAAGCGGAGAACTGGTGTCAGGTGGAATTGGTAAGGAAACTGAAAAAATTCTCGAGAACCTTCAGATACTGGCGCATGAATTTGATTTAACCTGGGAACATCTCGCCTTTGCCAGAGTGTTTACTTCTGACTTTGAACATTTTTCAGAATTCAACACGGCGTGGGAAACCCTGTTTAATTCTTTGGATACCCCGCCGCCAGCAAGAAGTTCATTAGGCGTTAGTGCTTTGCCACTTAACGCCAGCATAGAAATTGAATTTACTTTTTATCGGGAAGACTGAAACAGTAAAGATACACTGGATGAGGGCCGGGTGTGCACAAAAGTGCCGGTTAGCAGCGTTAATCAGGCAGGTTTTTGTTTTAAGATATTCTCGTCTTCAAGCAGCCAGCTAAGAGCGGAATCGGTGTCCTGAAAAATCTTCACCTGTTTTTTTGATGAAGGGTTAAAGTTTCTAATCATTTCATAAACTTTAGCCAGAGTTCTCGCCGGTCTTGAATCTACGAGCAAGGCCAGTTTGGTAACCGTTTCTCTTACATCTTTTGCAATAGTTAGCGTGGAGAGCTTTTTTAGTTCTGATGCAGTAATGTTGATGTTGGTTATTGACCTGAAGTCCACCATTTCATTGTATTCCAGATAATCTGGCAAGAATCTCAGCTCTTCCTGGTATGTATTAAATGCTTCCAGAAAAAGCTTCAGCGAAGCCTCTTCAGGTGCAAAGGTAGTAATAATTATTTTATTGTCATGATCAATTCTGTGTGAAACCAGCATCTTTATTACTTTCTAAGCCTTTCGCCTGAACAAAAGCATTTATATTAGTTTATCCCGCGTTCACATACACCATAATATACCTGACCCGCTTTCTTGCTTTTCAGGATTCGCCAGGATGGTGGCAGTTCAATATCTTCAAGAGGGTGATCGGTTTCAAGATAAATAGCGCATCCAGGCGCCAGAAAATTGCCAGCGTCCAGCAAGCGACAACATTCAGGCAGTAAATTTTTGCTATAGGGCGGATCAAGAAAAACAATATCATATAAACCATGATTGCCAGGCTGTTCCAGCCAGGACATGCTGTCAGCCAGAATGATTTTCATGGTAGTGCAATTTAGTAAATCGCAGTTATCCTGAAGCATTTGGCTTACCCGAGATGAGTTGTCAATAGCAGTAACCGCTGACGCTCCCCTGGAACAGGCTTCATAAGCGAGAGCGCCACTTCCAGCGAAAAGATCCAGGCACCTTGCACCTGCCATTTTTGCTTGCAGCCAGTTAAAAACAGTTTCTCTGACCCGATCCGGTGTAGGACGCAATGTTTCTACTTCGCTGACAAATGGCAGTTTTCGGCTGCGCCATTTTCCGGCAATTATGCGAATGATATTTCGGTTTGTATATTTACTGGAATTATTGGTCATTAAAGTCGATTACCAACACTGTGGAGACTGGTCATGGCTCTGCCAGATATCCCATGGATTTAGTGATGCGCAGTGCTATTGTGCCAGATTTTCTATGGCATAGCAGGGGCAGTGCTGATAGGATAGCGAGCCTCAATAGCACCATCAAAATGCAGCAGAAATCTCAGAGATTCCTTAATGTTTGGATTTGGCAAAAAGAACCAGGACCAGATAGAAAAGCCCCAGCAAACAGATCAACAGGATGCATCAAATGTTTCCTTTTTTGATCGCTTGCGCTCTGGTTTACAAAAAACCCGAAGCAATCTTGGCGAAGGCTTACTTACTCTGCTGTCTGGCAAGAAAGTAATTGATGCAGAGCTGCTTGAAGCACTGGAAAACCAACTGCTGATTGCAGATGTCGGAATCGAAGCAACAACAAGCATTATTGATGACCTCACTGCCAGCCTGAAACGCAATCAGCTTCAGGATTCCGGTGCCTTATATGAAGCTTTGCAGGAAAAGTTGCAGGAATTACTGCTTCCCTGTGAAAAACCCCTGGAGATCCCAAAAGGCACAGGCAAACCCTTTGTGATTTTGATGGTGGGTGTGAACGGTGTTGGTAAAACCACAACCATTGGCAAGCTGGCACGCAAGTTTCAGGATGAGAAACTCTCTGTGATGCTGGCTGCGGGTGATACTTTCAGAGCAGCAGCAGTGGAGCAGCTTCAGGTTTGGGGCGAGAGGCATGATGTGCCAGTTGTAGCCCAGCATACCGGGGCTGACAGTGCATCAGTAATTTACGATGCCTACGAATCTGCTGTGGCCAAGAAAGTCGATGTGTTGATTGCGGATACTGCCGGGCGCTTGCATAACAAGGATAAGCTTATGCAGGAGCTGGAAAAGGTTATCAGGGTCCTGAAAAAGCTGGATCAAGATATACCACAGGAAGTGATGCTGGTTCTTGATGCGGGGACTGGTCAAAATGGACTCAGCCAGGCTGAACATTTCGGAAAGGCAGTCAACGTTACCGGACTGACTTTGACCAAGCTTGATGGCACTGCCAAGGGCGGAATGATTTTCTCCATCGCCAGGCACTTTGGTTTACCGATCCGATTCATTGGTATCGGTGAAAAAGCGGATGATCTGAGACCATTCTCGGCTCGTGATTTTGTAATGGCTCTTTTTGATCAAGGGCAGGAGTAGACTGCAGCCGAATCCGGGCCTGTTTCCAGATGATTAAGTTTGACAGTGTTAGCAAGCGTTATCCTGGAGGCCACGAAGCACTGACCAATATCGATTTTCACCTGCAGGAAGGTGAATTCGCTTTTCTCACCGGTCATTCTGGTGCCGGAAAAAGTACCCTGCTTAAACTCATTATGCTCATGGAAAAAGCCAGTACTGGCCAGGTTTTCGTCAATGGGAAAAATCTGAATCGGCTCTCTCGACGTCAAATTCCTTTCTTTCGTCGCAACATAGGGGTGGTATTTCAAGACCATCAATTGTTGTTCGACCGCAATGTTTTTGAGAATGTTGCCTTACCTCTGCAGATTGCTGGCTATGACAATCGCGATGCTGCACGGCGGGTGAGAGCTGCGCTAGACAAGGTCGGCCTGTTAAAAAAGGAAAGCCAGAATCCTGTTGCGCTTTCCGGTGGCGAGCAGCAGCGCGTAGGGATAGCCCGGGCAGTGGTTAATAAACCTGTTTTATTACTGGCGGATGAGCCGACAGGAAATCTGGATCCGAAATTATCCGCAGAAATTATGAACCTGTTTGAACAGTTTAATCAGGTTGGTTCCAGTGTGCTGATAGCTACCCATGACCTTGGGCTGATTGATAAAGACAGGCATCGAGTTTTAATACTTGATCGTGGCACCCTGCTGTCAGCAGAAGAAAAGTCAAAATGACAAAAAAGCAGCCGACACAAAAAACCAAACCAATGCAGGCGCATTCCAGGGCTGGTGGGAAAAAACCTCCTGGCCATTCATGGTTTAAGCAATATTTCCAGCAACACCAGTCCGTGGCGGTAGACAGTTTGTCGCGTCTGCTTCAGGAGCCGGGGTCAAGTATCCTGACATGGTCAGTGATAGGAATCGCCCTTGCGTTGCCGCTATGCCTGTTGCTGTTTTTGCAAAATCTGCAGCAGTTAAACACCAGTGTTGATGATGCCAGTAATATTTCATTGTTCATGGCAGCGAATATCAGTGAGGCTGAACTGGCAGAATCTCAGGCAACAATTATAGCCATGGCAGAAGTCGCCGCTGTTTCATTAATCACTGCCGAGCAGGCCCTGACAGAATTTCAGACAACATCCGGCTTTGGCGATGCACTCGAAGGTCTCGACGAGAATCCTCTGCCAGCGTTACTCATTGTTACTCCCGCTTTGGCAGAATTTGATTTGTTACCTGTGCTTGCCAGCACGCTGGCAGAGATCGAAGGGGTAGATTCGGCTCAGATAGACCTGGAGTGGATGCGCAGACTCTATGGCATTATCGCACTGGCAGAACGGATCACTGCAGGATTGGCTTTGTTGCTAAGCCTGGGTGTTGTTCTTGCCGTGGGTAACACCGTGCGTCTGGCGATCGAAAACCGACGCGATGAAATTGTTGTGGTAAAACTGGTTGGTGGCACTGATGCCTATGTTTCAAGACCCTTTCTTTACACGGGTATTTGGTTTGGCGTGGGCGGCGGCATCATTGCAGGGATACTATCCATTACTGCTTTCGTACTGTTGTCCGGACCTTTTTCGGGGCTGATGGCTTTGTATGACAGTGAGTTCAGTCTTTCCTGGCTTGGTGTAAGTGACTTGCTCACCTTGTTGATAATAGCCGGAGGCCTTGGTTTGGCCGGGGCCTGGCTGTCGGTGATAAGGCACCTTAAGCAGATAGAGCCTAGATAGCGCAGGTGATTCGCCAATCTATAGATAAGTGATGATCTTGCGATACATCAAGCTGGCTTTCACAGGATCTGCTTTATCATGACCAGAATTATATAGTGCTATTCGAGTGCCAATAAGCGCGCTTTATCGAGGGTAAGTCTGAATGAAGCATCCAGTGAGCGGCGCACCACAATTTTCATTTACGATTTTCCTGTCGCTCGCGTTTTTATCTGGATGTGCAAACACTGAGCAGGGGCAGTCATCCTCTCAAATACCAGCGCTGGATATACCCTCTTTACGGGCAAGTCAGGTGTCACAGCCGGAAGGCTGGAATGACGACGTGGCACTCACAATTCCTGTTGATCTGAATCCTGATCCCAATATTCTTGAAATAGATCTGGAAGCAAAAATAACCAACATGGAAATTATGCCGGGGAAAATCACGCCGGTTTGGACCTATGGCGGATCTTTACCAGGGCCACTTATCAGGGCAAAAGTGGGAGATCGGGTAATTATTCATTTCAAGAATAATTTGCCTGATTCCACCAGTATTCATTGGCATGGTTTGCGAGTGCCTAACAATATGGATGGCGTACCAGGTGTTACTCAGGACCCGGTTGCTGTAGGTGGTGAATTTACCTATGACTTTATTCTGCAGGACGCCGGAACATTCTGGTATCACCCGCATATTAATTCTGCTGCACAAGTTGGCTGGGGAATGTACGGGCCGCTGATAGTGGAAGACCCCAACGACCCGAAAGAGTTTGGTGATGACCTGGTGCTGGTGTATTCCGATATGAGCCTGGACGAAGATGGCCAGTTCTTGCCTGTGGATATTGGCGGAGCATTCAGTGACCTGTTCGGACGTGAAGGAAATATTATTTTGGTGAACGGCAAAGTGCAGCCAAAATTGAAAGTGCGAAAAGGCAAACAACAGCGCTGGCGGGTAATTAATGCGGCTAGAACCCGATATTACACAATTCGCTACAAGCGCCAGCCCTTGATCAGGCTGGGCGGAGACAGTGGACTGGCGCAACACACGGAAACGCTGGATCAAATCAAACTGGTTCCTTCAGAGCGAACCGACTTTGTTTTTACCCCCATTGATGAGCCCGGGACTGTTGACTGGCTCAGGTGGTATCCAACGGAACGCGGTTATGGCAGCACCTTTAACCGCATTTCTGAAGAGATGATGGAAATTGAAACGGTTAATGAGCCTGCGGTCCTTCCAGAAACTATTCCTTATGCGCTGCGCACCATTGAGCCTATAGATATTACTGGCGCCAAGGATGTGCTAATCGATCTTACGATTACATTCCCGGATGACAATAGCGTTGAAATGGGTATCAATGGCATCCCTTTTTGGGACTCCAGTCCCCTTTTAGGCAGGATTGGTGAGACTCAGGTCTGGACTGTTCGCAATGACACAGATTTCAATCACCCTTTTCATTTGCATGGATACTTTTTCCAGGTACTGGATGAAAATCGCGTTCCCGAATGGAAAGACTCCGTCGATATTCTGGTGCGCACTGAGCTGAAACTGGCGGTACGTTTTGATGAACGTCCAGGTACCTGGATGTATCACTGCCATATCCTGGATCATGCTGAGGTTGGTATGATGGGAACCCTCAGGATCGACCCCTGAAGCACCAAGCAGACACTGGCAGTTAGCAATTTAGAGCAAAGCATCAAGGAGTATTTGCTGTGTCACTATCACGTTGCGCCTGGGCCGGCGATAACCCCCTGTACCAAAAATATCATGACAAGGAGTGGGGCGTGCCTTTGCATTCAGATAAGAAGCTGTTTGAATTTCTGATTCTTGAGGGTATGCAAGCAGGCCTGAGCTGGATCACAATATTGAAAAAAAGACAGGCTTTTCGTGAGGCTTTCGACGGTTTTGATTTCAATAAAGTGGCAAAGTATCCGGACAGGAAAATTGAACAGTTACTGAATAATCCGGACATCATTCGCAACAAATTAAAAGTGAATGCCGCGGTGACCAACGCCCAGGCCTTTATCAGGATCAGGAAAGAATTTGGTAACTTTAATCAGTATATTTGGCAATTTGTAGATCACCGGCCTCTGCAGAATTCCTGGAAAAATTTGCAGGAATTGCCTGCTAAAACTGCTCTGGCGGAAACCATTACCCGAGATCTTAAAAAAAGAGGTTTCAGTTTTGTCGGGCCAACTATTGTTTATTCTCATATGCAGGCCACAGGGATGGTCAATGACCACACTACGGACTGCTTCCGCTATCAGGAAATAAGAGCGCTATCAAAGTAATCATTATGGGTTTGTAGAGGAGTTTTCAGGATTTAGTCCTTTGAAGCCCTGATAATGTTTTCTGATTGCGATCATGTCCTGATCCAGATCGCCAGTGGCTTTGAACTCTCCTATTATGCGTAGCTGTTTATTTTCAGCATCGATAGCAGCCATCAGGATGGGCACCCCGGCTTTTTCAGCGATACGGTAAAAGCCGGGTTTCCATTGACTTACCTTGGCCCTGGTACCTTCAGGGGAGACGCAAAGGATGGTCTGCGGATTTTTCGCCAGCATGGTGACCATTTTATCTACCATGTTGTAAGCTTTTGTGCGGTTCACTGGAATGCCGCCAAACCAAAGCATTACTGTGCCAAGCAAGGGAGGAAAAAGAGTGTGTTTGCCCATCCAGCGAATATCCATGCGTAAATGAAAGACAGCGACCATGAGCAATAGAAAGTCCCAGTTGCTGGTATGTGGTGCTCCAATAAATATAAAAGGGGGGGCTGGAAGGGACTGGGCCTGAACTTGCCAGCCCTTTGACTTGAGCCAGCAATTTGAGAAAAATCGCAGCGCTGGAGTAATTATGGGCGTTGAAAAGACAGACCGTTGCATATTCAGGCATATTTCCAGTTGTGGTATTGATGAGCCGCTGGCGGCAACTCTCAAACCATAGATGTAAATACTTACTTACGATTTATACATTTAATTCATTGAGATTTATTGGGAGCGTAAATGAGAATAATTAATCCTTAGCGTGTGTGTTTTGCTGTTCATGTTTGGGTGTAAAGCACACTATAGTGCTCTTGATGTGACTATTGATAGTGCTATTGAAAGCCTTCTGATAAACCCTGCAACAAGGCTTGAAAGCTATTGTCCTGAATAGGCACCCCTCCATACTGCCATCCCTGTTCAGATAATATTTACATTATCGTAAAAAACAGGAGTCGTGTTATGCCCTGGATGGGCACTTTTTTCCCTAATAGATAGGGTAATTAGAAAAACGTTGGGTTATACTTTTGTGCAATTTCAAGCCTTCTTTAGAGGCGCTTTGCCTGCTTTTGAGCATCAGTGACATATGTAACACACATATGTAAGAGCGGGCGAGGTGATACTGAGGCAAGTTTCAAGAAGCCAATTGTGCGATTTTCAGCAGAAAGACTGATACTTAAGACGGCTTGATTCATGATAATGAAAGGTTTAAATTAAACCCCATTTTTTATTAAATATTAACAAGTTACAAATTTTTGAGTAATTAGTAATTCTAATTAAAACGGTATAAAAATATTTCAAAATAAGGGAATTGTTATGGCAACTTTACAAATTAATGGTCAGACAATGGACATCGGTGAGATTGACCCCTCCACTCCGCTGCTGTGGGTACTGCGTGATGAGCTCGGTCTGGTTGGCACCAAGTATGGATGCGGTATTGCTCAATGTGGTGCATGTACTGTTCATATGAATGGCGCACCGGTACGCTCATGTCAGATTCCGGTTGGAAATTTGACTGATCAGAATATTACAACAATTGAGGGCCTTGCGGCCGCAGACGGGACTTTGACGCCTGTTCAGGAAGCCTGGGTAGAAATTGATGTTCCCCAGTGTGGCTACTGCCAGGCAGGTCAGATCATGAGTGCTACAGCCTTGCTGGAAAATAACCAGAATCCCAGTGACGCTGATATTGATGCTGCCATGTCTGGCAACATTTGCCGCTGTGCAACTTACTCTCGTATCCGTCAGGCAATTAAAAATGCTGCTGCAAAAATGAATGGCACAGCTTTTTACGATGCTGCACAGACAGGAGAGCGAGTATGAAACTAGTTAAAAATGACAATCTCTCCCCGGAATTACCTGGTTTTTTCCAGGAACTGACGGCTTCACCCAAAATTGAGATTCCTGATGTAAGCAGGCGTCAGTTTTTCAAGATCTCCACCATTGCTGGTGGCGGTCTGGCTCTTGGCCTGGCAATGGGCACAAGCCCTAAAGCAAAGGCTCAGGCGGCAGGTGCTACAGAAACCAGCTCGCTGAGTCCATATGTCCAGATTCAGCCTAATGGCAGAATCAATATTTTTTCTAAAAACCCGGAGTGTGGCCAGGGCATAAAAACTGGTTTACCGCTAATCATTGCTGAAGAGCTTGATTGTGCCTGGGATGACGTAGACGTAGTTCAGGCTGACATTGACGGCTCCAGATATGGTGCGCAGTTTGCTGGTGGCTCCTTGTCTACGCCAATGAACTGGATGGCAATGCGCCAGGCAGGGGCAACAGCCCGCGCTATGATCCTGGCGGCAGCAGCACAGCAACTGAATATTCCAGTGTCTGAATTAACAACAAGTGACACCAAGGTTGTGCATGCAACATCAGACAGAGAATGGGCTTACGGTCAGTTTGCTGAACTTGCAGCCACCATGCCTATACCAGAAGCGGCAAGCTTAACGCTTAAGACTCAAGACCAATTTAAATTGCTGGGTCGGCGTTTTACTGGTGTAGACAACTTGGACATTGTCACCGGCAAGCCTTTATTTGGTGCCGATACTCGTATGGAAGGTCTCAAGTATGCTACTTATACCAAGTCTCCGCAGATTGGTGGTCGCGCACTTTCCTTTAACGAAGACCATATTAAATCAATGAATGGCATTGTCGATGCATTCATTATTGATGAGTTTGGTAGTCCTAAAGTGTTCAATCCTGGTGGTGGCGATATGTTTAGTGGTGTTGCCATCGTAGCTGATTCCACCTGGGCTGCGATCAAAGCCAAGCGCGAACTGGAAATTGAATGGGATCTCAGCAATGCGGAACAGGCAAGCTGGGATGACCTGGTAAGCCGTGCTTATGCTTTAAAAGATCAGGATGGCGAGCCTTTGATGACCACGACTTTCGGTCCTGATGGCCCCAGTACCGTTGCCGCCAGTAAAGGTGATGCAGAAGCTGTGCTGCAAAACGCAGCCACAGTGGTTTCAGGTTTTTATGAATATCCTTATGTGAGCCATGCTCAGCTAGAGCCTGAAACCTGTACTGCTCTCTATCAGAACGGTAATTGTGAAATTTGGGCACCAGCGCAGATTCCTCAAAGTGGTGAAACAGGCTCCGCAGTATTGTTGGGAATTCCAGCAGAAGAGGCTGCAGACCGTGTTGTGCTAAACCAAACTCGAATCGGTGGCGGTTTTGGCCGTAAACTGGCTAATGACTACGTTTTTGAAGTTGTTGCCATTGCCCGCAGAATGGAAGGCACTCCAATACTGCTTCAGTGGACACGTGAAGATGATATGAGCGGAGATTATTTCCGCCCAGGTGGTTTCCACTCTTACACTGCAGGACTTGATGCTGTCGGTAATCTCACTGCTTGGCAGGATCATTTTATTACCTCTACTGGTAATGATCAGTCTCCAATGACCAGCGCGGACCTGAATCCAAACGTTTTCCCGAAAGATGTCATCGACAATGTGAAGCTGACACAGACCATGTTCCACAATGCTATCCCTACTGGGCCGATGAGAGCACCGGCATCTAATGCCTTTGCTTTCAGCTTCCAGAGCTTTATGCATGAACTGGCCATTGCTTCTGGAAAAAGTCATGTAGATTTCCTGCTGGACACTCTTGGTGAGCCGCGTCTGGCTAATCCGGAAAATCCTCAGTCAATGCATACCGGTCGTGCTGCAAACGTCATTAGTGAAGTCGCCAGAATTTCAGGTCTTGATCAGGAGTCTGGCGAACCAGGCCGTGCGAAAGGACTCTCTTTTTACTTCTGCCATAGTGGCTATGTTGCACAGGTAGCTGATGTCACAGTGAGTGCTAATAAGGAAGTAAAAGTACATAAGGTTTGGGCAGTAGGAGATTTTGGCTTTATTCATAATCTCAGCGGTGCTGAAAATCAGATGGAAGGCGGCATTATTGATGGTATCAGCCAGTTGTTTAACGCCAAGATCACTTTTGTAAATGGTGTTATTCAGCAGCAGAATTTCCATCAGTATCCTTTGTTGAGATTGCCTCAGGCGCCTGAGCTGGAAGTCGCATTTCTTGAACCAGAAGAGTTCTCACCATCAGGGGGTGGCGAACCTTCCATGCCGCCAGTTCTGGCTGCTGTCACCAATGCGATTTATAACGCCACTGGTGAGCGCATCAGGAAAATGCCACTTTTTGAATTAGGCTATAAACTGGTTTAAATTACTTCAAAGTAATTTAAAACGAAAAAGGCCGGATTTTTTAATCCGGCCTTTTTTTTGGAATTTTATTGGTATTTTTGTAAGAAGCGTAGCGAGCAAGATTAAAAAAGTAACAAAACAATTCGAGGTGATTTAGTAGCTATAGTAATAACGTGTTTCTATTGTTTCCCGCTGAATAAGTTCGCCGTCTGCAAATCTTGGTCGAAAGGAAGTCGAGTTTCGTAAAAAACTGCTTAGGAGAAACTCTACTGACTCAGCAGCATCTGGGCTTCTATTAAAAATTTCAATATTTTGCGGTTGACCGTACCGGTTAAGCTGTATTAACACATCAAACCAGCCCTGATGTTTTATTGGCAGGTCTGCAGGGATGTTTAACGAGTCTCTTGTGTAACGATAATAGATAAAAGTGGGTATCGTTGCCGGTAAATCAGGAGAGAATATTTTATCAATTGTTTCCTGCTCGACACCCTTGGCAAGTAATTCATCATAAGCAAATTGGTAAGTTTCAATAGCAGCAGCGCGTTTTTTAAAAATGAGTAGCCAGTCACCAAACTCAATACGAGCTTTGGCAATGTCTTCTGGCGTGCTGGTATTGAGCCTTAATAATAGATCAAGACGCCTTTCCAATGCTTCACGGCCTTGCCTGAATCCCAGCGAATTCGTGGAGACCCTGGACATATTGTAAAACTCCTGAGAAGAGTTGAGCGCCTGGGTCGAAAAATTACCATTGCTGTTCATGTTCAGATTGGTGGCAAAGAAGTAATTAGTCAGGGCCAGCTTTTTCTCTACGTCGAGTAATCTTGAATCGGAACTGCCGTAATTATTTAAAAGTATCTTAATAATAGTTCTATATATGAATTGAGCATTTACTAACCTGGTATTTCTGAAATCCTCTTCAAGGGATGTGTTGTTTAGTGCGTTAGCAGGATGGGTGTTGGGTGCAGAAGTTAAATCCAGTGTCGGGTTGGTGACTAATGTGGAGTCAAAGGCATATATGTTCCACTCAGCATAGCGATTAAGCGCTGGAAGTAATTCAATGCTGTCCTCTCCAAAGGCTTTCCTCTTTAGGTAAAAAAGATATTGTTGTTGAACATCGGCATCATTTAATTCTCCGAGTGCAATATGGCTACTGATTTTACCTTCAATGATTCGTTCCTGTTCCAGATTAAACAAGCCTGAATTTACTCGATTAATATGAAGAGCCTGATCAAGATATTCAAGCGCCTTGATATGATCATTTTGCCCCTGGTAAACATTTGCCAAGGACAAGAGTGCCTGGCTTAGTCCCGGCTCATAGGCGCCACCTTGTAGCTCGAGTTGTTTAATACTTTGTTCATAAGCCGCTATAGTTGTTACTTCTAGGGAGGCTGCCTGGGCAGTTTCCTGTGCAGTGCGTTTAGTAATATATTCAGAAACACTCTCGGCTGCGCTGCTTGAGAGCAAAGAAGTGAGTTCGTTAATTTGTAGCAGATCGCCGTCTGATGTTGTTTCTATTAATACAGGTTCAAATAGTAAGAACGGGAAAGCATCGGCATCCTGTGCTGAGGCATTTGGTAGCAGCTGTAAATAAACAAAAGATAAGAGCGCCAGAGGAAGTGCAGAGGCGAAAAAAGAACGCTGCGAGTATGCAGATGAAGTGCTTGAACGTCGGGTCCGTTTGTCTGGATATATAGTCATCGGAAATTATTTAAACATTAAAAACATTAAAATTAGCAAAAGATTAATAGGAATAGTAATAACGCACCTGTATATCTGATTGTGCTCTGGCCCTGCCCGATTCAAACAAGGGCCTGAAAGTGCCTGATCTTAGCAAATTAAGAAGACGGTTTCGTACTAGTTGGCCTGTATTTTCAGAAGAATATTCAAACTTTATGTTTCGTAAGGAGCCGTTCGAGCGTTTATTAAAACTAACATCCATATAGCCAATATAGGGGATATCTAGCTCTTCAGGGATGTTTTGGAACCCTCTGGTGTCTTCAAAACTAACAAAACCGGGTATCAACATGGCCGGTTCCGGGCTGATGAATGTTTCCGCTTCCTTTTCAGTGAACCCATTAGCCATTAATATTTCCAGGGCTTTACTATAACCCTGGTTGGCCCCTTGCAAACGCCCAAAAGCCAGATCCCAGTCAGCCAGATCAATATAGGCATTTGCTGCCAGCAGATGATCCTGTGTTTCAAAGTTTTCGGCACGTTCTAAAAGCTCTTCCCGGCTATCTGAATACCCACGACGAAGAAAGGGTACAGATCGGAAGCCACGATTATTAGATAAGGCGATATTGGAGCCAATCGGCCTATCACTGATGTATTTTTCTATTTGGAGCTTAAACAGGTAGGTTAATTCTGCTTTCTTTTGCAGTATGTTTTCATTGCCAGAATCCTTCTCCAGAACTAAATCAAATAGCTCCTCTGCTTTCTTCAGTCGGGGATCTACAAGTTGCTCAGGGGTAAAGGATTGTGAACGTAAACTGGATGAATTTGCTAAAAGCGCAGAACGTGGTACAAATAGTATGTCGCTAAACTGACTGTCTTCAATAGCGACCAGTTCACCTTGACGGAGCATGGTCGAACCTATCGATGATAAACCTCCGCCCATAGCTAGCGCTTCTTGATTATAAAAAGCCAACCTGCGAAAAGCCTCCATATTCCAGTCTGCCCACTCCAGCGTGGCCTGTTTATATTCTTCGCTATCGTCATCGCCACTGCGTGACATCAGGTAATAAAGGTACTCATGATATTTGTCAGCATCAGCATAATTTCTGCTTGCCTTGCTGCTCTCAATCAATTTTCTAACCGCTTGGTTTTGCGCAAGGGTATACAAACCCTGATTGACTCTTTCAATATGCATGGTCGTTTCAAGGGCTAATGTTGCATTTTCATAATCACCAGCCTGCTGATAAAGATCGCCAATAGAAAGGTATTCTTGTGCCAGGAGCGGATTGAAAGTCCCTCCAGTTTCTATAAGTTCATTAATGCTGGATTGGTATTGCGCTATATCGCTAAGCAAATCGTTTAAAGGAATTTGCTCTTCATCTGCAATGGGTGAGTTGGGCGGAGAAGGAATAAATGCTTGCCCTGAATTTCTCGCGGCAGAGGAAAGTAAAATCGTTTCGGGATCATCAAGATAGACACCATCAAAAAACAGGGTATTTAATTCAGTTTTGCTTTGCCCTAATAATAGTGGGGAAATAGACAGAGATAAAATCAGGAAAAATAGTGAAAACCATGTTCGGTACAACAAATTAATAAAAGGGCACAGCTGTTCATGGCCATATCTGCTGACGATGGATACTGATCCTGGATAATTGCTTGTTTGCATCACGTTAGAATAATTAATGTAAAACCTTATGTATAAGTTTTAGCCTTTTAAAAATTTAATAATAGTAGTGGTACCTTAAATCAACATCACTTAGTGCAATGCTTTCGCCGTTGTTGATTAGTGGCCGGAAGCGTTGACTTCTTAAATGGTTTATCAAGGCAGACTGTATTTTATCGGTAGTACCCAGTGAGCGACTTACTATATTAATTGTATTTATGTTGCCAAAGCGATCCTTCGAAAAAGAAACATCAATATAGCCTACATAGGGAATATCAACATCATCAGAAATACCAAAAAATTTACGGGTATAGTTGTGGATGCCGTAAGCAGGTACTGCAATGACAGGCATTGGAGTTAAAAGCGTATCTGCATCAGCGCTTGAGTATCCACCAGCAAGCAATAGACTGTGGGCCTTGTGATAAGCTTGAAAGGCCCTTTGAGATCTTTCAAAACTCAGATGCATATCGCCAAGAGCGATATAGGCATTGGCTTTTTCAACAGGACTGTTGTCGGTCGATGTCTCAATTTCTTCTACCAGTTCAGTAAGCGAATTTTTGGAGCTTACATAACGGCGACTTATAAGGAGGTCAGCATCACTGGTATATTGCTGATTAACGCGGTTATACGCTATTGAACCCCTCTCACTGATATTCTCAAGTGGATCCAGCTGCTTTTTCAGCAGGTAATTTATATTCGCTAATTTATATTGAATGTCCTGCTGCTGCATCAGATTACTTGAACTTGAGCTATTGTTTTCCAGTTGCTGAAGTATTGATTCGTAAATTTCTTCAGCTTCGTGCAAACGTTGATTAACGATTATGTCATTGCTCAGTGCAAACGGGACACTTCTCAGATTGTAATCGGTAATGGCGGCATTGGTTGCCACTGAATTTGAATTCAGCATAGGCACATTAATGGTGACAGGAATGGTCTGATTATTTGTCTGGCCGGATGACACGCCTGGTGATGAAATAGAGCTGTTATCTACAGGGTTGCGATTAACCGGGATTTCAAACTGGATTCTATTGCTCATGCTCATGCTTCTGCCTGCATCAATGCTGTCTGAAAGTGCTATCGGATAAATATAGATGTCCCGGTAGCCTTTCACGAAGGCTTGGATGTTCCAGTCTGCCCAGTCCAGTTTGGCTGTAAGTAGACGGGGATCGTCTTCTGCCAGATTCTTTTCATGCAGGTAATACAAATAGTGTTTGTGGTTATCAACAGAAACAAAATTGCCAAGTGCAATTTGTGTGCGGATTAAATAATCAACCAGTCTGGATTGGTCCAGATTAAACAGACCCAGGTTTACTTTCTTGATATGAATGGCTTTATCAAAGGCCTCTACTGCTTCTTCAAAACTACCTTCTTGATAAAGCAAAATTCCAAGCGCTTCATACTGCTCAGAAAGAGTCTGCGAATACTGATTGCCGGCATCAATAGAATTGCTGATCGCGGCCCGGTATTCGGTCAAACTTGCAGACCTCAATTGCGCATTGTCTTGTGTCGCAATAAATTCACTGGCAGTCGGATCAGGCACTATTGCCAAGTCACTCACCAAAGGCCGTGCAGAAGAGGAGGTGGAAGTGAGAGCGGGCAGAGATGCCGCAGAGTCCAACAGAGCGGCTTCAAAAATCAAGGTGGGCAGTGGATCCTTGGCTTGTTGTGCGCTTGCCGCTACTGAAAAGAAAAATAATAGCAGTGCAATCACGGCGCCTGACAGTGACTGCTTGTTGCTGAAAGAGATTTGAAAAGGCTTAATCATAAATAGTGATACTAAATTAGGTTCGTTGCTTTTCACTGGTGCTGTCTGACGAAAATAGCCTGACAACATTATTTACTCCAAAAAGGCGCAGTTAGATTAGGAAGCCTCTGAATAATTATATGATGAAGCAATCAGGCTTAATCGACTCTTAACCTGTCAGCGTATGGATTGAAGACCGATTGTTATGATCAATGTTACACCTGAAGGGGTGAAAAACCAGTGTGTTTTCCAAAGTAGAGCGCGACTTATACAAGATCGCTCAAAGGAGTAGATAATATGAGTACAGTTCTCATTACAGGGGCGAATCGGGGCATTGGCCTGTAATTCGTCACGCAGTATCTGGAACAGGGATGGCAGGTGTTTGCCTGCTGCAGAGCGGCCCAAGGCGCAACACAGCTACACGCAATGGCATGCTCTGCGCTCACGGTGTTAGCCCTTGATGTGGCTGATACTGATTCAATACAAGCCTTGCCCGGCCTGCCCAAAGAACAGACTTTATCCCTGTTTATCAACAATACCGGTGTCTATGGAGATGGTCAGTCTCTCGAACAGGTCGAGGAAGAAAGAGTGGCTGAAGGTGTGCAGAATAAATACCATTCCCCCCCCCCCCTCTTGCTCACCCGCGCACTGGTACCGTTGATGGACAGTTCCAGGCCGGCAAAGCTGGCTTATTTGAGCTCAAAAATGGGGTCCATTACTGAAAATTCCAGTGGCAGCGCCGCGGAACCGGTTTTACGCCGGACTCAACAACGCAGCATCCTGAATTCCGCCACTGAAGCTCCTGCCAGGTTGAAAACAGAGGTTGCAGCACCAGACCTTTTGCGCCTGGATCAGTATTTCACTGATGTGCGAGAGCTGGAAAGACGCCTGCTGATGGCGCGTGGGCTCACTGGTCGTGTGTATCCCAATGCAGGCACTGGTGTCAGCTTCCATGGTGGCTTATTTTGCGGACAAGCTTAATTCTATTGAAGAAGGCGAGGGTACTGTGCTGGATAATTCGGTCACTCTGTATGGCTCCAACATGGGTAATTCCAACCAGCATCTGCATGACGATGTGCCGATGGTTCTTTTAGGGGGAGCAGGCGGCCAGCTTAAAGGCGGTAAGTACCTTTCCTATGAAAGCAAAACAGTGCCAAGCACTAATATGCTGTTGAGTGTGCTTGATATGTTTGGTCTTGCATATGAGAGCCTTGGTGATTCCACCGGCAGGCTTCCCGGGCTGGTGTAAGACGCCAGCAGGGTTTATGAAACGTTAGGGAAATAACAGCAAAAATGGACAGATTGTCATATCTGCCCATTTTTTTGCTCTAAATATGAGGAACGATAATTAATGATAGTTTTTAACTAACTTAAAACATGTATTATTAGTTATAAATTATCAAAGCCATGAGAGTCAGCTGAGAACCTGCTGTTTAACTACAAATCTCGTCTAATCTTCAATCAAGTGTCGAATTGTCGGGTAAAACTGGGTAAAAGTCCCGTTGTAGGCAGCTTCAGCCATATGGCACTCGACACATTCACTACCATCCGGCACTTTGGCGGAAGTTGTCCCTGGAGTTGCGGTGGCAGGAAACAGAAAAAAGCCTCTTCCTTCATTAAAACGATTGCTGTCTATCACATGAAATTCCTGGGCATTCATAGATCCCTGCACAAATCCGGGTAATTGCGGAGACGATTCAGCCGCGGCGGAATAGAACGAAAGCAAAAGCATGGTGCCATCGGCATACTCGCCATTTTCCAGAAAATACCGATAGGCTGTCGGCTCCATTTGTACAACACCGATGGCCCCTGGCTTAGTAGAATTAAAAGGTTCATCCCCGTATTCACTGCCGAGTGAACTGCCCAGATGAATCCACTCATCAGTATGTTGCGGATAAATAAGCTGCTCATTGCTATACAAAGCAGCCGCAAGATCAGTTTGAGCAAGTAGCACAGCAGGGATTATTGTAAATGCAGAAATCAGAATAAGGGTGAAGAACTTTTTCATGACGGGAACTCCTTTAGTCTGCAAAGTGTAAAGGAAGTCATTATCCAGATGTGGAAAATAATTAAAAATATTGTGGTTTATGACAATATCAGTGCTTACAGTTTTTTAACCAACAACAGGGCATCGCCGCTGTAGTGAATAGATGGATGTGGAACGATGGCTTTGCGCATGACTTCTTTATAGCCGCGTCGACTATATAAGCGATAAGCTACAGTGTTCGCTTCAAAAACAATGAGCGAGAGTTTTGCCAGCGTCAGTTTTCGACACTTTGCTTCTGCCATTTCCATTAGCGTTGCAGCGATGCCCTGTTGTCGGGACGATTCATCTACAGCAATACCGGCAACATATAAACTCCTGGGTTCTTCCAATAACCAGTAAGGCTTCAGCACAGGATCGTTTTCTATGTAGTCATCATCGGCTCGCATTTCATATGAAAGCAGCACAGCCACAACAAGGCCATTTTTTTCTGCAAGTAGACAGTTCTCATAACTAAAAGGAGTATTTTTTCGTTCGTAACGTTGCTGGCCAATATCCAGAAGATCATCGTCGGGTTGGGAAATTTTGGACCAGATATAATCTGAAACACCATCTGAAGCGATGGAATAAAGCTGCGCTATGCGGCGGGCGTCCTGCCGAACAGCAGGACGATAAATGACCTTCTCTACACTCACGTCTGACTAAGTTTGCGCTCGTCGGCCCAGTTCCCGTGCAGACCCTGGCGTAAACGGAAGGGAAGCTTTACACGACCAATAGGGCCGTCCTCGATCGCCTGGGCATCAAGGATGGCAAGCTCTGAGTAATTCTTTACGATATCGTCCACCAGGGCGATGATATAGCCATCACCTTGAGGTGAGTCAGGGCTTCTTGGGACAAAACAGGGTTCCTGAATAACACTGTCAGGACCGCACCACCATTCAGATTGCTTGCCGGTCAGAAAGTCCATGTAGCCAAGTTTGTTAAGCATCAAACCTGAAGCGCGACCGCCGGGACCATTAAATTGTTTTGTCTGATCCATCACCAGCAGCCAGCCATAATCATGCTGCTGAGTGGTATAGCGGTCATCAATGCGTGGGAACTCTCCCATCATGTCTGTCATTTTTTCCATGCTTTCAAATTCATCACCCTTAGTGTTGAAATCTACAGTCCAGCGGGTCATATAGGAAGCAGCTTCTTGAGGCTTGAAAGGTTCGCCATGCACATCAGGAAAGAATGGGAACATATTGTTTTTAGCCACCGGTACATCGAAATGGATTTTGCTGCCATCGTTGAAGGCATTCATTACATGGGAGCAAAAAAGATTGGAGTTCTTGAACCATTTCATGTCCTTGCCTTCGCCATCACGGGGCAAGACACCAAGATAGATCGGCATGGTGGTGTCAAAACCAAAATAAGGCAGGTTTTTTTCCAGTCTTTCCCAGTTACAGATTATGGGAACAAGATGAAAGCAGACATAGTCTTCAGTTACGCCAAAGTCATGCATCATGCAGGCATAGGGAACCTCGAACCAGACTTCCTTGAGCAGCTCACCTGTAGGGCTGATTTCCATATAGGTGCAGTCTTTGGTTGTGAGACCTTTTGAGCCATAACTAAAGGCCACCATATTCCCGGTAATCGGATCAATCTTGGGGTGCGCGGTAAAAGTCTCACTGGTCATCTTGCCGTCGAAATCGGTAAAGCCAAATGTTTCCAGTGTTAGTGGATCCATCAGCAGCGGCGGGCTATCTTCCTTGAGTGCGAATAATTTGCCAGCATGAACGATGGGCGTAGTGTTGGCGGTGCTTCTAATCCGGCCCTTAACGGAGGGGTCATCTGTGAGAGGATTTCGGTAGGCACCAAATAAAGCATGATCAGCTTCGCGTTCCAGCTTCCATTTGTCGGTTTGTGCATAGCGTTGCTTGAAATCGACTTTGCCATTGCGAAAGCGGAACAGTGAAATCATGCCATCACCATTAAAAAACTGGTCATCATCAAAGCGCGGCGAGAACTGCTGATCCGGATGTACGCGGTGGAAGGTGCCATTTAATTGCGAAGGGATTTCGCCTTCGCTTTCGCAATCATAAATATCACCCTCAAAACGTAACATATTGAGAATGCCGGTGAACGGTCTTGTGTCTGGAAAATGTGCCATTGTGTTACTCCATTCATGCCAGAACGATTAAACCCGACAGTAATTTTTTTTACAATCTTGAAATCCTTGATAAAGACGGAAAAATTTTTTCATTGATTTGCATCAATAGTAAAAAGCAAAAGTGATTAATGTCTGTTCATTTTTGACAAGGCACTAGATACGAAAATAAGTCGATTCAGGTTTAAGCAAGCTGATCCATGATTGCCTGGCATGCTGCTTCCTGACGCAGGTCATCACTTTGAATGGTGAAGTGAGCGTACTTGTTATACAAAGCAGAACGCTCAGCAAATAAATTTTCGAAGCTCTGTCCCGGTCGCCGTGCGATTCCGCGTTGATCGTAATCAGTAATGCGTTTTTTCAAGGTATCCAATTGCACGTCCAGAAAAATGATAATGCCGTTTTTAGCTAAATGCTTCATGCTGGCATCGCTGTAGACAACACTGCCGCCTGTAGCAATTACCGAATTTTCAGTCTCAAGGGTCATTACCCACTTCTCTTCAATTTCCCGCAATTTCATATAGCCTTCGTTATCGACGATATCCTGCAGTGAACGATGCTCATGGCTTTGGATGACGACATCTGTATCGACAAAATCACGGGAGGTTTTTTTGGCCAGAATGACACCAATGGTGCTTTTGCCGGAACCGGGCATGCCGATTAAAACGAGATTCTTATCAATGCTGGACATGGAATTAGTGACTATGTGAGAAAAAGTAATTATACCTTATGCAATGGTGTGATGCGTATGGGCAGCAGGAGTGAAATCATCCAGCTCTTTATCCGTGGATGCTATACAGATAGTCATCAAACTCCTCACATAAAAAGTCAGTTTTAAAAATTGATGCATGACGCTTAATGATTATATGTCCAGCATAAGTTGCATGGGCGTATGCTTAATATTGGCTTCCATATAATCGTCACCATAGCGGTGAAAGCCCAGGGTTTTATAAAAGGGCGCGGCACTGACCTGGGCACCCAGGAAAACTTTAGTAAGGCCGTCAGATCTTGCCTGGGAAATAAAAGAGTCGATGATCCGGGAGCCAATACCGAGCTTGCGATATTCAGCTAGCACGGCAATGCGGCCAATATGACCATCAGTAAGCATTCTGCCGGTAGCCACAGGCTTGTCCTTATCCAGTACTAAAATCTGGGATGCTGCTTCATCCTGCCCATCCAGATCGAGTGCCGGATCTACACCTTGCTCATCAGTAAACACGGTGAGGCGTACAAGTTGAATAGCTGCCTGATGTTCAAGGAAGTTGACTATTTGTAATGAAATCATAAAACCTGGTTTTCACGGATTTTTAATTATCACCACCGCCCTGGAAAGCAGCCTGCAATAAATGCGTCAGGGTGTGCACATAGCGTAATTTGCCATTTTCTACACGGAAAAGATGAGTGTCAGGTGAGCCACTACCCCCATTTGGTCCGCCTGCTCCAAAGGTGCAATACACCACAACAGAACCGATCACTTCATCCACAACGAAACGGCGGTTGGCTATATTCACCCCGGCTGGAACACCCACTTCGCAGCTATCATCTGGCGAACCTCTGCCAGTATAGGCGCCACCTTCAACACGAACGCAGGGGAAGCCCCAGGGCACTTGATCAATTTTTCCTTCCAGAAACGCATCGAGATAAGCATTGGCAGCAGAAACCAGAGTGCCACGCGAGTCGCGTTCTTCGGCCGGAATAGGGCCCCAGTCTTCAGTTGATGAATACTGCAGGTAGGCATCGGCATCAAACAGCCAATAACCGGTAGTCGTCCAGATAATTTCAATCTCTGCAATCATGTCATGATTAACGCGCATGCGCGTGCCGAGAACATAGGGTTTATCTTCATCGGTGATAATCACTTCCGTAAAACTTTGGCAGGAGTCTTCATCAAACAAACTAAAATGATAATCAATGTCCTGAGGCGTATTGATCAGACCATTATTAATATCCATGCGTTCTTCATTTTCCCAGTAACCTGCGCCATTGGGCAGGGGCAGGCCGGAGATGTCACCAGTGCTTTGCGCTTCAATGTAAAGATCTACCGCATTTTGCAGACCGCCACGGGTACAGCTCACTTGAGCAAAGCTGGCTAACGGAGTAACTGTTGCGCAGGCAAATATAAGCCATTTGAAATAACAGGATTTCATTACAGTCTCCTTTAAATAAATAAGAGGTAAGCGTCTTGTGTTTTAGTAAGCCGGGTTATTTTTAATTAGTTCTGCAGCACCATAATAAACTGTTTACCCATATTGAGCGATACGTGCTTGACTGATCAGTTAGTCATCAACGATATAAGGGTTAAAAACAACCACTTGCGGACATACAGACTCATTGCTGTCGAATGCATCTTGCTCCCATTCTTCACCCTCGTCTTCAATGGCATCTGCACATCGGTACAGGAATGATGCTAATTCCCGCAGTGCTTCCGGCTCTGCTAACAGAGTTGTTTCTGTAAGAAGCTCCAGCTCTGCTTCTTCGTTTTGTGACCGGCCAAAAATTTTCATAATGATGAATTCCTGAGACCTGAAAATATTCCAGGTTATTTTAAAAATGGATAATGAAGTAGGATTGTAAACTGTTATTGGATTTCAGTTACTGATGTTTTCGCCATAACACGTATAAATAAACCTGTGCCAAGTAGCTTGCTCAGCCACTGCCTGAGTGTCGGGTAGTGGCAATGATCAAACCAGTTTTTGTCAACCATTGAAAACTGGCGGATAAAAGGAAAAATGGCAATATCGGCAAGCGTTATTTTTTCACCCATTAAATAGCTATTGCTCTGTAAAGCTGCTTCCAGTACCTGTAAATATTTTTCGCAGTTTTGTCGATAATATGCCTGGCTAAATTCAGGGTGGCGATCTGCATATTTATACTTATCAAGCCACTCTTTGAATTCAGTATCATTCTGCCTGATCAATTGCATGGCATACTTTTTTTCTGTTTCAGAATATTGAGAGCACCAGTTATCTGGATCATTGTTAGCTAATGCCCACAGCATAATATCAAGGCTCTCATCGATCACATTATCGTCAACAAGGAGTACTGGCACTGTTCCCTTGCTTGAAAGGTCCAGCATGGCCTGGGGTTTGTTTTTTAAGGAGACTTCGTGAAGGTCAATTTCTATAGCTGAATTGAATAAGGCCATTCTCGCCCTGATGGCATAGGGGCAGCGGCGAAAAGAATAAAGTACAGGTAATGACATTTGCTGGCTCAAAAAAAGACACCGTTTTTTGATGTCTTATTCACTTGACTGGAAATCCACCCAGTTACTGTAGGCGCTTTTCTTGCGTTAATGTTTCAGTGCCTGTAAATGCCGCGCTCATGGGAGAAGGCCTTGAATCCGAAGAAGCCATGATAACTGCCTGTTCCACTTTGGTTAACACCACCGAAGGGCAGCTGGTTTTCCAGGTAATGAGAGAACACGCCGTTGATGGTTACGCCACCGGATGAGGTTCTGTTAAGCACCTTGTCGATATTGGCTTCATCATTACTGTAAACATAAAGTGCCAGTGGTTTGTCTCGCGCTTCGATATAGGCTACGGCCTCATCAAGATTTTCGCAGGTCATGACGGGCAGAATTGGCCCGAAAATTTCTTCCTGCATGATCAGCATATCAGGCGTGACATCGGTGAGCAGGGTCGGATGAATGGTGCGATCGGCTTCCTCAAGCATGCCTCCAACGGCAACTTTCGCCCCCTTGGCAATGGCATCATCAAACAGGTTTTTGATGCGTGCAAAATTCTGGGGGTTGACGATCTGGGCGATATTGTGTTTCTTGATATTACCTTCTTCGTCATACAGGTTTTGTGTGACCCGAGCCTGAAAGGCATCGATCAACTCATCTTTCTGCTGTTCGCCGATAAGGACGTAATCCGGGCAGATGCAGGCTTGCCCGCCGTTGAACTGCTTGGCTCCGGCCAGATCACCGGCAATTTTCTGTACATCGGCACCCTCATCAACTATCACCGGAGATTTTCCTCCCAGTTCCAGCGTGACGCTGGCCAGATGTTGCGCGGCTGCAGCCATGACCAGCTTTCCTACACGGGTACTACCAGTAAAGAAAATATGATTGAACGGCAGTTTGAGCAGGGTGGTAGCGACATCGACATCGCCTTCGAACACAGCCACTTCATTTTCATCGAAGGCCTCCTTGATAATTGTGGCGGCGACACTGGCAGTGGCGGGGCACAGGTCGGTAAGTTTGACCATACAGCAGTTACCAGCGGCAATGGCCGCCGCGAGCGGGCCAAGTACCAGGCCAAGCGGGAAATTCCATGGCCCCAGTATCAGGCACACTCCACGCGCTTCAAGTACGATACTCGCAGTATCATCCGGATTCATTGATGGAACCACATTAACTGGTTCCATCCAGTCATCGAGATTGTCGATGTTGCGCTGGATATTACCCGTGACGTTCATCACTTCTGTAATTCTGATTTCCTGTTCCGGCTTGCGTGTATCCTTTTTAACTGCTGCCACAATATCGTCGGCATGTGCTTCCACAGCAGCTTTCAACTTCTGCAGTTTGGCCTTGCGTTGTTCGGCGCTGCTCGCTTTTATGTCCCATTGATTGGCGCGCTGGAGTGCAAAAATTCGTTCTATTTCTACGTTCACGTCTTCTGGTGTTAGGGTGCTGGGACTTGACATCAGTGCTCCTGAAAATAAATGTATAGTAATTTGAAAATTTGAATCTATGAATTAATTGGACTTGCCTGATAGTGCTTTATTAATCTTCCGATACCTATCGCTTATCTTTGATAAACAGCTTGTGCCCTGATTTTTCTTTATTAACTAATAAGGTTGAACAAACAACGTAAAACAATAAACCAAAATGAAAAGGTTGATAACAGGTAAAGGCAGAATCTGAGCATGACGGCATTGAAAGTACAGTGAACAATGCTATGAGCTATGCGCAATATAACAAAACTCCATGATGCAATAAGGTAAATTTGATCTACCTGCTTGGTAACGAATAAATAGAGGGCTAAAAAATAGAAAATAACGGGTATTTCAAATAAGTTTTTCAGGTTATCAGATGGATTAGAAACTGCAGGTGGAGAGCGGCGCTGCAGCTCCTCTGGCGTTAGCTCTCCAGGAGCAAAATTGATTTTTTTAATAAAAGGAATTCGTCTGGAATACATGTAAAGCCAAACAAGCAAAGTCAGTATCAACATTGCAAAAACTGGTTCGAATATATTTTGCTGATTCATATAGAGATGATTCCCCCCGGTAATACTCTTTTGATTCAGGCCGTCAGATAAAGTATTAAAATCGCGTAGAAGGCGAACACCACTGATAATACTTTAAACCATGCCGGCTTTAATGTGATCAGCAGCATTAAGGTGCCGCCAATCACCGGAAACACTATCGAAAGCAAAGGAGGGGTACCGAACAAGGTTATATTGACGTATGGGCCGACACAGAAATAGCCGAGCATTGAAAGCGCGGACACCCGGCCAAGTGAACGACTATGAGCAAGGAAGTCGAGCTCGGAGTCGTCTGTAATATCATAGTCCTCTGACGGCAGCGCCAGTTCAGCAGCGCCATAGAGAAAAATTGATCCGATTATTACAACGAAAAAATCTACGAATGCCCATTCCGAGAATTCTCGCAGCTCCCATCCAACCCACCATAGTTGCAGAATAAAGAGCATGACACATGCACCCCACAATGCCGTTGCCCAATGAAAGGAGAGGTGCTTATGAGCTCGAACCAGTGCAGCGACAGAGCTGAGCAAGCGTGTAATTGCCAGACCAAGAATGATAGAGATAGCGACAAACACATATTCATGTTGAGTCATGCGGGAATAGTACCTGCGTAGTAATTAAAATTTATCGCTCGGCTTGTTGCAGGGTAACAAGCGATATGCTGATTATTGGTTATATTTATAGTACGTGCCAATAATAAACGCCAAAGCCCAAAGCAGCCAGTAAATGTAAGCAATTGCTATCTAATGCTTGTTCACAGGGCCATACTGGAATTGTTACGTATCTACCTGGCTGTTTGAAAACAGGTCACTGCGTAGCCACGGTCCTTAAGTTGGTTCAAACTGACTTCAGGCTTAAGTGGTTCCCTCAAGAGGAAAGTACCATGAGTAAAGGACAAGACAGTAAAAAAAATGACAAAAAGAAACCGCTCTTAACAGCAAAAGAGAAGAAATTGGCAAAGGCCGCCAAGAAATCCACAACCAATGTTTTAGGTAATTGAGTAGGGTGACCATTATTTAAGTAATTAAAACTGCGCTAGTACTACTTGCTATTAAATAGCTATATCCGCCAAGGAAGTTAGGCCCGCTTAAGATGCGTTTGAAACAATGTGTAAGGCATCATGCTTTATACGCGTTTAGGCGGTTCTGCATATTTCCTGGAAAAACCTTTAATTAACATGCCTTTGCTTCCTTCCTCGCTCAATAGAGTCCCAATCACCTGAATTTATAAAGCGTATAGCCCATACGGGCCCACTGCTATTTTTTCCATATGGAATTATCAGCATATGCCTCTGGACGCGGGTATTTCGAGAAGTATCACTTTTATAAAAGAAACTACAAACTTCAATAACATCGCCAGATTTTATAAAGTTGTCGTCGATATCTAATCGACCTGAGTGGATTGGCCTGGGCCTTCTACTGTCCAGCGTCGAAATTGTTTACTGAACGACCTGCTCGACCATGTATTCGACTGATCTGATGATTTCCTTATCAGAGAGATCGAGTCGCTCACCCTTCTTTGGCATGACGCCGGTACTGCCGGTGAATCCGTTCAAGGCATGATCGATCAGCGAGTCTATGCCCTGGGCAATGCGCGGCGCCCAGGCAACGACATCGCCAAGTGCTGGTGCGCCGCCGACGCCGGGTGGGAAGTGGCAGGCAATACAGACGTTGTTATAGACCTGCTGCCCGGTCATAGCCGCGGCAACCGCTTTAGCGCTTGAGTCAGGCGCGGTCCCCGTGGCGGCGGGATCTGCTAAAGCTGCCAGCGTGACCTGCGCAAAGGCTACGCTGATGAGCATGCCGGTAATGAGCATTAAAGAGCTGAAAGAGTGCTTGTCTGGGTGGCGCATACTGCAGTTCCTGAATTTAGAGCGGCGTGATTATAACATTGTGCGCTCAATCGGGCGATTGCGTTGGGGCGGTTGTTGAACACCAGACCGAGAAAGCGACCGCCCCGCGCATTGGGGCTAATCATCCTGTCCCGGCTACAAATGACAAGAATTAGGACGCGTCTATATAGGTTTGCCTTGTATAGACGAAATGTTGGACAATCAGGCTATTGTGTTATTTCTAAAATACAAAAATTAAAAAATAATCGCGAAAATAAGGGGTCAAGTTCCATGCGCATTCACAGTCGTATATTTCTTCTATTAATGCTTGTTACAGCCAGCTTTACCGCTCAGGCCCAGGCGCAGGGTCCTTCTGCGGTAAAAGGCGGAATGTGGTCTGATTCATCCACCTGGTCCGGCGGCGCGCTGCCAGGAGAGGGTGACATAGTCACCATTGGTGAGGGCATAGACCTTGTCCTCGATATCAGTCCACCTGGGCTAAATGGGATTAACCTGAATGGCACGCTTACCTTTGCCGATGGCGAGGAACTCGAGCTCACCACCGAGTGGATTTTGAACCGCGGCAAGCTGGAGATTGGCACTGAAAGTGACCCCTTCACGGGCAAGGCAACCATTACGCTGACCGACAATGTCACTGGTGAAAATATCAATGGCATGGGCGATCGCGGCATCCTGATGGCACCGGGGATTTTGAGCCTGCACGGTGACCGGGAAAATGCCTGGACCAAGCTGACTGAAACCGCTGTAGTTGGTAGTACCCGCATCGAAGTGCTTGATGCTAGCGACTGGAGAGTCGGTGACGAAATCGTTCTGGCCTCAACGGATTTCAATCCCCGGCAGGCCGAGACCCGCCACATTACGCGCATTAGACGCAACCGAATTACGCTGGATGAGCCACTGGAGTATATGCATTATGGCGAAATCACTTTTGGCGTGGATGAACGCGGTGAAGTCGGCATGCTGACGCGCAATATCAAGGTTCAGGCTTCTGCCGACGCAGATGAAACGTACTTTGGTGGGCATATGATGGCGATGGACGGCAGCACGATGACTGTTGCCGGCATTGAGTTGACTCGCATGGGCCAGCACATGGAGCTCGCCCGCTACCCGATTCACTGGCATATCAACGGCGATGTGGCGGGGCAATACATAAAGAACTCAGCGATCCACAATACCTACAACCGCTGCGTGACCATTCATGCCACGGATAACCTGCTGGTGGAAAACAATGTCACCTACAACACGGTGGGGCATTGCTTCTTCATGGAAGACGCTGTCGAAACGGGCAACATGCTTGTTAAAAACCTGGGTATTCAGACCAAGTGTCATCCGACCCTGCCGTGTCAACCGACAGGCCTTTTTCTGCCTATCCAGAATACGGATGGCCAGAAAGCAGATCATATTCTGCTTCCCTCGGACAATACCGCGGCGACATTCTGGATCACCAATCCTGATAACACCTACAGGGATAATGTGGCGGCGGGGTCTGATTCCACCGGTTACTGGATGGCCTTTCCTACCAATGGTATAGGGGCGTTTCTGGGCACGGAGAGAGGCGCCAATACCTGGCCCGGACGCAGCCACCTGCGGGAGTTCAGCGGCAATACCGCCCACTCCAATTTCGATGGGCTGATGCTCGACCGCGGGCCCAGGCCAGACAACACCTTCGGTATTGCCGGGCCCAACCTGGTCAGCCGCGCCGATCCTGCTGATGAGAACAGCGAGATAGTGGTGGCACATTTTGAGAATTTTACCGGCTACAAGAACCGCAATAACGCCATCTGGGGCCGCGGTGAAATGCACCTGTACACTAATCTGAAACTGGCTGATAACGCTATTGGCTTCACTCATGCGTCTGGTATTGTTGGAGCCGCACCTTACACGTCACGGGTCGTCGACTCGCTGTTCGTGGGGGAGAGCGACAATATCGGCAACCCTGCCAGACCCGAGGAAATCTCTTACGGCCGCAGTTTGCCAGCCGAAGCCCCGGATTTCCCGATCCGCGGCTACGAGTATTATGACTTTCACCACGAAGTGGAAAATGTCACTTTCGTGAACTTTGAGGCCAACGATCTTCGTGATGCGGGCGCGCTCTCTTACCTGCTGTTCACCAGCTTTGGTATGAGTACAGAAAACTGGGTCAAGGGCATTGAATTGGTCAACGCCAAGCCGGTCAGCTTCCCGCCGATCCAAAGCCGCTGGGCGGCTGATTACGGGCGCAGTGCTGCCTACAAGAGTGCGGCGTTCAAAGATCTGGACGGCTCGATCACCGGCATTCCCGGCGCCACCATCGTCCTCGACAATGGCATCGCATCTTCTGAAGATGCCTGCGAGATCAAGTCGAGTTGGAACGCTGCCATCTGCCCGGGAGATATTGGCCGTTTGAATATTGCGGGTAGTTTCAGCGGCTTCCAGAACGGCCCCATTAGCAATCCGATCATGCTCCAACGCGATGGCAGGCGCTTCGAATATACCGGGGGCTCCACGATCGGCGCTGGCGCCGAGGTAAGGGTCGAAACGGCCAGAGAGTCTCTGACTCTTTCTTTGGGGCAAATGGATGAAGGTTCCTTCGTGATATTCGAGTTTCCCGAATTCACCACCGCTGCCGACGGCATACAGCAAAGCAGCCTGGATGCGCTGAAAGGCGCCAGTGAGACTTCATACTTCCGCGATGAGGAGTCCCTGTGGGTCAAGCTGGTGGTCGCGGATGCTGGTGAAGCGATCCCCGACGGCCCCGGCGGTCCGGGTGCGGGCGGTCCGGCTGATGGAACCAGTATCGACGTCAGCCGATAAATTCAGCCCCGCTGTATTAATACAAAAACCCCGGCATATGCCGGGGTTTTTTTTTCATTAGCGGTCTTGCCGTACTTTTGCGCGTCACATTCAAGGCGCTTGTGATGTGTCTCGCTAATCATGGCCATTCATAGTCTCCCCACGATTGAATTTTTCCATCAATAACAAGAAAAAAACTGGAAGTGTGCCAAATAAGTGGTCCACCTGACGTATTAAAAGTGTCAATTCTTTCCTGGAGAATAGTGTTTCCAATAACTGTAGATTGAATGACATTCATGCTTAAACTGTTGCTGTTTGTTGTATTTTCTCTAGTCCGAAACGGTTGAAGATAAGTATCTCGGCCTTCAGTCATTAAAGAAGGTGATATTTCAGATGATGTTGTAGCAACCCAGGTATAGATAAAATCTTCAGCTAGAAGCCCTTCCATTGTTTCAATATCGCTAGAAGTCACAGCCGCCAAGAAAGTATTGACCACTATAAGCTGCTCACTGAGACTCTCACTATCGGGTTCACTGTCCAGACAGCTACAAAGAAGTGAGCCGAGCAATAACAGGAAGGAATGTCGAATTAGTTTATTCATAATTAAATATCCTATTAAATCGGAAAAGGTCTCTACACATAAGGCCCTTCTTCAGCGAGCAAAACATGGTGGCGTGGATTTTGCGCAAGCAAAGGGCATCATGGCGGAGCAGTCAGCCCCCCTGGAGCAAATTGCGAACAGGAAAAAAATACCTGCTATCAGGTGAGATGCATTAACAGGAGTGTTGTGTTCAGCCAGCAATTTTTTATGCCTGGTCTGTTACGCAACCTTCACTGGCGCTTTTTACCAGAGTGGCATATTTATAAAGGACACCCTTGGTGGCAGGCAGTGGCGGTTGCACCCATGCCGCACGGCGCTTTTCGATTTCTGTAGCGTCGATGGCCACTTCCAGGGAATTGCTTTCCGCGTTAATGGTAATTACATCGCCATTTTCCAGCAGGCCAATGAGCCCACCAACCTGTGCCTCGGGAGTAATATGTCCCACTACAAAGCCGTGGGTGCCACCGGAAAAACGCCCGTCAGTAATCAGTGCCACGGTTTTACCGAGCCCCTGGCCCATCAGGGCACTGGTGGGTTTCAACATTTCCGGCATGCCGGGGCCACCCTTGGGACCGCAGTAGCGAATCACCACCACGTCACCATCAACAATCTGTTTTTCATGGATGGCTGCGTTTACGGCGGCCTCACCGTCAAAGACTTTTGCCGGACCGGTGAAGTTAAGACCTTCCTTGCCGGTGATCTTGGCCACGGCGCCTTCCTCGGCAAGGTTGCCGTAGAGAATGCGGATATGGCCACTGTCTTTCAGCGGTTTATCAAGCGGATGAATAACTTGCTGACCTTCTTTAAGGTCAGGTAATTCACTCAGGTTTTCGGCAATGGTTTTGCCGGTCACTGTCATGCAGTCTCCGTGCAGCATGCCAGCGTTCAACAGCATTTTCATTACTGCCGGAACGCCGCCCACTTCACACAGGTCTTCCATCACATACTGGCCGCTGGGTTTCAGGTCGGCCAGAAAGGGGGTCTTGTCAGCAATGCGCTGGAAGTCATCGATAGTGATATCAACATTGGCGGCTTTTGCCATAGCGATCAGGTGAATAACCGCATTGGTGGAACCCCCCAATACAGTGACCACGGTGATGGCATTTTCAAAGGCTTGTTTGCTAAGAATATCGGATGGCTTGATGTCTTCTTCCAACAGGTGGCGCAGGGCCGGGCCAACGCGCAGGCAATCCTGTTCCTTGTCACCGGACACCGCCGGATAGCTTGAGTTGTAGGGCAGCGACATGCCCAGGGCCTCAATGGCAGAGGCCATGGTGTTAGCCGTATACATACCGCCGCAGGCGCCAGCGCCCGGACACGCATGTTCAATAACGCCCTGGAATTCGGTGACATCGATACGTCCGGAATTAAATTCTCCGTAAGCTTCAAAGGCGGAGACTACATCCAGTTTCTTGTCCTTGTAGCAGCCCGGTTTGATGGTGCCGCCGTAGACAAGAATTGCAGGGCGATCCAGGCGTGCCAGGGCGATCATGGCGCCAGGCATGTTCTTGTCACAACCGACAATAGCAGCAACGCCGTCATACCACTGGGCGCTGACCACAGTTTCGATACTGTCTGCGATCAGGTCCCGGCTGGGCAGACTGTTGCGCATGCCGTCAGTCCCCATGCTGATGCCGTCACTCACCCCGATGGTGTGGAAAATCAGCCCGATCAGATCTTCTTCCTGTACACCTTGTTTCACCACCTTCGCCAGGTCGTTCAGGTGCATGTTGCAAGGGTTTCCTTCCCAGCCGGTGCTGGCAATGCCGATCTGTCCCTTGTTCAGATCTTCCCGTGTCAGCCCGATGGCATGCAGCATGGCCTGGGCGGCTGGCAGGCTAGGGTCCTGGGTGATAGTGCGGCTGTATTTGTTTAGTGCTTTCATAAATGTACTCGAATATAAGTTTTATAATTCAGTGTAAGTAAACGGGTCAAATTACAGCGATTTTACAAAAATTTTTGAATTTCGCTGATAGTTGTAAAGGGATTTTTTCGTCTCTGGCAAGCTGTCGAGATCGCTTTGTGCAAATCCTCTTTCCATAAACCAGTGCGGGGTTTTCGTCGTCAATACGAACAGAGAATTGAGGCCGGCTTTTCTGGCATTCTTTTCAATCTGCTCAAGAATTGATTGTCCCATATTCTTTTTTCGGTAATCAGGGTGAGTGGCAACGCAGGCCAGTTCCCCGGAATTATCTTCCTGGGGATAAAGTGCGCCGCAGGCGATGATCATCCCTTCACGTTCAATAACCGTAAACTGATTGATTTCACTTTCCAGTAGCTCTCTTGAGCGCGGCAACAGCACGCCTTCTTTTTCAAGCGGCTGGATCAGCTCAAGAATGCTGTCCACATCATCACTGTTTGCATGTCGAATTTGCTCATAATTTTCCTGGGTGATTAAGGTGCCGGCACCGTCGCGGGTAAATAATTCGCTTAACAGGGCGCCATCTTCTGCATAGGAAATTACCTGTGAGCGTTTTACGCCGCCTTTACACGCCTTGGTGCCAAGTTCAAGATTACGTAATTGTCTATCAAGGCCATTGCTATTAATTTTTTCGGCGATTAGCAACTGGGCTTCTTCGGCGTTAAGTTGGCTGATGGCTGCGCCGGCATCATCCAGAATCCCCGCCTCACTGGAATAGATCAACAGTTTGTCAGCTTCCAGACTAATAGCGGTACTTGAGGCGACCTCTTCTACGGTGAGATTAAATACTTCGCCACTGGGCGAATAACCAAGGTTGGACAGTAGCACAATATTATTTGCGACCAGCTGTTTCTTGATGGCCTCGCTGTCGATTTTTCGTACTTCGCCGGTATGACAGTAATCGATGCCTTCATGCACGCCATAAGGTTTGGCGATGACAAAATTGCCGCTCACCAGATTAATTGATGCACCCTGCATGGGGGAGTTTGCCAGACTCATGGAAAACACTGCTTCCAGATCGTAACGTAATTTTGCAACAACCTGTTTAATTTGCTCAAGACTGGCCGCATCGGTAACGCGCAGTTTGTGGTGTAGATCGCCTTGCACGTCATCATGTTTTTCGTCGCTTAATCCCGCGGTTTTCAGCGCTGCATCTATCTGTGGCCTGGCACCATGTACCAGTACCAGCTTAACCCCCAGGCTGTTGAGCAGGTTGATGTCGTGAGCGATATTGCTGAAATTGTCATGGGCCAGCGCTTCTCCAGGCAACATGATGACGAACACCTTTCCTCGATAAGCGTTTATATAGGATGAAGACTGTCGAAACCACTTCACGTATTGCGTGTTATCAGTAGCCATGAGTTTTTTAAATATCTGGTCCAGCGGTCAAAAAAGGGCAGGTATTGTAACGCAAACGTCTGAAAAATCGAAAGATTTTATACCGAGTCGCAAGTCTCAAGTCACAAGTCGCAAGTAAGAGGCTGCAAGCCACCGGTAAACAGGAAAGTGTTGTAGCCGTCTGGTTGGTGAAACGCCGCAGGTGTCATTGCCAAAGCTCCAATCAAAGCACGAAACCGATTTGGATTTTTGAGCGTAAAATCAGGATG
>CAWUSW010000024.1:0-7279 GCA_963925675.1 uncultured Pseudomonadales bacterium
GGTGCGTTATCTGGTCAACGGGAAAGCTGTCACCATTCTTCGCGTTTGGCATGATAAGGAAGGGGGCAGGAGTTAATAAGCATTTTGCAATAACTCCATAACACCATTGCCGGACATCGCTTCGCTCTTCCACCCTACCAAATGTAAGCTTCCCTTTATTGTGTACCTGTTAATTATTGAAAGGGATTTGATGATGAGTCCAAAGAGAAGTCTGTGTGATCGGTGTAGAAAACCCTTGCCGGTTTGCTATTGTCATTTGATCAAGCGCGGTGAGAATCAATGGCCGGTTGAAATTATTCAGCATAGCCGTGAGCAGAGTCATGCCATTGGCACGTCACGTATTGCGGAGTTGTCGTTACGAAAGGTCAATGTATCTGAAGTGAAAGACAGAACTGCTTTTAGCGTAGACCCGGCGCAGTCAGCGCGCTGGGAACACGCCGTGCTTATTTATCCGGGCGCTGATAGTGAGGACATCGTGGTACTGGCTGAGCAGGCGCCGCGGCCACTGGTTTTTATTGATGGCACCTGGAGAAAGAGCAAGGCGATATTGCTCAGCTCACCTTTTTTGCAGTTCTTACCGCGCTATAGCTTTAGTCCGCAGAGTGAGCCACGTTATCAGATTCGCAAGGCGGCGCAGGCGGATTTTTATTCAACGCTGGAAGCGATCGTGGAAGTATTAAATACCGTGGAGGCAGCTTCGGCGGACTACGCACAACTTTTGCAGGTGATGGACTGGATGATAGAGCAGCAGCTTGGGTTTATTGCCAGCAAAGAGGGCGGAGATATTTGATTTGCGCGGGTGGTGGCCTGTGTTCCAGACTCTGAGAAATACTCCGGGATGGACAGGTCGTTAAAGAATGAAGAAGGCGACTTTCATACCCACTTTATTCCGACCACCGGTTTGGAGGCCAGCAAGGTTACCCTCAAACAGGGGGATGTCATTGTCACTATTTTTGACCAGCCAGGAGCAGCGTAAGCTACATTTTGGCGCATAATGTTGCTGTCAGGACACCACCTTCGGGATGAAGGTAATAGCAGTTGTATTGTTATGACCGGATTTACGCTAGAATCTTGCCGCACAATTGAGCCCCGCTTTACTAAGATTTATAAGAGAAATCATTATGTCCATGTATACATCGTCCGTACCTGTTGTTACCCATTTTCTGAAAAATCTGTCGGCAATCCTCGAGAAGGGTGAAGACTTTTGTAAGGAAAAAGAGATCGACCAGGCAGTAATTGTCAATTCAAGGCTGGCCCCGGATATGTTTACCCTGGCGCGTCAGGTGCAGATTGCCTGTGATGTTGCCAAGGGCTGCGGCGCGCGGCTGTCTGGTACCGAATCACCCAAGCATGAAGACACTGAAGCCACCTTTGCCGAGTTGCAGGCCCGCATTCAGAAGACTATCGAATTTCTGGAAAGCGTCCCGGCAGACAGCATCGATGGCAGCGAAGACAAGGAGATCAAGTTCAAGGCCGGTCCTTATGAACTTGAGTTTACCGGGCAGAGTTACCTGAACACTTTTGCCTTGCCGAATCTGTATTTTCATATCACCACTGCATACAACATCCTGCGTCACAATGGTGTGGCGGTTGGCAAGATGGATTTTCTGGGCAGGGAATAAATTAAGCGGCACGAAAAAAAGGCGCCAGAAGGCGCCTTTTTTATAGAGCTTGTTTACTGTGTTGGGTTAGATGCCGACGTAGTAACGCAGGTTGTACTCCTCATTACTCAGTTTGCCGTCACGATCGAAGCGCGGTCTGAACAGGACATTTTTCAAGTACTGACCTAAGCGAAGTTCCATGTTGCGAGTAACTTCGCCGCCCTGGTCCTGAATCTTGACGCGCCTGGCCTCGCCGTTACGGGTGACGGAAAAGGTGACGTCGAAGTAGCCGAAGTATTTGACCTCTTCATCCTCACTAATGCCCAGTTTTTCCCGGCTGTTGGGGGCGGGTAAAAACACGGGCAGCACTACCGGTATGTCTGAGTAAATATAATCAGCGATCTGTTCTTCCATGGCCGGATTGTCCTGGAAGAATTTAAAGGCTTCCTCGTATTTATCCCTTGCTACGCGTTTGCGTTCAAACAGCATGTGCCAGTCTGCTTCTTCCAGCATCACTTCAGCCACCTGCCGGGCAGTGCGTTGATCATTGACTGAAATATAGGAAAGGCTGCGTTTTAGCGAGGTGAGACCGCTGTCATAGTCAGAGGAGTTCATGCGGTCCTGGGTGCTGGTATCCAGACGCGTACCTGTAGCCTTGGTTTTTCTGTTCAGGTAGAAGTCCGGTTCGTAGACAATATTTTCCTGGTGAGTGCGCAGAAAAGCGGTGGTGAGAAATTTACGTTCCAGGTCCAGTATTTCCGGGTGAGTGTAGTTTTTATTCTGCAGCAGGATATTAATACCTTCCAGATAGTTTCTCTGGGCCAGATACAATTTGTATACCGGCGTGTTGCTAGGATCGCTGGTGTCGCCCATATAGAAATTTGTCGCGGTCTGGTCAGTGGCGTTGTAGTTGTTCTGGGTGATGAAGTCCGCGGCATTCACCCGGTTTATATTCAAGGCAATGTTGGACCTTTCCAGAAAGGCCTGCAGGTTCCAGTCTCCCAGAGCATGAATGGCAGTGACCACTTCTTCGGCATCAGCACCGTAACTGGCCTGATGAATCGCCAGCAGACCATCCTGTAACTCATCGGCTTCCTGTAAACGTCCCAGTGCAGACAGGCTTTCAATTTCCCCTTCAATCATTGGCGCCTGGATCAAGGTATCCAGACCTTCATTAATGCGGCTTAAATTGCGCGCCCGTTCAAAAAATTCTAATGCCTGTTCATGTTCATCCAGTTGCTGCTGGAGCAGGCCGACGCTGGCCAGGTCCTGAATAAGCTGCTCGGAATAGGGGCCTTCCTCACTTTCCTTGTCGCCTATGGTGCTTATATATTCCTGGATATCTGTCAGAAGTTGCTGACGGCTTGCGCTATCCATGCCTTCATCTTCAAGTGTGTCGCTGGGTATCAGGGCAGGCATGTTGGCCAGGGCAGTGAGAGATTCATCCGTGCCCGCCAGGCCTTGAGCCGGGATAGGTACCGGCTCAAACAGTAAACGCGTGACCGGCAGCTCTGGTTGAGCATCAAGGGTAAAACAATAGAGGGATAGAAATGCTGCAACACACGCAGTGCTAAAGGTGTTGCCAGCATGATGACTGATTTGACGATGACTGTGCTCTGACACGTTGAGCTCCTCTTTACATGATTAATAAAGTAAAGCTGGTGCAAGTGCGAGGCGAGATATACAGCTGGGGACTCTCTCTGTCACCGGACTGGACATTGTCTCTCAGACCAGTGGCAAGTCAATATCTACAATGTGCATAGATAAAGGAATCAGTGTTGTGCTGTGGTTATTTCCTCGGTCGGGGTGGGGGTGTTGGTAATGGCGGATGGTGTCCGCCTTGTCGGATATCGGCCTGCGGCCTTCTTCCGCCCTACTTATATTTCTACTGCCACCTTGTAGGTGGGATCTTCGATAATATTCACATCAATTATTTTTGCCGCATTTTTTAGCAGCTTCAGGCAGTCGGGGCTTAGATGACGCAGGTGTATTTCTTTGCCCGCTCTAAAATAGCGTTCGGTGAGTTTATTGAGCGCTTCGATGCCGGACATATCGTTCACGCGGCTTTCCCTGAAATCGATAATCACCTTGTCCGGATCATTGGGCACATCAAATTTTTCGGCGAAGGCCTGGGTGGAGCCAAAGAACAGCGGGCCGTAAATTTCGTAGTGCTTGGTACCATCGTCGTCTACATATTTTCTGGCACGAATGCGCTTGGCATTTTCCCAGGCAAAGACCAGTGCGGAAATGATTACGCCGATCAATACCGCTAACGCCAGGTTGTGCAGTAGTACAGTAATTGCGGCTACCAGGAAACCTACCAGGTTGTCGCGATTGGGCATTCTGCCAATGGCTCTGATGCTGGCCCATTCAAAGGTGCCGATGGCGACCATGATCATCAGGCCGGTCAGCGCGGCAATGGGCATTTGTTCTATATATTCTGCGCCAAACATAATAAAAACCAGCAACATGATAGACGCCACGATGCCGGACAAGCGTGCTCTGGCACCGGATGAGATATTGATCAGGCTCTGCCCGATCATCGCGCAACCGCCCATGCCGGAGAAAAATCCAGTGACAAAATTGGCCAGGCCCTGGGCTACTGCTTCTTTATTACTCTTGCCGCGCGTTTCTGTTATCTCGTCGATCAGGTTCAGGGTGAGCAAACTTTCGATCAGACCAACACCAGCGACAATAAAGGCATAGGGAAAGATAATGCGCAGGGTTTCCATGGTAAGAGGAATGTCGGGAATATGAAAAGGGGGAAAACCACCCTTGATGGAACTGATGTCACCGACGTTGCGGGTATCGATATCAAGGCCAAGCACGATTGCCGTTATTACCAGAATCGCGGCCAATGAGGCAGGGATGGCTTTGGTAAGTTTGGGCAGGCCCCAGATAATGGCCATGGTCAGCAGCACCAGGGCCAGCATGATGTGCAGTTGCGAGCCAATCATCCAGTCCAGCTCGCCATTAGCGCCGGCGACTTTGAAGGACGCCATTTGTGCCAGGAAAATGACAATAGCCAGACCGTTCACAAAACCAAACATCACCGAGTGCGGCACCATGCGGATGAACTTGCCCAGCTTGAGAAAGCCCGCCGTCATCTGGATTAGGCCAGCCAAAATAACGGTGGCGAAGATGTACTCAACCCCGTGGCTCTGCGCCAGGCTGACAATCACGACAGCGATTGCGCCAGTTGCGCCCGAGATCATGCCGGGGCGGCCACCAAATACAGCGGTGATCAGGCCTATGCTAAAGGCGGCATAGAGTCCGGTAAGCGGCGAAAGCCCGGCGATCAGGGCAAATGCAATAGCTTCGGGAACCAGTGCCAGCGAGACAGTTAAGCCGGAAAGCACTTCGGTTAGGTAATTGATATTTTTGGAGCGGTCGAACAGGTTTAAAACGTAATTCATTTAGGGCTTTGTTGACTCAATAGAATGGGACACCAAAAACATGATGTTTTTGGAAAAAAGTACTCAAGATCTTTGGGGGGAGCCGACGAGAATGGCCACCAACAGGAGAGGGAAGTACAGCAAAGGCGGGCACTTTACACTATCAGAGGGTCAAGTAAAAGGAACAAGCACACAGAGACCTGGTCGGATGGCGGCTGTGCGAGCCTTATCCGACCTACAAAGTTGCAAGCATTTAATGACACAGTAATCCCGCAGGTCGGATAAGCACAGTGCCATCGGACAAGACAAACACCGCCTCGTAGGTCGAAAGAGGGCGCAGCCCGATGTCCGATAAAACAATGTTCCGCAAATACCTTCAGGCAAATATCCAGCCACAATGCAAAATGTGAGATAAAAGCTACTTTCCAGGATAAACAGGTCGGAAAAGCGAAGCGTTATCCGACCAGGAGGACGCGCCCGCCCGGGTAGATCAAATAACTCTGAGCCTATGATCAACCTCTGATTCATGCCGGATGACGGCCTTGCGGGCCTGTTCCGGCCTACATGGGTCAGTTTTGCCTTTGATTCTTTGACGTATAAAAAAACCGGAGCAGGCATTTTGTCTGCTCCGGTTTTGTTTACTTTGTTAAAAAAATTAAGAGTATCTTACTTACCTTTTCATTTACCAACAGCATCCCAAAGCATGGCCTTGGTCTGAGGTTCTGCAGGGGCGTGTACATTGATATAACGATCAAAGTCAGTGACACCGAGTTTTTCCAAGGCTGGTACTAAAGCCTGCACATGATCATTACCTACTCCACCTGGAGCCGGCAGGGAAAAGTCACCCTGGAACAGTACTTTCTCTTCAGGGAAATAGGCCACCATTAAACCGTTGGAATGGGGTGCCGGATAGATGTGATACATCTCTACGGTACGGTTACCATCGGTGTAGACCGCTTTGGTGTCCACTGCCTCTACCCATACCTTCTGAGGATTTCTGGCCAGGGCATCGTCAAGCAAGGTGCGGGGTGTGTTGAGTGCGCGCTCGAAAAATTCCTGGTTATTCGCTTGCGTGATAACGGTTGCGCCTTCGGCCAGCACCACGGGTAAACCGGCAGTATGGTCGGAATGCGGATGGGTATTCATTATGTAGCGAATAGGCTTGTTGGGAATCAGGCGTTTGGTTTCAGCAATATAAGCCTGCACCACGGCATGGCTGGCGCCGGCTTCCAGCATCATGATGTGATCTTCAAATTCAACGATCAGGGAATCATAACTGCCTGGGCCTGAATTCAGGCGATAGAAACCGTCTCCCAGTCGCTCCGGCATGACAGTAATCTCACGGGCATTGCCGCCACCACCGCCAGCGTTAGCCGGTGCTGGCAGGATTGAAGCAACATTGCGCATGTTGGCATCTGCCGCGGTGATGTCCACTCCAAAAAAGGGCCAGCCGCCACGGGTTTGCTCTATTTGGGTTGGCACCAGAAAGCCGCCAAAGTCGCGGTAACCGGTGTAGGAGGCAAAAATATGCATGTCACCCATGATGTTGTCACCTACCCAGGTTTCGACATGCTCGACAAGGTTCTCATCATTCAGGTAGCCGTTAATGACGTAACTTGCACCGGAGGGGGCTTTCACCTCAGGGCTCCAGCTCAATACGGTATAGCTCTCGCCATTTATTGTGCGGCGATTTGAGGTAGTGGCGTTTTCAGCCGCACCCTTTAAAAATCCCCAGGGCGTGATATATAGCTCAAGCGAGCTGGCCCAGGGCGCAGAAAGTGCTGCCTGTTGTGCAGAAACTTGCTGGAAAAAAGTGCCGGCACTGACAACGGTAGAGCCGCCTCCTCCCATGTTCATGGTGTCACCGCCATGACGCATTGCAGGTGCTGCAAGGTTAATGACACTGGTGTAATTGGTGATCGGACGCATGGGATCGTGCGTGCTATTGCAAATTAATGCCACGCCACTTGCACCACATTGTTGAAAGGCAACATTTCTGGCAGAGCCCGAATACGTGACTGATCGCACATTACCCAGGGCGCGTTGCGCATTGGCAATTGCAGTGTCTACATTTTGGGCCATTACATTATTGGCTACAGTGCTGCCTAAAAAAGACAGGCAAAGTGCAGCCAAAGTCAGTTTCTTGTTCATGGCAATTTTCCCTTATTTATAATTGTTGGTGTTGATGTTCTATATTTAGTAGAACGCTCGATTCTACAGGGAATAGTGAAGGGAGTTAAAGCCCTCAATGGCGCAGTAGTGAATCAGCATTTTTTCGCTCCT
>CAWUSW010000025.1:0-67745 GCA_963925675.1 uncultured Pseudomonadales bacterium
CATGAATAATATTGATCCCCCATCCAAAGCCAGCCTGCTAAAAGCGACCCTGGTCTCTATTGTGGCTGCAGCGTTTATTCTGGTGCTTGTGGTACTGCCTGCTGAGTATGGCATTGATCCCACTGGTCTTGGTGAGGCGACAGGGCTGACGCAACTCAATGCGGAACCTGTGGTAGTTATTGAAATTACCGACATCATTGGTGGTAACGAAGTGATGCGTGAAGTGGAAATCCCCGGTTTTGGTGATCCTACGCCCTTGCCGAATCCCGCTGTCTTTCAGCAGCAGGCAGAAGCCCCGCAAACCATGACCATGGAAGTGATGATTCCCGCGGAAGGCTCGACAGAAATAAAAATGGTGCTGGAAGAGGGCAAGATGATCGTTTATTCATGGTCAGTGGATAACGGCGATATTTATGTGGATTATCATGGACATGATCAATCATTTGGTCCTGACTTTTTTGTGCGTTACCGGGAACAGCAGGAAGGCACCGACGGTAGCGGTTCACTGGTTGCTCCATTCTATGGTGAGCATGGCTGGTACTGGTTAAATTATAATGAATTCGATGTAGTGGTAACCCTGACGGTCACTGGCTACTATGATGATGTGATTGATTACGGAATTTTCTAATCAAGTTCTAGTTATCAAGGGGTGGAGGGTGCGGATGAAGGATTTCTGATTTCGTTCAGCATCTCCTCGCTATCCCATTCGTACGCACCTGCCCACACCACTTCTACATCTCCATTTTCATCAACCAGCCATGAGCTTGGAACTGCCCCGATACCGAATGTGGCGAAATAACCGTTTAGTTTGACGAAGTTGCCTGGAAATTCCCTTTCCAGCAGGAAGTCATTAATGGTTTCGGGGTCTTCATCAGAAATAAACAGGAAGGTATAACCTTCGTCTTCCAGTTCAGCCGCTGCACGGTTGATGGAAGGGATTTCCCGAATACAGGGAGCGCACCAGGTAGCCCAGAAATTAACAAACACCTTTCCACCTGCAAATAGCTCAATATCAAAACCGCGTCCATCCAGGGTCTGGAAGGTCTTGCTGTCCGGATCAGTGTCCTCGGGTAATTGTGCCAGTACGGCGGTGATCTGCGCTTGATAAGCTGGCGTAACAGTATCTTCAGTGACCGGCTCAATAGCTTCCTGATCCTGACTGCAGGACAGAAGTAAAAAAATCAGTAATGATAGAAATAATTGACGTGTCATTGAATTGCTCTTAAATTTGGTGAAACGGCATGGTAATTTTCCAGACACGCTGAGTCAATGTAGGAGGGAAAAGTTCCTTAAATACCTGCAGGCAAACATCCGCATTTAATTCGACTGTTGTGGCTTTAACTATACTTCAAAGGATAAATAGTCCCGAATAAAGGGGGTGCGTTCTTCGCGGTTGAAACCGCTCCTACAGGGGAAAGCGAATCTTTGTAGGAGGGACTTTAGTCCCGAATGAAAGTTTCCAGTGATTTACGGGTCATTGCACTAGTCGCTTTAACCGCTATATCATCAGGAAAACGTATTTATTTGCAAAATCGCATAATATTGAATCAAGCAGCTCGAAACGTTCAACTATTAAGAGGAAGACCCAATGAAAATTAATCTTTTAACAAAAAGTATAACAAGCGCACTATTTATAGGGGCATTCAGCCTGTCTGCACAGGCGGCTCTGGAAACCGGGGCAAGTGCTCCGGTGTTCACTGCCCAGGCTTCCATGGACGGGGAGGAGTTTACTTATTCACTGCAACAGACTCTGAACCTGGTCGGTCCAACAGTGGTGTATTTCTATCCTTCGGCCTACACCGCAGGCTGCAATATTCAGGCGCACACCTTTGCCATCAATATGGATAAATTTCGTGCTGCAGGGGCCTCAGTGGTTGGTGTTTCTCTGGACAGCATCGCCCGTTTGAATGATTTTTCAGCGGATCCGGAGTTTTGTGCTGGTGAGCTGGCGGTGGTTTCCGATGCCGATGGCAGTATTGCCGCTTCCTATGACCTGGATGTCCGTCAAGGCCGTGCCGGTTTCAAGGATACCCGTGGCGTAGACATCGACCACGGTTTCGCTTCCCGTGACACCTTCGTGGTTGATGCAGACGGTACTATCGTTGGCACTGTTGGTGGTGTATCTCCAGAAGAGAATGTGATGACTTCCCTGCAGATCGTTGAGGGCCTTGCAGCACGTTAATCAAAAAATGGGGACAGACCACGTTTTAATACCTTGAAATCAAATCTTAAAAAATGGGGACATTAAAACGTGGTCTGTCCCCATTTTTAAATATCTCAAAACTCTATGAAAGCACTATGTGATGTAGCGGATTACAAGGCCTTGGCGCAAAGCCGGGTCCCGCGAATGTTCTTCCAATATGCCGATTCCGGGTCATGGACCCAGAGTACCTATCACAGAAATGAGACGGATTTTTCCGACATTCTGTTTCGTCAGCGCGTGGCGGTGGATATGTCCAATCGTTCACTGGCATCAAGTCTGGTGGGGCAGGATGTCAGTATGCCGGTGGCTCTGGCACCAATAGGGATGCTGGGTATGCAACATGCCAATGGCGAAATTCTGGCTGCCAAAGCGGCAGAAAAGGCCGGTATTCCTTTTACGCTTTCTACCATGAGTATTGCCTCCATCGAAGATGTAGCAGCAAACACTGAAAAACCATTCTGGTTCCAGCTCTATGTGATGAAGGATAAGGAGTTTGCCGGTGATTTGATTGACCGGGCCAAGGCAGCAGGTTGCAGTGCGCTCATTCTAACCCTTGATTTGCAGATTCTCGGCCAGCGCCATAATGACATCCGCAATGGGCTGAGTACTCCGCCCCGATTTACTCCTGATCATATCTGGCAGGTCATGACGCGGCCAGGATGGGCGCTGAAAATGCTCGGCTCAAAAAGTAAATCATTCGGTAATATCATGGGACATGTGAAAAATGTCACTGACTTGTCTTCGCTATCTTCCTGGACGGCAGAGCAGTTCGACCCGAAGCTAAACTGGGACGACGTCGCCTGGATCAAGGAACGCTGGGGCGGAAAATTAATTTTGAAGGGCATTATGGATGCGCAGGACGCAAAATTTGCGGTGAATTCCGGTGCTGATGCCATAGTGGTGTCCAACCATGGTGGCCGCCAGTTGGATGGTGCGCCTTCATCCATCAGGGTATTGCCTGAGATAGTCGATGCAGTGGGTAAGGATATTGAAATTCACATCGACGGCGGCATTCGCAGTGGCCAGGATGTACTAAGAGCTCGCTGCCTAGGTGCAGACGGAGTCTGGTTGGGTAGAGCCTATGTATACGGTCTGGGTGCAAGAGGTGAGAAGGGCGTCACTGATGTGCTGGAAATCGTCCGCAAGGAACTCGATACCACCATGGCCTTGTGTGGAGAGCGTCTGATTGAAAATGTGGGTCTGCATAATTTATATGACCGAGAAAACAAGATTTAAATTAAATATAAGTGAAGATTAAGGAATAATAGGCAAGGCCAGTCTGGTCTCTCAACCTGGTCTCTCAACTACAGAATAGGAAAGCAGTATGTCGCAGTACGAAAAACCAGCGGTCGCCACTAAAAGGCCAGAACCTGCACCGGGTCAAGTCACCGTGCGCGAGGCAGTAATAAGCCTGTTACGCAGTTTCGGTATAGACCGGGTATTTGGTAATCCAGGTTCAACAGAACTGCCGATGTTTCGGGATTACCCGGATGACTTCCAGTATGTGTTGGGTTTGCAGGAAAGCATTGTAGTGGGTATGGCCGATGGTTATGCCCAGGCAAAACGCAATGCTGCAGTAGTCAATTTACACTCAGCTGTGGGGGCGGGGCATGCGGCGGGCAATATTTTTACTGCCTTTAAAAATCAAACACCTTTGGTGATCACTGCGGGCCAGCAAGCCCGATCTATATTGCCATTTGAGCCATTTTTGTATGCACAGCAGGCCTCAGAATTTCCGATGCCCTATGTGAAATGGAGTTGTGAGCCCGCTCGCGCTGAAGATGTGCCGCTTGCCATAGCTCGCGCTTATTACACTGCCATGCAGGCCCCTCAGGGCCCCACCTTTGTTTCTGTGCCGATTGATGACTGGGATTGTTATTGTGATGCACCGGATGCACGGGCAATCAGCAAGCTCTTACAAGGTGAGACACAACTTTTAAACGAAGTATCCGATGCACTGAACAAGGCGCAAAAACCGGCTTTGGTAGTCGGCGCTGGTATCGGCAGAGATGATGCCTGGGATGAAATAATCTCTCTGGCAGAGACTCATAACTCTCTGGTCTATGCCAGTCCGATGTCGGCACGTAACAGCTTTCCTGAAGACCATGCCTTGTTTGCCGGATTTCTGGCCGCCAGTCGTCAGGAAATTGTGAAATCGCTGCATGGTCATGATGTCATTATCGTGCTGGGTGCTCCGGCCTTTACCTATCATGTTGAAGGCAGTGGTCCGCATGTCCCGGAGGGCAGTCAATTATTTCAAATTGTTGATAATGCCAATACGGCGGCATGGTCTCCAGTAGGAACAGCAGTAATCAGCAGCATGAAACCGGCATTACAGTTTCTTAATGCCAATTCCTCACCACAAGCCAGGTCAGCCCCCGAAACCCTGCCTGCAGCACCGGCTCTGGACGGCAAACCCTTCACCGATAAATATGTCCTGCAGCAACTGGCTAAATTACGTGCGCCTGATTCCATCATTGTGGAAGAGGCGCCCAGCTGTCGTGGGCCCATGCATGACTATTTACCCATTCTGGAAAGGGATACATTTTATACCTGTGCCAGTGGTGGTTTGGGCCATGGTTTGCCGGCAGCAGTAGGGGTTGCCATGGCGCGGCCTGAAGACAAGGTGATCGCACTGCTGGGTGATGGCTCTGCCATGTTTGCCATTCAGGGTTTATGGTCGGCAGCCAATCAGAATTTGCCAATTACTTTTATTGTTATTAACAATGCCAGCTACGAAGCCCTGAAAATGTTCGGCAGGATATTTGATCTGGACGAGGTGGTAGGAAGTAATCTTGGCGGTATTGATTTTGTTTCAGTGGCCAAGGGTCTTGGTTGTGATGGTGCGCGCGTAGACAATGCGGATCAACTGGATGATGCGCTTATTACTGCGATGAATGCTCCCGGCCCTTATGTGCTCGAAGTTATGGTGGAATAAAAGTAGTTTTTTATTACTGCAGATTTTTAAAAGAAGTTTCATTTCTATCGGATTTATTCATGCAGCCAAAGCTCGCGTTATACGTCACGCCATATTGTGGCTATTGCCACTATGTTATTGGCACTATTAAGGAACTGGGTCTGGATGTCGAAATACGTAATGTCATGGCTGACAGGAAGGATATGGAGGAGCTTTACCAGGCACGGAATCGCACAACGGTTCCAGTGCTGAGAATTACAGAGAATGGTGAAGATCAGTGGATGCCGGAATCCAGAGATATCGTGGAATATTTGCAGGGGCTGGCAAGTTAGTCCTAATTTTCTTTATTTCATTTCATGCTGGAAGTGCAATACATTCAGATATAAAAAAAGGCTTACCCATTGGTAAGCCTTTATCTTATTCAATCTAGAGCAATATACGAATATGCGACGCTTTAGTCCGGAGTAGCAGGTTCGGATTTTTCGCTATCACTTTTCTCTTTATCTTCAGAGTCTTCAGAATCATCTGACTTTTTGAAGAAACTGGTCAATTTGTACCACCACATTTTGAAAGTGAAGGAAATCATCGCCAGTCCGGCGATAAGACCCTGCAGAATAAGACTACCGGTACCTGGATCAAGGTAGGCGTAGGCAGGGGTAGCTATACTCGCCAGTAATATGAATGAAAGCATGGATGAATACAGGTTTTTGAGCTTTGGCATGCTTGGATATCCCATTAAGATTGAAAGTGAAACGAGTCAATCTTGAGCAGATTGTAGATAGTGTTAGAATTCTTTTCAGTATATTAACAATTGCCTATTTTAGCCACTTCCTGGCTTTAAACCTGTGTCTCATTTGGAGTTTGTGTGGACAACGCAACAATTCTTGCTTCTTCCTTTCGTGATCCCAGTGGCTTTGTCTTTAACAAGGATAAGCAGGTTTATCGGCAGATCAATAAGTCTTACCAGTCCCAATATGATCACCTGATGGCGTCAGGTTTATATGACGCCCTGGTAAAGCATCATTTACTGGTCAGTCATGAAGAAATCAATGCTGAGTCTGAAATCGATGACAAGGCATACAAAGTTATCAGGCCTGATCAGGTCCCCTATATTTCCTATCCCTATGAATGGTCTTTCAGCCAGCTGAAGGATGCCGCCCTGTGCACACTGGAGGTTCAGAAGCTCGCGCTAAAACACGGCATGGTGTTGAAAGATGCAAGTGCCTATAACATTCAGTTCATCAAGGGCAGGCCGGTGTTTATCGACACCTTGTCTTTTGAGTTTTATGAAGAGGGCAGTCCCTGGTTAGCCTACAGACAGTTCTGTCAGCATTTCATCGCGCCACTGGCATTGATGGCATATAGCGACATCAGGCTGTCACAACTTTTCAGAATATATATAGATGGCATACCACTTGATCTGGGTAGTCAGTTGCTGCCAGGAAAAACCTGGTTCAAATATTCCCTGTTAAGCCATATTCACCTGCATGCCAGAACCCAAAAACACTATGCCGATGCAGCCGGGAAAGGTGGGGAAATCGGGAAAGCCGGGAGAGAAATTAAAGCACGCCCTATCAGCAAGATGGGTTTTGAAGCGCTGATGGAGAGCATCGGCAGTTGTGTGAAAAACATTAACTGGAAGTTATCAGATACGGAATGGGGTGAATACTATAGCGGGACTAATTACCAGGATGCGGCGATGCTGCATAAGGAATCCCTGCTGGCAGAATTCCTGGCTAGCCTGCCAGAATTAACACCCTTGCTTCATGATCTTGGGGCAAATAATGGTCATTTCAGCCGTATCGCAGAACAGCAGGGTTACACGGTGGTGGCACAGGATATAGACCCTGTTGCGGTAGAAAAAAACTATCTCCATGGCAAGCAGGAAAAAGAATCAAGCATCCTTCCACTTTTGCAGGATTTAACTAACCCCAGTGGCGGTATCGGCTGGGGATTAGAAGAGAGGGAGTCTTTTCTGCAACGTTGTCAGGACGAAACTGTACTGGCTTTAGCCCTTATTCATCATCTGGCCATTTCCAACAATGTGCCCTTGGGCAAGCTGGCAGAATTTTTTGCTGCAGTCGCCAGGTTTCTTATTATTGAATTCGTTCCCAAGGAAGACTCCCAGGTGAAACGATTGCTGACTACTCGAGAAGATATTTTTCCGGATTACACTATTGCAGGGTTTGAAAAGGCTTTTTCAGTTCATTTCAGAATTACTCGCAGGGAAAGTATCAAAGACAGCCATCGCGTTCTTTTTCTGCTGGAAAGGCTTGCATGAAAATTGTGGTGAATAGTTTAACTGGCAGAATAATTCAGGCATTGGTCAGGCTTTATCTAGCCTGCTTTGTCTATGTTTTTATGGAATGGTTGTTTTTTGTCACCAAGCCCTCGATTTTAAGTTATTACACCGTGGCGGAAAAAGCCTCTGTCATCTTCATGTCACCATTACTGATTTTCATCAGTTTGCTACCAGTAGTACTGTTGTTTTTTGCTGTTGATGAATGGCTGATTAAAAAAGATAGACTGCAACTAATAAGAGCGGTGCCCGTTTTTATCTATGCCTCAGTTCTTTTTCTGCTAGCAGAGAATTTCAGTAACACCTTGTTTGGTTTATACAGCGGCTCGTTTCAGGGGCCAGGCCGCTATGTCTATCTTGCGGCATTTATAGGTTTGATCGTTGTTTTATACCGCCAATCCAGCGCAGAAAAAGAGGGCGGGAGTAGCAGGAGCCTGTTCACCAGCGCTACTATTATGTCGGCAGTATGCCTGCTCGTGGGTATGGTAATTGCCATAACGGGTCGCAGTGTTAATTCTGTCGGACCAGTAAGTACCGATATTGGCAGCGATTCCAGCCTGCCAAATATTCTGATTCTTTCATCAGATGGCATTAACAGGCGCAACATGTCCGCCTATGGATACGAGCGTGACACCACACCCTTTATAAAATCCCTGATGGGAAACTCCCTGGTTTCAGCCAATCATTTTTCCAATTCTTCTTATACGGGTGCTTCTGTGATTTCCCTGTTAACCGGAAAGCTACCGACAACTACAGGGGTCGTTTACCAGCCGGACGGATTGCGTGGCGTAGATGCGTATGAGCATTTGCCCGGTATTCTGCAAAAAGTGGGCTATACAAATGCTGATATAAGCGTCAGGTATTATGCCGATGCGCTTGATATGAATATGCAGGAGAGTTTCCAGGTTGCCAATGACCACACACGCATTGACGGCGTTCTTGGTGAATTGTATTCCCCTCTTTTTTCACTATATCCGGAGCAGAGTGTTTTCATTAAACAGAGTCTGGACAGGATCTCCAGCAGGCTTCTCCATATTACAGGGGGCAAGGATATTGAGGATGTCTATGAATTGGTGACACAAGCGGACAATCTTGCTACTTCTATTGCCATAGATGATAGCCGTATCAAACAACTGTTTGCTTTTATAGAGGAGAACAGTGAGCCCTTTTTTGTTCACTTACATCTGCTGGGCACCCATGGTCCACGATTCAGACCTGCCGATCCGCTTTATTCACAAGGTCAGCAGCAGACCGGGAATCATATGCGGGACTTCTACGATGATTCTATTCGTGATTATGATCATTACGTTTCTGAAATATACGCTTTCCTCGAGGAACGAGGGATTCTTGAAAATACCCTCGTCATAATAAATTCTGATCACAGCCGCAATCCCAATATAGGTCTGCCGGTTCCGCTGATTATGGACTTTCCAGACAATCAGCACAGTGGTGTTATTGAGGGCAATACCCAGCGCATAGATCTTGCGCCTACAATTCTTGATTACCTGGGTATTGGTATACCCGATTGGATGGAAGGGCGCACACTCCTTACTCCCGCTGAAGCCCCCGCTTTGATTTTTGCCTATTCACCTTTATCAATAGATTATGTATCGGATGTTGGCTGGACGGTGCTGGATCCCAAGCCGCCTTTTTTCACCTTGAATAATGTTTACGTTATTAACTGTCATCGCATATATCATTTGGCAATTAGTCAGCAGACTTTTGACAATAAAGTGATACCGCAACATTCAGCTTACTGCAGTCAGGATGAAATGCTGCCGGGCTATGAGATTGTGAAAGCGATACTTAGTCACCTGGAAGAGCGAGACTATGACATTAGCTCCCTGGCATGGCTTACAGAGCTGGCGCCCGATCGTGAAGAATTCTTTTCAAAAAGCAGAGCAAGCCTGAGAGGAGATACCCTGTATTTACCGGCGGTTGAGTATCAGGACGGAATTTATGCTGCCGTATTAATTAATGACGATTCAGGAAATTTCGTTATTGATGATCTTCAAATACCATTGAACATTGATGAAGTTTCGATTTTTAACCAGGAAACAGCGTCATTTATATTTACCCAGGCCGACGTAAATGGAGAGATCGGGAATCTCAAATTAACCTTGATCAGCGCAAACCCGACGGCTTTTAAGCTGACAATCGAAGAGTAAACCGGGTCATCAATTTACCTTGGGGCAGTGAAGAAAAGAAAAAGATTCACGCAAGCATTCTTTACTTATGTTGAATTATGGAATGCTTGGCAAAAAGAGGCTTAAATCTCTGTAACCCATTGATTTTATAGGTATCTACCGGTGGGCTTGAACCACCGACCCCGGCGTTATGAATTCTGATTAATCTTGGTGTCGGAGTAAAAGCTCGAATTTTACTCTGACCCTAAATATTTTGATGTTACTCTGAGCCTCTTGATAATAATAAGATTCCGGGGGATTTCATTATGCGTTTGCGACCTTTTTTTAGCAAAACTCTGACGTTCTGCCTTCTTTCAATGGCTATTAATACCTATGGGCAGGTGGGTGCCACTTCCGATTGGACAGTGTATGGAGGGGGTGAGGGCAGTACTCGTTATTCTGCATTGAATCAAATCAATGCCGATACTGTAGCGGACCTGGAGCTTGCCTGGGTATGGAAGGCGGATTCCTTGTTGCCCAGAGCACAGCCTTCCAGCCAGACAACCCCGCTGATGGTCAATGGGGTGCTTTATTTCACCATGGACTCCCGGCGCATTGTGATTGCCGCTGATGCTGGTACTGGCGAGACACTTTGGCTGTATCGGCCTGATGAGGGCGATCGTTATAGCGCAGCTCCCCGTAAAATCCACCGCGGAGTGTCCTGGTGGAGTGATGGCAATGGCGACGACCGTATTCTGTTTGCTACCCCGGGCTTTAATCTGATTGCCCTTGATGCCCATACCGGTGTGCCGATTTCCTCTTTTGGTGATAATGGCATCGTTGATATGGTGGCTGAGCAGGATCAGCTCTTTGAAGGTGATTTATTAGGCCGCTTGGGCAACTCATCACCGGTTGTTATTTCCCGCGATACCGTGGTCATAGGTCCTGCCATGGGTCGTCTCAATAAAGTTAATGCGAAGGGCGATATTCTGGCTTTTGATGTTCGAACCGGACAACGAAAGTGGACTTTTCATACTATCCCGCGTTCCGGCGAGTATGGTTATGAGTCATGGCTCAATGGTTCAGCTGACTATACCGGTAATGCCGGAGTATGGGGGCCATTTTCAGTCGACTCGGAACTGGGCTATATCTATCTGGCTGTTGAAGCACCTACCAACGATGTCTACGGTGGCGCCCGTCATGGCGACAACCTGTTTTCCAGCAGTCTTGTCGCGGTGAATATAGAAACTGGTCAACGGGAGTGGCATTACCAGTTGGTCCATCACGATATCTGGGATTATGACAATCCGGCGCATCCTATTTTGCTGGATATAAATGTCGGTGGTCGGGAAATTAAAGCGGTAGTTCAGCTTACCAAGCAAGCTTTTGCGTATGTGTTTGATCGTGTTACCGGCGAGCCTGTATGGCCAATCATCGAAACGCCGGTTCCTCAAACCACTGTTCCCGGTGAGTGGACATCAACTACCCAGCCAATTCCCACCCGGCCGCCTGGCTTCGATGTTCAGGGTTATAGTGAAGATGATCTGATTGATTTCACACCACAATTGCGAGCCCTAGCAGTCGCCGCGCTGGCAAACTATACCACTGGCCCGGTTTACACACCGGCTTCTGTGGTTACTTCAGACAATGTAGGCACTCTTCAGTTACCCGGTTTTGGTGGTGGTGCGAACTGGCCTTCGGGTGCCGCAGATCCTGAAACAGGGTTTGTGTATGTTGGTTCAATAACCAACCCAACAGTACTAGGCCTTGTGCCAAATCTGCCTGCTCGACCTGAAGATCCGAACTATTCCGATTACAGGATGAGTGGAGGTTTACCTGATCTCCCTTATGACCTGCCTCTTCTAAAGCCGCCCTATGGAAGAATCACAGCCTATGATATGAATCAGGGTGAAATTGCCTGGCAGATTCCTAACGGGGATACCCCTCCTGCCATTCAGGCCAAGCTGGATGAGGCCGGACTGACTAATGTCCCCCCCACGGGAAGTCGGGCGCAGGCAGGTTTGCTGGTAACAAAGAGCCTGTTATTTGCCGGTGAAGGTGCTAATGGTCAGCCTTATTTACATGCCTATGATAAGCAAAGCGGGCAAGAAATCTGGCGTACTGCCCTGCCGTCAGGTCCGCAGACTGGTTTGCCCATGACTTATTCGCATGAAGGTAAGCAATATATCATCGTCGCCGTGAATGGGAATGCTTCTGGAGAATCTGGAAATGCTGCGCAGTTGGTGGCTTATAGACTGCCATAGTTAAGGGCTGATGTTGTAAGCAGAGACTTTATTGCTGGCCATAAAAAAAGTACTTAACGAAATTTCGTTAAGTACTTTTTTGTTTGGTAGCTACGAGTGGACTTGAACCACCGACCCCAGCATTATGAATGCTGTGCTCTAACCAGCTGAGCTACGTAGCCTTAATTTTCTACTGCGGCCGCCAATTGTACACAATCTGAAAACGGAAATTTAAATTTTACGGCTCAACGTATATATGTATACACCTGCGCGAAAAATTTAAATCTCCGCTTCCATCTCATGCACACTTGACGCCCTCGCGACGAAAAATGATACTTTTTCGGTTTCCCATTTTACTGCATCTGAAAATTTAATTTGAAATTTTAGTCTCGACGTATAAGGCATACGCCTACGAGTAAGATTTCAAATTAAATTCCCATCTACAGCAAACTGGAAACCCTCTGACTGGTGAGAATTCTTTCAATACACTTTTCAGAAGGATGCGCATTTTCGGGATTTCCCTGCTTTTTGTCAAGGAAACTGTCCTGTAGGTCACAAAAGCTCAGCGTCATTCGACATTGCAGCCAATGGCTGCCCTAGACGTTGAACCTGAAATGGATAACGTCGCCATCCTTCACCAGGTATTCTTTTCCTTCCAGGCGCCATTTGCCGGCATCCTTGGCACCCTGTTCGCCTTTGTTGGCAATAAAATCGTCATAGCCAATGATTTCTGCGCGGATAAAGCCTTTCTCGAAATCGGTATGGATGACGGCAGCCGCCTGTGGGGCCGTGGCGCCTTTCTTGACGGTCCAGGCGCGGACTTCTTTAACGCCTGCGGTGAAGTAGGTTTGCAGGCCCAGTAAGGTGTAACCGGCGCGTATCACTCTGTCCAGCCCGGGTTCAGTCATGCCCATTTCCTGGAGAAACTCCAGTTTCTCATCCGCAGCCAGTTCGGCAATTTCAGATTCGAGCTTGTTGCATACAGCAACCACTTGAGCGCCTTCGGATTCGGCGATTTTTGTGACCACATCCAAATGTGGATTATCCTGAAAACCATTTTCATCGACATTGGCGATGTAGACAGTGGGCTTGATGGTGAGCAGATGCAGCGTATAGATATTAGCCAGTGCATCTTCATCAAGTCCCATGCTACGCACTGGATTACCGCCGTCCAGATGTGCCTGTATTTTTTGTAACAGGGCGGTTTGTTTCTGTGCATCCTTGTCGCCGCTCTTGGCAACACGGCTTACCTTGTCCAGGGCCTTGTCTACGGTTTCCAGATCAGACAAGGCCAGTTCGGTATTGATGATTTCAATATCGTTGGCCGGATGAATGGTGTTGGAGACATGGACAACATTGTCGTCTTCAAAACAACGGACCACGTGGGCGATAGCATCTGTCTCGCGGATATTGGCCAGAAACTGGTTGCCCAGACCTTCGCCTTTGGACGCTCCGGCAACCAGACCAGCAATGTCGACAAATTCCATGGTGGTGGGAATGGTATTTTGTGGCTTAACTATTGCTGTCAGCGCATCCAGACGTGGATCCGGAATGGAAACAACGCCGGCATTGGGTTCAATGGTGCAAAACGGAAAATTTTCCGCGGCAATACCCGCCTCGGTAAGAGCATTAAAAAGAGTAGATTTACCTACATTTGGCAATCCCACGATACCGCATTTAATTCCCATAAATTTTCCTGTATCCGTTATTCGTCGAATGGCGGTTCTGCGCGCCTTATCCGGCCTACAATTTATCTTCTTTGGTATGCAACTTGCCCATGGCTTCCTGGAATTTACCTTCCACCAGCAGGGGAAGAAGCCTGATCGCTTCATCAATATTGTTCTGTATGGCATCGGCTTCCTGTTTGGATGGCACGCCAAGGACATAATCGATGCTTTTGCCACTTGGTCGCCCGATACCAATGCGCAAGCGATGGAAGTCGTTGCTGTCCAGTGCCTTGGCTATATCCCTGACGCCATTATGGCCACCATGGCCGCCCCCGCTTTTAAGACGCACTGTCTCAACAGGCAGATCCAGTTCGTCATAGGCCACCAGGATGTTTTCCGGGGCAATATCATAATAACGGGCCATAGCAGACACAGCTTGGCCGCTGTTATTCATGAAGGTGGTGGGGAAAAGCAGACGCACATCATGACCAGAGATACTGATCCTTTCTGCCAGGCCAAAAAACTTGCTATCCGGACGCAGTTCTCCATGAAAGTCATCACAGAGGGTTTCCAGAAACATGGCACCGGCATTATGACGGGTAAAACGGTATTGCTGGCCTGGATTACCCAGGCCAACAATCAGTTTGATGCCATCATTCATGATGAAAGGATGTTATTCGCTTTTATCGTCGTCGCCGGAAGAGTCGCCAGCACCTGCTTCACCTTCAGCTGCTTCTGCAGACTCTACGGGCACTTCGGCAGCCTGCTCACGAATCTCATTTACTGCCGCAACAGCAAGATCGCTTGATTCGCCATGAGACAAGTCGACGCTGGTAACGCCTTCTGGCAGAGCCAGATCGGAGATATGGACAGAATCACCGGTATGCACTTCAAGCATATCCACTTCGATGTATTCTGGCAGGTTTTTCGGCAGACAGGAGATTTCCAGTTCGTTCATCAAGTGATTGATCTGGCCATTTTCCGTTTTAACGCCAACACAAGCCTCTTCGTTGACGAAGTGAAGCGGTACATTTACGGTCAGTTCCACATCAGCACGTACGCGCAAAAAGTCTGCATGCATGAGTACTGGTTTGGCCGGATGACGCTGGAGATCCTTGATAATCACGCTTTCCTTGTTGCCAGCGACATTGATTTCAAGAATTGAAGAGAAGAATGCTTCATCTTCAATGGCATGAAAAACATCATCATGGCGCAAGGTAATTGACAAGGGGTCTTTGCCGGCACCATAGATGATGGCCGGGATTTCATTTTCTAGTCTGCGCAGGCGGCGGCTCGCACCTTTCCCTACGTCTGCTCGAGGCTTGGCTGCGAGAATAAATTCATTACTGGACATATATATGTCTCCTGATAAGTTGCCGGGTTATTTGCGACCAATAGCCCGGAATTTTTGATATCTGAAAGAACGTGCCGATAAGCTGTTTATTAAAACCGTGGTTTTAAAAATCAGGTGTTATCAAACATCGCGCTGACAGACTCCTCATTGCTAACCCGCCTGATTGACTCACCCAGGAATTTACCCATGGTGAGTTGGCGAATCTTTTTGCAATTCTTTGCTTCTTCCGACAAGGGAATGGTATCGGTAACAACCAGTGAGTCGAGGGAAGAATTATTAATATTTTCCATGGCGTTGCCAGACAGCACTGGATGAGTACAGTAAGCAACGACTTTCAGTGCGCCTTCTTCTTTCAAGGCATCGGCAGCTTTGCATAATGTGCCTGCCGTATCGACCATGTCGTCTACAATCAGACAAGTTCGATCTTTAACTTCACCAATAAGATTCATCACCTGGGACTCATTGGCCTTGGGACGACGTTTGTCGATGATGGCCAGATCTATGTCCAGCTGTTTGGCAAAGGCACGAGCCCTGACTACACCACCGATGTCCGGTGAAACCACCATCAGGTTTTTATAATTCTGGCGGATGACTTCATCGACCAATAAAGGGGAAGCATAAACGTTATCAACCGGGATCTGGAAAAAGCCCTGAATCTGTTCGGCGTGTAAATCCACCGTTAGCAAGCGATTAACACCGACGGCGCTGATCATGTCTGCAACTACCTTGGAGCTAATCGGTACACGGGCAGATCTGACGCGGCGATCCTGACGGGCATAGCCAAAGTAGGGGATAACAGCGGTAATGCGATTGGCGGATGAGCGATGTAGGGCATCGGCCATTAATAATAATTCCATCAGGTTGCTGTTGGTGGGAGCGCAAGTGGGCTGAATGATGAAAACATCCTGACCACGTACATTTTCATTCAGCTCGACACTGATTTCTCCATCACTGAATTTGTGAACATTTGCTCGACCCAGCGGCACACCCAGCCATTTAGCGACTTTTTCTGCCAGTTCCGGATTTGCATTGCCGGTGAATACCATCAAGTTGTTGGCCATAGGGCTTTTCCTTGGTGCTCTTTTGCGCGTTTTTATATGTTTGACAGAAATCGGGAAATCGCTTTTCAGGTCGTACAGGGTGAATATGGTTGGGGTGGGAGGATTCGAACCTCCGCATGCAAGGATCAAAACCTTGTGCCTTACCGCTTGGCGACACCCCAGTAAAAGTGCTCTATTTAAAATTTTTTTTTATCTTGTTTGTACAAGGAATCTAACCTTGTGTCTCTTTTATGCCACTTGGCGACACCTCAAATATAAAAAAGTGTACTTATTTTAAAATTCAATTTAGCTATTTTGTACAAGGGATTTAACCCTGTGTCTGTTTATAGCACTTGTTTATCTTCAATTTCGCTCAGGGCCAGATGAACAGGAGAACGATTAATTCCCCTGGCGACAAAGGCCGTAATATTTCCAGGTGCCTTCTCTGGAACTTGCTGCATCACCTGCTGTGCTTCGGCTTCTGATTCAAAGGCGGCAAAGATACTGGCACCAGTCCCGGTCATGCGTGCTTCAGCATAAGCAGAAAGCCAGTCAATTGCCTTTTGTACTGGTGGATAAAGACTGCTGACCAGTGATTGGCAGTCATTTTTACTGCCCGGAAACGGAAAGTCGGCTATTTTGATGGGGTAGGTGTTTCTTGTCAATTGCGAATGCGAAAATATTTCCTCTGTGGACACCTCACAATCGGGTGTCAGGACCAGATACCAGCGCTCAGGCAAGTCAATTGTTTGCAGGGATTCACCCACATCTTCAGCCCAGGATGACCTGCCCCGGATGAAGACAGGGACGTCCGCACCCAGTCTCAGCCCCAGCTGCGCTAGGGCTTCAAGGTCCAAAGAGCAGTTCCAGAGCCTGTTCAGGGCCAATAAAGTGGTGGCTGCATCAGAGCTTCCTCCGCCTACGCCGCCTCCCAGGGGGAGCCGTTTTTCCAGCGTAATATCAGTACCAAGGCTAATACCGGTTTCATCGGACAGAAGGTTGGCAGCCTGCATTACCAGATTATCCGGACTTTCCAGTGATGAATTGTTACAAGTGAAGGTAATTTCTTTTCTGCCATTTGGCGCAAAAGTGAGGGTGTCACCGAAATCCAGCAATTGAAAAACTGTTTGCAGGTTGTGATAACCATCAGCACGCCTGCCGGTGATATGCAGGAACAGGTTAAGTTTTGCTGGAGCCGGCAAGCATAAGGACTTGAGACTACTCAATCAGAGTCTCCAGCATTGTCTGCAGTGATGTCCCAGCTGTTAACCACAAAGGTCAGCCGATAAGGGCTCTGCTCGAGCCGGATGCGGCCGGGAAGCATGTGATCATCAACGTTCTGGTAACGGTCATATTGCAGTTCCCAGCGTGCACCCTGTCTGTCGTGTTGCGATAAGGTGGCAACAAAGCCTTCAGCATTACGACTTATATCCGCCCTGTTGCCTGGAGCGGGTAAGCCCTTGATCCAGTAAAGCAGTGAGCTTGCCGGAAAGGCGTAACCGAGGATGTCAGTGCTGATTTCCTGCAAAGAGTTGGCAATGATCGGTGCTTCGCCAGCTTTTTCAATAACCACCCTGCCAGGTTGGCCGCTTATTCTGATAGCGCCCAGGCCCAAAGTGCCACTGAGATTTATTTCAAATTCTTCCTCAGCCTGCTGCCAGTTGATATTGATTGTGTCGGATGATTCTCCACGTCTGATATTAAGCCGCCCACGTAATGACCAGCTTTCCAGTTGCCTTAGCAACTGATCATTTTCACTGGAAGATATTGAGCTTTCAGATGTCAGTGATGTGCAGGAATTCAGGAAGAGGGCAAATAAGCCTGTCAAAAGCAGTCTTGGTAATTGCTTGTTAAATGGAAGAATCAGAAGTGAGTCTCTCCATGGCACTGCGAATATATTCACTGTTCGGCTGCGATTCCAGCGCCTTGCGCCAAACCGCTCTGGCAGCTGATTTTTCACCCATGACCCACAGCACCTCGCCAAGATGCGCTGCCACTTCGTGATCAGGGTATAACTCATAGGCTTTGTCTAGATTTTGTCTTGCTTCGTCATAGAGGCCCAAACGGTACTGTACCCAGCCAAGGCTGTCTATGATGGCGGGGTCATTGGGAGCCAGTTCCACCGCGCGCTGAATTAACTCATAGGCTTCTTCAATGCGATCAGAGCGATCTGCCAGATAGTAACCCAGACTATTATAAGCCACCGGGCTATTTGGGTTGAGCTGAATGATCTTGCGCAAATCTACTTCCATCGTGGTCAGATCATTAATTTCCTGACTGTATACGGAACGCAGAAACAGCAATTGAATGTTATTGGGAAAAGCGCCAACAGCATTATTCAGGACAGTGCCGGCTTCATCGAGGAAGCCTTCATCGATCAGCACATTGGCTTCCATGGTAAGAAGCGGAATATTGTAATCAGAATTACGGAAGCGAATGTTTTGTAATCTGGCTTTTACTTCTTTGTAGCGACCGGCTCTGATCATTAGCTCAGCCATGCTGCGTTGGGCAGGTAAAAAGTTTCCGCCGCCACTCACATTGAAAAAATGTTCAATGGCAATATCAGTATTATTTTCCTGAGTATTAATGAAGCCAAGGTAGTAATGGGAATCATCGAGTCGATGCGAATTTTCAACCAGGCGGCTGAAATATAACTTGGCCTCATTCAGCATATTAATTTCCATGCTGATCAAGGCCAGTGAATAGAGCATGTCGTAATCATCAGGGAACTGCTCAACGATGATTTCAAATTGATCGTGTGCTTCCCGATAGCGCTGTTCATCTACCAGTTTGCGCGCATACTGAAAACGCAGTTCCTTGTGGTTTTTATTGTTACGCAGGCTTTGTTCAAGACGCCGCTTGGCAAGCTCTGCTTCGCCCATTTGTTCCAGTAAATCCACTTCAAGAATGACCACTTCAGGATTGTCATCCATTTCCCTGGCTAGATTGCGCACCAGCTCATAGGCTTCTTCGACCTGTTCATTTTGCTGGTATAAATGGGCAAGGCCCAGTCGTAGAGATTGATTCTCGGGATACACAGTTCTTAAATCTTCAAAATCGGCGATGAGGGCATCAATAACCAGTGGCGCATTGGTGTCTGATGCGGTCTGGTTACTGATCAGGCGAAAATCAATGACGGCGCCCAACTCCAGCAGTTTTGTTAAATGATCAATCGCATCGCGATAGCGTCCCATGGAAACCATCTGGAAGGAAAGGGTGCGCAGGGCTTCCTGGGAATCAGGGTCCTTTGCGAGCCACATATTGCCCATTTCCACGGCCACCGAAACATTTCTCAAAAAGGAGGCAATGCGGGAGGCACGCTTGATGATATTCAGGTCATTGGTTTCTCGTGCCAGGTCGGTGTAATCGTTAAGCGCTTTCTGGTTAAAGCCGCGCTGGCCTGCCATTTCAGCGATGATGACCCGGGTAAGAATGTCTTCTGAAAAATTGCCGTATTGAATGTCTTCTTCGGGTGCGGGTATCGCTTGCTCAGGTTGAGCCTCTGCAGGATTGGTTTTGGTACTACCCGGCTCCATTTGCGCTGTATCTGTACTATTTCTGTCAACATCTCCTGCAACCATACCCTCATTAACAGAGGCACAGGAAGCAAGTAGCCCCAATAAAAGCAGAGGCAGCATAGATAATGGGGTATGTAATTTTGACAATTTATGCATATGGAATTTACTGATCATAGTAGATGTTTAGTATAGCCATATCAGGCTAAGGTTCTCAATCCTGGCTTACAAATGCTTTGGAATATCTTTGTAATGGTATCAGAGCTCTTTATACGGAAAATTGTTCCACAGGGCTCAAATTGTTTATGTCACTCTTTAAATCTTCCTTTGATAGGCACAAACGACTGTATTGAGTAGAATACCCGGTTTATCGGCAGAATTTCCTGAATAAACCCATCAATGGCTACTTTCCTGCTTGGCATTAATCACAACACCGCTAGCGTCGATGTACGCGAGAAGGTAGCGTTCGCCCCGGAAAAGATGCACGACGCCCTTCAGCAAGCCTGTGCTGAAATTGGTCTGGATGAGATGGTTATTGTGTCTACCTGCAACAGGACTGAACTTTACTGTGAGCCTGGCGAGGGTAGTGCAGCAAAGGATAGTAATGAGCTTTTGCAGGGCCATGTGCAGAATTGGCTGGCGACTTATCACCAATTGCTGCCTGAAAGTTTACAGGACTGCGTCTACGTCTATAAAGAGAATGATGCTGTCCGGCATGTGATGAAAGTCGCCAGTGGACTTGATTCCATGGTGCTTGGTGAACCCCAGATTCTGGGACAGTTAAAATCTGCCTATGCAGTTGCCCGTGAAGCCGGAACCCTGGGCAGCAACCTGAGCCGCATATTTGAAGAAACTTTTGCTGTAGCCAAGCAGGTACGCACAGATACGGCGATTGGTGAAAACCCGGTCTCTGTTGCTTTTGCTGCGGTTACCCTGGCCCAACATATCTTCAGTGATTTGTCTCAGGCCAATGCCTTGATGATTGGTGCAGGCCGCACCATTGAATTGGTGGTTCAGCATTTGCGTAATGCAGGGGTGAAAAATGTCGCCGTTGCTAACCGGACATTAGAGCGTGCTCTGGAACTCAAAGAAAAATATGGTGTGTCGGAAGTACTTTTTTCTGATATTCCGCAGCAGCTGGAAAAAGCGGATATTGTGGTAAGTTCGACAGCAAGCCAATTGCCGATTCTTGGTAAGGGCGCTGTGGAGCGGGCATTAAAAGCACGCAAGCATAAGCCCATTTTCATGGTAGATCTTGCAGTGCCCAGAGACATCGAGCCCGAAGTAGGGGAGCTGGAAGATATCTATTTATACAGCGTTGATGATCTGAGTCAGGTCATCGACAAGAATTTAAAAAGCCGACAGGATGCAGCGCGGGAAGCTGAAAAATTAATTGAGCGGGGAGTCGAAAATTACCAGGAGAAACAACGCACCTTGGGTATTGTTTCCACGCTGAAAAACTTTCGCCAGAAAGCTGAGCAGATCCGTGATACTGAACTTGAAAAAGCACTTAAATTGCTGGAAAAAGGCGAAGAGCCGGAGAAAGCAATGGCAAACCTGGCACGTTTGCTAACCAACAAACTGATTCATGCGCCCAGCGTGCAAATGAAAAAAGCCAGCGCAAATGGTCGTAGTGAGCTCATCGATCTGGCAGAAGAATTATTTGAACTTGAAGCCAGTAACGAAGAAGTGAATAAATTTGATCCTGAAGATGAGAAGCATAAGAATAAAAGATAGGTACAAGATAAAAGATAAAAGATAAAAGATAAAAGATAAAAGATAAAAGATAAAAGATAAAAGATAAAAGATAAAAGATAAAAGATAAAAGATAAAAGATAAAAGTGGAAAGTGGAAAGTGAAAGGTGTGTAGGAGGGACTTCAGTCCCGAATGAAAAGAGTATTGAACGTGAAGCAACATTAAAAGCAAATAATCCACAATAATAGAAAGTCCGACTCCCAAAAAATTCTTATTGAGCATTAATGAACCCATCAATTGTTACCAAACTTGAAACCCTGAACGAACGTTATGAGGAACTCGAAGGCTTGCTCAGCGACGCGGAAATCATCACGGATCAGGACAAATTCAGAAATTTTTCCAAGGAATATGCAGAACTGGAACCTGTTGTGCAGTGTTTTGGTTTATATCAGAAAGCTCAGAGTGATCTGGGGGAAGCAAAAGCCTTACAAAAAGACAGCGATCCTGATGTTCGGGTAATGGCAGAAGAAGAAATTACTTCATCTCAGCAGCAGCTGGAGAAACTGGATCTGGAATTACAAAAGCTTCTTTTACCAAAAGATCCTAAAGATGATTGTAATGTCTTTCTGGAAATTCGCGCCGGCACCGGGGGTGATGAAGCCGCTATTTTTTCCGGCGATTTGTTTCGCATGTATTCTCGCTATGCAGAAAGCCAGGGTTGGAAAACCGAGATTGTCAGCGAGCGTGCAGGAGAGCATGGCGGCTATAAGGAAATTATTTTACGCGTGGCAGGCAAAGGCGTTTTTGGTCAACTCAAGTTTGAGTCCGGAGCACATCGGGTTCAGCGCGTTCCGGAAACAGAAACCCAGGGCCGGGTGCACACTTCAGCCTGTACGGTAGCAGCTATGCCTGAAGTCGATGATGTCGAGGAAATTGAAATTAATAAAGGTGATTTGCGCGTAGATACATTTCGCGCCAGTGGCGCGGGTGGGCAGCATGTTAACAAAACTGATTCAGCTATTCGTCTGACTCACATCCCAAGTGGTATCGTTGTGGAATGTCAGGATGAGCGCTCACAGCATAAGAACAAGGCTCGCGCGATGTCTCTCTTGCAAGCCAAGTTACAGACTGTTGCCGAAGATCAGCAGCATCAGGAGCAGTCTGATGCGCGGCGTAATCTGGTCGGCAGTGGAGACCGTTCTGAAAAAATAAGAACCTATAATTATCCCGATGGCCGAATTACAGATCACCGCATCAATCTGAAACTGAACCGACTGGCAGATGTAATGGCAGGGGATATCGGGGAGATCATTCAGACTTTGATTACAGAGCATCAGGCAGACCAGTTGGCGGAAATGTCAGGCTGATTTCTCACTTTAATTTTCTCAGTGGCCAGAAACATGGCAACAATTAAACAACTCATTCTTGATGGCCAGGCGGCACTGGCTGAAAATGCCGATGATTCATCAGCTGTAAGGCTTGATGCTGAAATACTGCTAGGCGTTGCGGTAAAGCAAACAAGGACCTGGCTTTATACCTGGCCCGAACATATTCCCTCCTTACCGGAACAACATCTCTACCTTGAACTGATCAGACGACGGCATGATGGTGAGCCCATCGCATATCTTATTGGCAGAAGGGAATTCTGGGGACTGAGACTAAAAATCAATGAGTCTGTGCTGATCCCAAGACCGGAAACCGAGCTATTAGTAGAAATTTGCCTGGCTAAACTGAACGGGCTTGAATTGGCAAGAGTGGCAGATCTTGGCACTGGCTCTGGTGCTATCGCACTGGCTCTGGGTTCTGAAAAACCCATGTGGGAAATCACCGCTACCGATAAATCAAATGATGCACTGGCGCTGGCAAGTAAAAATGCAGAAGCATTAGGCATTACGAATGTCAGGTTCTTAAACGGCGACTGGACCGCCCCTGTTTCAAAGTTGCAGGAGAAAAATGCCTACCATGCCATTCTGGGTAACCCTCCTTATATAGACGAAAATGATCCTCATCTACAGCAGGGTGATGTTCGCTTTGAACCAGAACTTGCGTTAATCTCCGCTGAAAATGGCCTGTCTGATATCAGGATTATTATTCATGATTGTGTTTCTCTTCTGGAAACCGGTGGCTGGCTCATGCTTGAACACGGTTATCAACAAGCTGATCAGGTACGACAGCTTTTTACAGAATCTGGATACAGCGAAATCGAGACGCTCAGGGATTTATCTGACAATGAGCGCGTTACTATGGGGCAGATAAAGGATAAAGGATAAAAGTGGGTTCAGGTATGCATTCGGTTTACAGGAATCTATTTTTGCATTTGGTGAAATTACTCATCAAGCTAAATTCGTAACTCACCTTTTTGCTTTTTCTTTTATCTCTGCTCCCTTACATAAAATAGGCAAATTCGAATTAAATGAACGACGATCAATTATTACGCTACAGCCGCCAGATCATGTTGCCACAAATGGATATCAAGGGGCAGCAGGCTCTGCTTGATGCCTCGGTACTTATTATCGGCCTTGGTGGTTTGGGGTGCCCGGCTGCCATGTATCTGGCCAGCAGCGGCGTGGGGCACCTGATCCTTGCTGATGACGATGCGGTGGATCTGAGCAATCTGCAGCGACAGGTAGCCCATAGCACTGACAATATTGGCATGAGCAAGGTTGCTTCCGCCCGTCAGGCACTTGAAAAACTTAACGATGGTGTGAAAGTGACGACACTCAAACAACGTCTGGAAGGCGAAGCTCTGGAAGAAGCGGTAAAAAATGCAGACGTGGTGCTGGATTGTACGGACAATTTCTCCAGCCGCTTCGCCATTAATGCCGCTACAGTCAAGTATCGTGTGCCATTAGTGTCAGGTGCTGCGATCAGAATGGAAGGGCAGGTAAGTGTTTTTGATAAACGTGAGGATGATAATCCCTGTTATCAGTGCCTGTACCCGGATGGGGATGACCTGAATCTGAGTTGTTCTGAAAACGGCGTGATGGCCCCAGTGGTTGGAATTATTGGTACTTTGCAGGCGATGGAGGCTATCAAGTTGATTACAGGTATTGGTAAAACACTGACAGGTCGCCTTCTCTTTCTTGACGCGCAGACCATGCAGTTGCGGGAAATGAAACTGAATAAAAATATTACCTGCCCCTGTTGCAGCTGATTACCTGTAAAGATTGCAGTGTTATTTGAGTGATGATCGTTTGACCTGATGGAGATGGCCTGTAAGAATTACAGCCAGAACCAAATACCTGTTCTATGTCTCTGCGAGAAGAATTAACAGCAAGATTTCAGGAAAACTATAAATTTAGGAGCATTAATGAGAAGTTTGTCTAAAAAAGTAATTAACTCAATCAAGATTTTTGGCATGGTCAGTCTCCTGGTTTTTGTCCCTCTAAGTGCTCAGGCAGCCGCGGACGATTCAACAGGCACGCAGTCCTATACCCTGACCCGACAATACGGCAGCGTACTGTTTCGTGTTATGCAGCAGCAATATTTGAATTTAGTAGGGCGCTTTGATCAGTATTCTGCGACTCTGGATATGGACTTTGATGATCTGTCCAATTCGCGACTCACTGCGACTGTGCAGATGGGCAGTCTCAGCATGGCAGATAGTGATGTGACGGAGACACTGGTTAATAGCAGTGTGTGGTTCAATGCCCCCTTATACCCCGAGGCGACATTCACAACGACCAGTGTTGATGTCACTGGTGAAGACGAAGCTGATTTTCACGGTGAATTGAAGTTCGTCGGTGTGACCAAGCCCTGGACCTTGCATGTGAAATTTTACGGTGGCACAGATGGCAAGCTTAGCGGGAGCAGTATAGGCATGTTGGCCACCGGCAGTTTCGACAGAACAGATTTTGGTCTTGATCAATACTTGAACATGGCAGAAGAGCTGGTGAGTATTGAAGTTAACGTCAAATTCAACCGTGACTAGCTTTTACAGTAACGGCCATTTATAGATCATTGAGGCAAAGAGTATGAAAATTTTTAAAGTAGCTGTATTAAGCGCCAGTGTTGTGATGATTTCTTCCTGTTCATGGGTAAAACTGACTTCTGAGGGTGAAAATGTCGCCATTCTCACTGCCGATGAAGTACAAAATTGTACTCGAACTGGCACTACCACTGTCGAGGTGCTTGATCGTGCGGTGGTCGACAGGAATGAAGACAAGGTCGCCAGGGAACTAAGAATCATGGCGCGTAACCGGGCTGCGGACCGGGGCGATGCAATTGTGCCTACCACAGGGGTAGTGGATGGCGAGCAAACCTTTGTGATTTATCGTTGCCGGGCTTAATCGCTATTGGATGTATTCCTGCTGCTGAATCGAAAAGCGGCAGGAAAGCGATAGGAAGAGACCGGGATCAATGGCATTTACTGCTTAACATTGCTGACACACCTCAGCTATCTTAAATTTACATACCATGCCTACCGCGTTTTGGTTATGATACGCACCAAATATATAATGATCGATTAATTAAATGAGCTGTACGGTAGTACATTTGTGACAACTGTGACAATAGAAAGCATCGAACCAAACCCTGCAACTGTCGAACCAGACAGTGAGCCAAAAGTTAAGTTTCAAGACTTCGATCTCCCGGAAGAACTGCTTAAAGCAGTAGATGACCTGGGGTTTGAATTCTGCACGCCTATTCAGGCGCAAAGTCTGAAAGTGACTCTGGAAGGCCATGACGTTACCGGAAAGGCGCAAACCGGCACGGGTAAAACGGCGGCTTTTCTATCCACTATTATTAATGACCTGCTAAAAAACCCCATACAAGAAGAACGTTATGTGGGTGAGCCACGTGCGCTGATTATTGCGCCGACAAGAGAGTTGGTAATGCAGATTGCCAAGGATGCTGTAGCGCTGACGAAATATGCGAAGCTGAATGTCACTACTTTGGTGGGCGGCATTGACTATCAGAAACAGCAGAGAGAACTTGATAACGATTTAGTAGATATCGTTGTGGCAACACCCGGGCGACTACTGGACTTTGTGCGCAACAGAAATATCGATCTGAGCATGGTGGAAATTCTGGTGCTGGATGAAGCAGATCGTATGTTGGATATGGGATTTATCCCCCAGGTGCGTCAGGTAGTTTCTGCGACACCGAAAAAAGAATTTCGCCAGACTATGTTGTTCAGTGCCACTTTCACGGACGACATAATGGAGCTTGCCAATCGTTGGGCCGTTGATCCGGTGAAGATTGAGGTGGAATCGCCGCGACTCACCACAGACAATGTGAACCAACTGGTTTATCTGGTGACCACTGATCAAAAATATAACTTATTGTATAACCTGATCCAGAGTGAAGAAGGGGAAAGAGTTATAGTCTTTACAAACCGCCGTGATCAGGCCAGACGACTGGCAGATAATTTACATCGCAATCAAGTGAGCGTGGGTTTGTTATCCGGGGAAGTCAGTCAGCCGAAACGTGTCAGAACTCTGGAAGAATTCAAGAACGATACCATTCAAGTGTTGGTGGCAACTGATGTAGCAGGCCGCGGCCTGCATATTGATGAGATATCCCATGTGGTGAATTTCAATTTACCGGAAGAAGCTGAAGACTACGTACACCGTATTGGTCGAACTGGCAGAGCGGGCTTGCTTGGTACTTCTATCAGTTTCGCTGATGAAGATGAGTCCTTTCTGTTGCCTGGTATTGAAGAGACTATCGGCATGAAGTTGCCCTGCGAATACCCGTCAGAAGAGTTGCTGGTAAAACCACCGGCGTTTTCCAGACCGTCAATCTTTAAACCGGAAGGTAAGAAACCCGGTGGCAGGGGTGGTAACAAAAGCGGTGGAAGACCTCACCGCCATTAATCTCCCAGACCAGTTCATCTCCTCAACAGTTTGATAAATATAGGCTTTCTCAAGTCGGCGCGATACGCTTCAACAATTCTTTCCAATTCATGGCTTTGCTATATCACTTTTCCCTGAAGTAAAACGCTGGAAAATATTTAAGGTTTCCAGCATTTGAAGTTGAGTCTATTGCAAGGCAAGTAATATATAGCCTGAGTATTTTTAAGTGGTAAAACCCCATTCCCCTTATAGTGATAGCGATATAAAAGTGCTTGATATTATCTATCGATGAAGACGTGACTTTTGAAGCTTTTGCTCACATGCAACAGGGGCAGGTAATTGATCTTGATAGTGCAATCGCCATTGGGGCAGTCAGTTATGGTATTGAATTTAATCTGCCTTTGGCAGACAGTATTATTTATGCAACAGCACGTAACTGTGATGCGACTATCTGGACCCAGGATGCAGGTTTGAAAGGCTTAAAAGGCGTAAAGTTTTTCCCGAAATCCAGATCAAAATCATAAAACGAGACAAAAGGTTTGTTTTATATCCTGTCTGCCCACACTTATTTCGCCCCGGCATCCTGCAGGATTTTTGCATATTCCCCGGAATTTCTGTGCTCAGAAACTAGCTTTAGAATAGTCTCGCCAGCCATATTTGGCTCATTGACATTGCGTCCATCTTCTACAAAAAAACCAATGAAGCGTGCAAAGGCATCAGGCACCATGCCGCGATAGGCTTTCTGCAGGATATGAAAATCCGCAGCTTCGTCCTGTGAAGTATCCAGTTCCAGAAAGGATTTGACCCGCTCATCGCTCCACCATTCATCACGTACGGCAGGTTGGGTTCTGGCGGCGCCGGTTTTTTTCTCTGCTTTTTTCACGTCATTCATAATTATCTGATTATTCCTAAAATATATTATTGGCTAAGTTTTTCTTTCAGCATTTTATTGACCTGCCCCGGGTTGGCTTTTCCCTGTGAGGCCTTCATGATCTGACCCACAAAGAAGCCGATAACCTGCTCTTTGCCTTCCTTGAACTGCTGCACCTGATCAGGATTCGCGGCAATAACGTCATCCACCATTTTTTCAATGGCGCCGGTATCGGTAACCTGTTTCAGTCCTTTGCTTTCAATAATGCTATCAGCATCGCCTTCGCCGGCAAGCATGGCTTCAAAGACGGTTTTGGCAATCTTTGAGGAAATTGTATTGTCGGTGATGCGTTTGATCAGACCGCCCAGTATTTCGGCCGTTACAATACAGTTCGCGATGGAAATTTCTTCCTTGTTCAGGTAAGCCTGCAGGTCGCCCATTACCCAGTTGGCTGATAATTTGGCATCCTCGCAGGCGTCAACCACTGCTTCGAAATAATTGGCGGATGCCAGATCACTGGACAGCACCATGGCATCATACTTACTAAGACCATACTGATCCTGGAAACGTTGTTTTTTTACATCCGGTAATTCAGGCAAGGTGGCGCGCACAGTTTCGATATAGGCATCATCAATAACTATTGGCAGAAGATCTGGTTCTGGAAAATAGCGGTAATCGTTAGCGACTTCCTTGCTGCGCATTGAACGGGTTTCATGTTTGTCAGCATCATACAGGCGGGTTTCCTGTTCGATTTTTCCGCCATCTTCAATGATGTCTATTTGCCGTTGTACTTCGATGTTGATGGCTTTTTCTACAAAACGGAAAGAGTTGATATTCTTTATTTCGGTGCGGTTTCCCAGTTCAGTAGTGCCTTTGGGGCGCACCGAGACATTGGCATCACAACGCATTGAACCCTGAGACATCTCGCCATCTGAAATGTCCAGATAAAGAATAATGGAATGCAGTTTTTTCAGATAAGCGACCGCTTCCTTGGCATTTCTCATATCCGGTTCTGAAACGATTTCCAGTAAAGGGGTGCCGGCACGGTTCAGGTCAATGCCGGATTTACCATGAAAATCTTCATGTAATGACTTACCGGCATCTTCTTCCATATGCGCGCGAGTAACGCCGATAGTTCTTTGCGAGCCGTCTTCCATATTAATCACCAACTCGCCTTTACCCACGATAGGGAAGTCCAGCTGTGATGTTTGATAGCCTTTGGGTAAGTCAGGATAAAAATAGTTTTTGCGGTCAAAGACAGATTTTTTGCCAATTTCAGCACCGATGGACAGGCCAAATTTAACCGCCATGCGCAGAGCCTCCGTATTTAACACGGGAAGAGTGCCTGGCATGGCAAGATCGTAAATGCTCGCCTGAGTGTTGGGCTGCGCACCGTATTCGGTGCTGGTGCCGGAAAATAACTTGGAGGCCGTGGACAACTGCACATGCACTTCCAGACCAATAACTGTTTCCCATTCCATCTGAATTCTCTTTTACCTTTTAATGATTAATTACGCTGCCAAACCGACTGCTAGACTGGTGATTTTTCATGCCAGTCAGTAGCTTGCTGAAATTTGTGTGCCACATTTAATAATTGTGACTCGGCGAAATCCTTACCAACAATTTGCAGACCAATGGGTAAGCCATTCAATAGTCCGGCTGGTATTGAAATGCCGGGTAAGCCAGCAAGATTGACAGCAATGGTGTAGATGTCTTCAAGATACATGGTCACCGGATCGTCATTTTTGGAGCCGATGGCAAACGCTGTGTGCGGGGAGGTGGGTCCCATGATGACATCGACTTCCTGAAAAGCTTTTTCAAAATCATTTTTGATTAAACGGCGAATTTTTTGTGCCTTGATGTAATAGGCATCGTAATAGCCGGCAGAAAGAGCGTAAGTGCCTACCATGATGCGGCGTTTCACTTCAGTACCAAAGCCTTCGCTGCGCGTACGTTTATACATGTCCTCTAGGTTTGCCGGGTTCTCACAGCGGTAACCATAACGCACGCCATCGTAGCGAGATAAATTTGCAGATGCTTCAGCCGGCGCGATGACGTAGTAGGCAGAGACCGACAGGTGGCTGTTTGGCAGGCTGATTTCTTTTACTGTAGCGCCGAGTTTTTCAAATTCCGCAACGGCGTCTCGTATGCATTGTTCTGCAGTGGCATCCAGGCCTTCAGAAAAATGCTGAACCGGGAGGCCGATTTTTAGACCGGTAAGTGGTTTGTCGATATCGGCAGTATAATCTTCAACAGGTCTGTCACTACTGGTGGAATCTTTTGGGTCAACACCGGCCATTACATTCAGCATCATGGCAGCGTCTTCAGCAGTTTGTGTCATGGTGCCTGCCTGATCAAGACTTGAGGCAAAAGCTACCATACCCCAGCGTGAGACGCGGCCGTAAGTTGGTTTTAAACCGGTTATTCCGGTAAAAGAGGCGGGTTGGCGAATTGAGCCGCCGGTGTCTGTGGCTGTTGCGCCTGCGCATAACCTTCCGGAAACAGCAGCTGCAGAGCCGCCGGAAGATCCGCCGGGAACCAGCTCACGATTCCAGGGGTTTCTTACCGGTCCGTAGAAACTGGTTTCGTTTGAAGAGCCCATGGCAAATTCATCCATATTGGTTTTACCCAAGGTGACAGTGCCGGCGTTAATAAAGTTTTCTACGACAGTGGCGTTGTAAGGTGCTATGAAATTATCCAGCATTTTAGAGCCGCACGAAGTACGAATGCCTTGTGTACAGAACAAATCTTTATGGGCAATAGGAACACCGGTCAGCGGGCCAGCATTTCCCTGGCTTCTGGTTTCATCTGCCGCTTGTGCCTGTGACAGTGCTAATTCATCGCACACTGTGATGTAGGCGTTAAGGTCGCCATTTTGTTTGGCGATTTCCTGTAAATATTCCTGTGTTAGTTCAACACTGGAAAATTCGCCGGAGCCTAGTGCCCTGGATATTTGTGCCAGGCCTAAATTAATCATTTTTACAGATCCTGATGCAAAGTCTGTTCATGCAGTAATTTGTGAACAGCTGTTTTTGTAGTTAAGCGGGTTTGAAAATATTGGTGTCAGACTGATTCTGCTAGCAGAAATCATTCAATGACTTTCGGTACCAGATACAGACCGTCTTCGGTTTCCGGTGCAATTTTCTGCAATTCATCCCGTTGATTACTTTCTGTTACCACGTCTTCTCGCAGGCGTTGAACAGCATCAAAGGCATGGGCCAAAGGCTCTACATTGTCAGTGTCGACAGATTGCATCTGATCGATAAGGCTCAAAATGTTCGAAATACTGCCTGCGGCTTCCTGTTTTTCCTCATCGGTAAGATGAAGGCGGGCAAGATGGGCAATATTTTCCACATCGCCTAGTTCAATTGACATGTCAGACTCCAAAATTTAATAAGGGCAAAATCCGGGTAACAAGGTGATCTAAATCTGACAAATCAGATTTAATTCTTGCTCTAAGTAGTTGTGATTGCTAGAGTTGCCCGAGCTGAATCCGGTGATTATACTGGAATAATAACTAATAGAGCCAATCCCTCCACACAATTATTTAATTGCTGAATTATGCGCATAACTAATTGAAAAATAATAGAAAATAAATAGAGGTTTTCTAAAGCAATGTTGAAGAAATTACGCGGTATGTTTTCCAACGATTTGTCGATCGATTTGGGAACTGCGAATACCCTGATTTATGTCCGTGACCAGGGGATCGTGCTGAACGAACCTTCAGTAGTTTCAATCCGCATCCACAACGGTCAGAAAACGGTCACCGCTGTAGGATCTGATGCAAAACGCATGTTAGGAAGAACCCCGGGCAACATTACTGCAATCCGTCCTTTAAAAGATGGGGTTATTGCGGATTTCCAAGTGACTGAGAAAATGTTGCAGCATTTTATTCATAAAGTTCATGAGAACAGTTTTATCAGGCCAAGCCCACGAGTATTGGTTTGTGTCCCTTGTAAATCCACACAGGTTGAACGTCGTGCAATTCGCGAATCTGTCATGAGTGCCGGTGCACGTGAAGTGCGTCTCATTGAAGAACCCATGGCTGCCGCCATTGGTGCAGGACTGCCAGTTGATCAGGCCAGTGGTTCCATGGTGGTAGATATTGGTGGTGGAACCACAGAAATTGCCATTATTTCTTTAAATGGTGTTGTGTATTCAGAATCTGTCCGTGTTGGTGGCGATCGTTTTGATGAAGCTATCACTACCCATGTGCGTCGTAATTATGGCAGCCTGATTGGTGATGCCACTGCTGAACGCATCAAGAAGGAAATTGGTTGTGCCTTCCATAGTGACGAAATTCGCGAAATAGATGTGCGTGGTCGTAATCTGGCAGAAGGGGTGCCGCGCAGTTTTACTCTTAACAGTGATGAAATTCTGGAAGCCCTTCAGGAACCTTTGTCCTCAATTGTTCAGGCGGTTAAAAGCGCCCTGGAACAATCTCCTCCTGAACTGGCATCTGATATTGCAGAAAGCGGGCTGGTACTCACTGGTGGTGGAGCCTTGCTGAGAGATCTGGACAAGCTGCTTAGTGAAGAAACAGGCTTGCCGGTAATCGTAGCAGATGACCCTTTGACCTGTGTTGCCAGAGGTGGCGGCAGGGCCATGGAACTCATGGATGCCCATGATCTTGATTTGTTAACGCTGGAATAAAATAATTTAACAGTATTAGACCGGGGGTCGAACTGCGATCTTCGCTTGAGTCGGATAAAAGATAAAGGATAAAAGATAAAGGCGGTATTGTTCCGGCTTAACCGCACTTTATTACCTTTATTACCTTTATTACCTTTATCCTCAATCTTTCATCTGTTGGTAAGTAGAGGTTCGGTAAATTAAATCTCTATTCGTACAAAGCACTTCTCAAGGTTACCGATTACTCGGTCTTGCTCTGCTGTCCATGATAATGATGCTTGCGGACAGTCGCTTCAGTTATCTCTCCAAAGTGCGTTTCTATGCTTCCTATCTTGTTACGCCATTACATTTTCTGGCTGATACCCCGCGATCCATTTCAGATTCAGTGAGTAACAACTTCCAAAGTCGTAGTTACCTGATTTCGGAAAACCAGCGCTTTAAGGAGCAGCTGTTGATGCAGCAGTTCCAGTTGCAGAAACTTGAGCATCTGAAAGCAGAGAATATGCGCCTGAACGAACTGCTCAATGCCTCAAGCATAGTCGATGAACGTGTGGTTCAGGCTCAGCTCACCGGTGAATCCCCTGACCCGTTTACCAAACGCGTTCTCATTAACAAGGGTAGCCTAGAAGATGTTTATATCGGCCAGCCTGTAATCGATGCTTTTGGTCTAATGGGGCAGATAGTGGATGTGGAGCCTTACGACAGTTGGGTGTTGTTAATCACTGATCCCCAGCATTCGACACCCGTTCAAATAAACCGCAATGGTAATCGAGCCATTGCAACGGGCACCCAGGACTCCCTGCAGCGCCTGGAGTTAAATAATATTTCCGACACTTTTGATGTGATAGTGGGAGATGTCCTTGTTACCTCAGGGTTTGGCGGACGTTTTCCGGCAGGCTATCCGGTAGGTGTGGTGAGCAGTGTGTTGCATGATCCCGGCGAACCTTTTGCCACAGTAATTGTTGAGCCAACCGCGCAGCTTGATCGCAGTCGTAACGTATTGTTGTTGTTCAAATAAATGCTCAACTCTGAATTTAAATTAAGGCATTAGGGCATGGCACAAAAATTCAACAAGCATCATGGTGGCTGGGTAATCACAGCGACCTTTGTGCTGGCGGCCTTGTTTACGGTGCTGCCTTTGCCAGAATGGCTGGAAGCCTATCGCCCCGAATGGGTGGCCCTGGTAGTTATTTACTGGGTGATCGCCTTACCTCACAGACTAGGGCTATTTACTGCCTGGATGGTCGGCTTTTTTGTTGATGTTCTGGAAGGTTCATTACTGGGACTCAATGCGCTCGCTCTGGCACTGGTCGCTTATCTTGCCTTGAGTCTCTACCAGCGGATGCGCATGTTCACTGCAATCCAGCAAAGCAGCACCATTTTGATTCTGGTGGGTATACACCAGCTCCTGTCTTTCTGGGTACTGACAGCCAATAGCCAGAACACAGCGCCGAATCTCATATTCATGATTTCAGCACTATCCAGCGCCATTATCTGGCCATTTATATTCTTCGGCCTGCGTTATATCCGACGAACATTTAATGTTGTCTGAATTCAGGCCAGCTTGCTGTGGCAAAAGTCGCTCGGACCTCTATATAATCCCCTGATAATCATTTAATACGACGGCAAAGTCGCTAGGGGATGGGAAATGTTCAAGACACTACAATTCAAGGTTATAAGTATTTTACTGTTGGCAGGATTTCTTGCGGCTTGCGGAAATGATGATGCCACAAGTCCTGAAACGTCTGTGACGACTGCAGTTGATACCTCTGCTGCTGCAAACAGTCCGGCACCACAAACAAATCCCCTTAATACCGATCCTATGGCTTTGCCGCCAAGCGGTGAATGGCCCACCAATGGTGGATCTTTTTATAATCAGCGCTGGTCGCCGCTGGATCAAATTAATCGTGACAACATCAGTCAGCTAAAAGCTGAATGGCGGGTGCATTTAAATGGTTCCGGTATGGAGACCAAGTATTCAGCAGAGGGCACCCCACTTTATAAGGATGGTGTTTTGTATATGACCACAGGCGACTCTGATGTTTTTGCTGTTAGCCTGGAAAGTGGAGAGATAATTTGGGATTACGACTCGGTGTTTCCTGAAGGCATGGGGCAGCAAGTGTGCTGCGGCTGGGATAATCGCGGCGTTGCTTTAGGTGATGGCAAGGTGTTTGTCGGCCAACTGGATGCCAGACTGGTAGCCCTTGATGAAGTCAGCGGAGAGGTAAGTTGGGAGACCCAGAGTGTGCGTTGGGAAGATGGCTACAGTATTACCGGTGCCCCTCTATATTATGACGGCATGGTGATCACCGGTTATTCGGGTGCTGAAAAAGGGGTGCGCGGTCTTGTGGAAGCCTTTGATTCTCAAACAGGCGAAAATCTGTGGACCTTTTATACTGTTCCGGGACCCGGAGAATTCGGTCACGACACCTGGCCTGCAGACAGTAATGTCTGGGAATTCGGCGGTGGTACTGTTTGGCAGACCCCGGCAGTGGATCCTGAGCTTGACCTGATTTACTTTTCCACGGGCAATCCCGGACCGGACATGAACGGCAAAATCAGGGAGGGTGATAATTTATTCACTGCATCCATTGTCGCCGTTGATGCTCATACTGGAGAATACCGCTGGCACTTCCAGCAGGTGCACCATGACCTTTGGGATTACGACGCGCCAAACCCTGTCATTCTGTTTGATATGGAATTTGAAGGAGAGACACGTAAAGCCATTGCCGAGGCAGGTAAAACCGGTTGGGTATATATCCTCGACAGGATCACCGGGGAACCGATTGTTGGTATCGAGGAAAAGCCGGTGCCGCAACTTTCAGAACAATTCACCTCTCCGACGCAGCCTTACCCTGTAGGGGATGCTTTTATTCCGCAGTTTGTTGATGTGGCTCCCGAAGGTACGGTACTGGTTAATCAGGGCAGGATATTTACTCCCTTCCTTTATGAACCAGTTCTGGTGCAACCGGGACTGGCTGGTGGTGCCAACTGGGCGCCCAGTGCTTATGATCCGACGCGCCAGACTATGTATATTTGTGCCTCTGAATCTTCGATTGTGCTCTATATGGAAGACACTGACGTCCCTGAACAGCACAGTGGAGAAACATGGACTGGCGGTAATTTTGGTGGTTCAAAAAGACCCACAGTAGGTATTGTTGCGGCTGTGGATATGACCACCAATAAACTGGTGTGGCAGTATCGATGGCAGGATCCCTGCTATAGCGGATTTTTGTCCACCGCTGGCGATTTACTCTTTGTTGGCCGTAATGACGGCAGGTTGACAGCTCTGGATACCGATACGGGCATGGAGGTTTGGGATTTCCAGACCGGCGCCGGCGCGAACGCACCAGCCATCACCTTTCAGGACAATGGGAAACAATACATCGCTTCCTACTCTGGCGGCAACCTGTTCCAGGGATCAGCGCATGGCGACAGCTTGTGGTTGTTTTCCCTGGACGGGCAAATGGAAGAAACGACGCCCGGTGACACCTTGCCGATATTAACTAACGCTACAGGTGACACACCTCAGGTAGTTTTTGCTGAAGGAGAGGCAGATATTGATGCCGGAGAAGTACTTTACCAGCAGACCTGTCTGCCATGCCATGGCGATGACGGTTTGGGAGGGCATAACAATGCCTTGCCGCTCAATAACCTGACTGATATTCGCGATGCTATAACTGTGGTGTCTTCTGGCAGAAATAATATGCCTAATTTCACCGGTGCATTGACGCCTGAGCAAATCAGGGATGTCAGTGGCTTTGTTGTTAATCGTTTATTTCAATGAATTCAGATTGTCGTATGATTTCCCGAACCAGCATTGTTTTTGTTTTCCTTCTTGCTCTTTCAGCTTGCGCCACTGATTTTGAAATTCTGGAATGGCCTGAAGGGGGCTACCCCAGAAATTATTTTGAGGCGGTCTTTCAGGAAGATGATCTGGCACGGCAATATCAATCTGAAGATGATTATCTGTTATGGGTTACACGTTTTTATAATGGTTACAGTTTGGCCCCGGGCTGGCTAAATTTGACCGAACAGGTAAAAGACAGGCTGGATGAACCTTACCGTTCAGAAGTCTCTGCGAAGCTTTATCATCTTGGCGGCCGGATTGGTATCGAATGGGCCAAGGATAATGCGGTGAGAGTACTTGATACGCGAAATGCAGCAGTTTGGCGTGATGCGCTGATAGAGGCGCTCAGCCAGAATGATCTTGATAACTATATTATCCGTGTCGAAGAAGATATTGGAAGTTTGTTTACAGGAGACCTGAACAAGGAAGATATTACCTTTGAAAGATACTACATAGATGATTTTGCGTTTTAAGTCTGGTTAAACAACTGATCCAACAATGCGGAATAATATTAATGACAGATAATTCCTGCCTGTCAAAGAGCAATCAGTGAATCGCTGGCAACGTTGGCTTAAGGCTCCTCACACCACATTGTTACATCGTGCGCTGTTTCAGGTACACCTGTGGCTGGGTATTGGTCTGGGGCTTTATATTCTGGTGATCAGTGTCAGTGGCTCCGCTGTCGTATTAAGGCCTCAGTTCGTGCGCTGGTTTGTTGTCAGTGAAGTGGCGTCCAATGAAGGTGAAGCTCTGGCAGGGGCTGTACTTGAGAATAAGGTTGCTGAAACCTACAGTGACTTCAGCGTGATCAATATTGTTCCTCCCACACGCCCTCGACGTGCAAGCTATGTGGCTCTTGAAAAAGACGGTGTTGAAACATCGCGTTATTTTGATCACTTTGCAGGTGTTGATCTTGGTAATACCTATCCCTGGCAGGTACGCACAGTAGAATGGCTGACGCGTCTGCATGACGATTTATTAATGGATCGTGTCAGCGGACGAAAAATAAATGCCTTAGGCGGTATCCTTTTTTTGTTGATGGTAATCACCGGGCTTGTGATCTGGTGGCAAGGCAGACGACGCTGGCTGGATGGGCTGGTTATCAAGCGCAGCAGTTCTCACAGTTTTATTTGGCAGTTGCACAGTTTTCTGGGTTTCTGGTCGCTGCTACTACTTTTTGTGTGGGGAATTACCGCTATTTATTTTGCTTTCCCGCAACCCTTTGATTTTATTATTGATGCCATGGATAAGGATCTGGAAGATTTTGAGCGCCCAGACAAGTGGCTGTTATTTATGATTGACCTGCATTTTGGTCGTTTCCGTGGTTCCTGGCTGGCTTATGTATGGGTAGTGCTGGGTTTGCTGCCAGCCATAATGTTTATTTCAGGATTTATTCTTTGGTACAGGAAGACGCTGAAAAAATATTTGTAGTTGCAAGGTGCAAGGTGCAAGGTGCAAGGTGCAAGGGGGGCGCTGCGATCTGCAATTTTATTTTTACTGCGCGTGTAGCAATTAACGCATCAATGATGTCATTCTGTGGTTCATCATCTTCCCGCGCTTTACTGTTGTAATTTAAAATATTCATTCAGGGTGATCATTTCACATAGTTCATCAATTTATTCTTTTGTATGTGTAAGTTGAATTTCGCTACACTCATTAATCATTATTGTTCCACCGAGGAAGATTGTGCGGGCTTTTAAAACCCTGCTTATTCTCAGTCACCGTTATATCGGTATTCCACTCAGCTTTGTTTTTGTGGTGTGGTTCCTGTCGGCTTTTGTAATGATCTATGCGGGCGGCATGCCACGCATTACAGATGCGATGCATATTGAAGGGGCCAGTTCTCTCGAGTTTGACAAGGTAACAGTGAGTCCCAGGCAAGCTGCAGGCTTGCTCGGTTATAACCCCTTTGAGGCACGATTGCGTTCCGTGCTGGACAGACCTGTCTATGAATTTCCTGAGTTGCGCTATCCGAGCACCTTTATCTGGGCAGATGATGGCGAATTTCTAACAGAATTAACCCCGGAGCAGGGTGCGCAAATCGCCAGTGATTTTCTGGACCTTCCTGTGGAGCAATTTGTCTATGAAGGTTTAATTAACCAAGCTGACCAATGGACTATTGCCATCCCCGATGAGTTGCCATTGTTCAAATATCGTGTGGATGATGAATATGCAACCCAGGCCTATGTATCGCCAGCCAATGCCCGGGTAGCTGTATACACCACACGGCAAAGTCGACTTCTGGCATGGCTGGGTACAATTCCGCACTGGTTTTATTTTGCTGATCTGCGGGCCAATCAACCCCTCTGGTATGACATTGTGGTGTGGAGCTCTGGAATTGGCTGCCTCCTTGCCTTATTGGGTTTGATTATGAGTTTCACACAATGGCGCAGGGTTCGACCCTTCTCCCTTGGTAAAGCAATTCCTTATAAAGGTATGATGCGTTGGCACTATATTTTAGGAACGGTGTTCGGAGTCTTCGTGCTTACCTGGGCATTTAGCGGCATGCTGTCAATGGAACCATTTGCCTGGTCTGATGCCCGAGGGCTGGCAGTTGATGAAGGTGTTTACCAGGAAGGGGTGCTTGATATGGCGGCGTTTCCCGCGATTGATGCGCAACAATGGCAAAGTCTTGTCAACACACAAGGCCCGCAAGCGCTGATTAAGGAAGTGGATTTTCGCTGGATAGGAGGGGCACCGTTTTATCTCGCCAGTTACAGTGATACTAGCGCTCTGGATATGGACAAACGTGATCGGCTGCACCAGCCTTATAATATTATTGGCCAGCTAGAATCGAATAGTGTGCTGATTGAGGTAGAAAATTTCCAGCCCAGGGAAGGTTTTGATATTGACGGGCTGGTATCAAAACTGGATGCCAGTATAGAAGATGCAGATGTCGTTGATTCAGCGCTTTTGACACAATACGATGATTATTATTATTCAAGAAATAACCAGCTGCCTCTGCCGGTTCTTCGCATCAAGTTTAATGATCCGGCGCAAAGCTGGATTTATGTAGATCCCCGTAAAAGTGAATTGCTGAGTCTTGTTCACAAATACAGTAGAGTGGAGCGCTGGCTATACAGTGGACTTCACAGTCTGGATTTTGCCTTCTGGTATCACAAAAGACCCTTGTGGGACCTGGGTGTAATAATACTTCTCGCGGGTGGTCTGATGGTAAGTTTAATAGGGCTGTATTTTGGTTTAAGGCGATTAAAGTCGGATGTCGCCTTCTTGTTTGGAAAGATTAATCGATCAGGTAAATCACAAGGAGTATCAGGTGCGACACATTAGAAAGTTTATTTCATTGCTATCCTTGCTTGCTGTTTCCAGTTTGCTGCAGGCACAACCATTTCCGCTTGGCGAAGGGCCGTGGTATTACGATACCTATGCACCCTCCTCAAAAATCAAGGTTTCTGTTGTGGCGCGCGGGATTGAACACGCCTGGGGTATGGCATTTCTTCCCAGTGGCAATATTCTGATTGCAGAAAAACCAGGTCAATTCAGGCTAATCCGGGATGGGGAGCTTGATCCACGACCATTACCTGGATCACCAAAAGTCCAGGTCGCCTCTGGAGGTGGCTTGATGGATGTAGTGATTCATCCGGATTTCGCCACTAATCGTCTGGTCTATTTTACCTATGTGAAAAATGCACAACCCCCTGCAGGCGCTGATTATTACGCCACCACTGTTATGGCAGCAGGGCGTTTGAATGAAGCGGAAACGGCAATTGAAGATGTTAAGGATATTTTTGTAGCTGATGCCTGGGATACAACGCCGGGTGGTCATGGTTCGCGCTTGCGTTTTGCTTCTGATAACACTGTTTTTATGTCATCACCGTTCCGTAGAAATTTTGAAAAGCCCCAGGATACGATGAGTGATATCAGTAAATTATTGCGCTTGAATGATGACGGCTCTATTCCGGCGGACAATCCTTTTGTCGGTCTGGAAGGCTATCTGCCGGAGATCTGGAGTATTGGTCACCGCGCCATGGAAGGACTGGACTTTCATCCCTTAACCGGAGAACTCTGGGCCAGTGAGCATGGGCCCCAGGGTGGTGATGAAGTCAATATCGTACAGAAGGGAGAAAATTATGGCTGGCCTCTGGTGAGTTATGGTCGCGACTATGATGGCTCGCGGGTCTCTTCCCAACCATGGCTGGCTGATCTAATTCAACCGGAAATTTTTTGGGTACCCTCCATCGCCACGTCCGGATTAATGTTTTATACCGGAGAAGAATTTCCCCAGTGGCAGAATGACCTGTTCGTTGGCGCATTAATGACAGCACGCATGCCTGGCACGGGTCACATAGAACGTATCAATTTTAATGAGAACGGTGAGCAAAGAAGGGAATGGCTGCTTGCAGATCTGAAGCAGCGGATTCGTGATGTGCAGCAAGGCCCTGATGGATTGATTTATGTATTGACTGAAGAAGCCGATGGGGCGCTACTGGTAATTGAGCCTGTCGATTAGGACTTCGCTCGCAACAGCGAGTAAATGAATGCATCAGTTGGACTGGAGTGTTTCGATATCAAGGTTCAGCAGTTCGGTAATGCGGGAGATATTGCCAATATAAAATGCTCCCATTATCTCTCCCTGTAGCTGTTGTATATTGCCGCCATATTCCGGGGCAATGGAGAGCTGAAAGGTTTTTTCTCCGTAAAGGAATTCGGTAAAGCTGCCAAGAAAATCCTGCGCCAGGGTTTGCAGTTGTTGAGGCACAAATAGCGCTACCGTCTTTAGTTGTACCAGCAGTTGTTGGCGGTATTCTTCAGAACTGATGCCCAGTGCATCGCCCTGAATTTTCAGTATGGCATCTACTATGCCAAGATCCTCCAGTGTCATTGATGCGTATGGGATATCAGCATTTTTTATCAGAGTCGACATGGTCGACATAGTAGACATGTTGGATGAGTTAGCTGGAGCACTTGCAGGGTTTTGCTTGAGCGCTTCCATGGGGAGGTTTGTCATCACCAGATTTGATGTCAGCGAAAAAGAGCCTGGCAGAGCTGCCCTGAAAATATTTTGCAAACGCGATTCATCTTCGGGGTGATAGTCATAACGATAAGAGATTTCCAGTGGTAGCGTTTCCTCCACCATAATCGCACTGAGATAGTTGTTTAGCGAATTACCTGATGAGTTAGTAAAGAAGGGAAGATCAGCGGGAAATCGCAAGCCCCTGACACTTAAGTTTAAGTGACCGGGAACAGGGTTGAAATAATCATAATCTGAAATGCGGATGTCCAGCAAAGTATATTCATTACGATTAAGGTCGGTAACATGGAGATTGTTCATGACAATATCTCCATTTAGCTTTATGCCAACAGAGGCATATTCCAGCGCAAGGTAATCGCCGTTTTCAATCATTTCCGTAATTCTTGTATCCACCACCGTCTTTACCTTGTAGTTGGCAAATGCATAAACAGCACCGGCAAAGACAAGCAAGGCACATGGGATGATTATTAGCAGTTTTTTTGTCATGATTTTGAATTGGATAACAGAATTAGGCGTATTAAAGTCTTAATACTTGGTTAACATTAATGAACTTGAAAATCATAGTAAGGGAGAGAGACAAGATAGGGTGGACAGGATGGATTGTCCAAACTTATTGCAAAATATCAGCAATAACTTAAAGGCTGACTATGTACCTTGGGCAGCATGCTGATAATCCAGGAAATTAAGCGGGAATAATCTGCATATGAATATCAAATTACAGAGTATCGCCAGAAGAAAAAATGATGATCACACCGGGGAGGAGTTGTTCTCAGGAGAGGTAACTGTGACAGAAGGGCTGCAGGGAGACTACAGGACCACTATTGTGGCAGGGGAAGTTAGCGTGTTGAGTAAGGAGTCCTGGGTAAAAGTATGTCATGAAATTGGTACAGAGCTTACCTGGCTGGCTAATGGATCAAATCTGTTGATCAAAGGCTTCGAGTTTTTACCTGCTGACCTGGGGAAAACAATCTGCATCGGTGAGGCTCAATTTGAAATTACCCGTGAACTGGATCCTGGTCTGGAACTGAAAAGCCGAGAACCTGAACTCTATGAGGCATTACTGCAAGGATGGCGCGGTGGTGTTGTCTGTAAGGTACTGCGCAGTGGCAATATCCAAAGCGGTGATGATGTAGATATAAGCGCTTAGTGAGTTACTTTATAAAGTGCTGTCTTGTTGCTATTTATGGCTGCGCTTTTTCAGGATCAACTTTCCCGGTTCAGCGCTGCCTCGGCGACCTGTTCCAGTCCAGTTCGAAATTCGTTGTCGGGCAGGCAATCAAGGCAGTTGAGTGCACTCTCAATGGCTTTACGTGCTTTTTCCCGGGTGTAATCCAGAGCGCCTGATTGCACCACTGTGGCAATGATCGCATCCAGTTGATCCTTGCCGCCTGTTTTGATGGCGTTTTCAATCAAGGTCTTTTCACTGTCAGTAGAATTTTTCATGGCATAGATCAGTGGCAGGGTCGGTTTGCCTTCAGCGAGGTCATCGCCGATATTTTTCCCCATGGTTTCACTGGAACCCGAATAATCCAGCACATCATCGACCAGCTGGAAGGCAATGCCTACCTGCAGACCAAATTCATGAAGATTTTCACAAATGGTGTTGTCGGCACCCGCCAGAATGCCGGCAGATTTGCAGGCGGCGGCAAAAAGAATGGCCGTTTTATTATGAATTACCTTGAGGTAATCGGCTTCTGTGGCTTGCGGATTATGCTGATTGACGAGTTGCAGTACCTCACCTTCTGAAATTTTATTGGTAGTGCTGGCCATTACATCCATGATTTGCATGTCGCCGATATTCACCAGCAATTCAAATGCACGGGAGTAGATGAAATCTCCAACAAGCACACTGGAAGGGTTATCCCAACGGGTATTGGCAGTAGGTCGTCCCCTGCGCATTTCTGACATATCTACGACGTCGTCGTGCAGTAAAGTCGCGGTATGCAGAAATTCTATGACAGTGGCCAGTTGTATATGATCCTTGCCTTCATAGCCCAGATTCTGGCTGCACAGCAATACCAAAACCGGACGCATACGCTTGCCTCCGGCCTCAATAATGTAATGCCCGATACTTTCGATGAGGGGGACTTCAGAATGAAGCTGCGCAACGACTGTCTGGTTTAGCGCGGCAAAATCTTCAGCCACGATCTGTTGAATTCGTGAAACCATAGTCTGCTCTGGAAAAGAGAATGGAATGCTAGTTTTGGTGCAGAGTAAAGTCAAGGATTACGGGCTTTTCGGGAAGTCCCAGTGATACAGATCAAGCCCTGCCAGTATGGGCAAAAAAAGCCCTGATTTTGTTGCGAAAGCAGGGTTGTTCCCGTACAATTCCGGCCCTCGTAAAGACCAGCCCTTATCCAAGGCTCATATTAAGCACTCTTTACCGTCAGGTTGCTATCTGGAATACAGAAGATGGCTTCAGGATAGTTGCAGCATAGTTGCAGGATAGCATCCACTAGAAGTGTGTGCAGGCTAGATAAAATCGGGTGTTTTAATACAACACAGGTTGGTCAATTAGAATAACAATCCTTAAATAGCACTTAAGCTATTGGAGAAAGATATGTACGCGGTAATTGAAAGTGGCGGCAAGCAGCACCGGGTGAGCGAAGGTGAAGTGCTTAAACTTGAAAAAATCGAAGCCAGCACTGGCGACAAAATTGATTTTGACAAGGTGCTAATGGTTGGTGAAGGCGCTGATGTTAAAATTGGCACTCCCTATGTCGAAGGTAATGTGACTGCTGAAGTAATCAGTCATGGCCGCGGTGACAAAGTGAAAATCATCAAATTTCACCGTCGCAAGCATTACAAAAAGCAGATGGGTCATCGTCAATGGTTCACTGAAGTGAAAATCACTGAAATTTCTACTGGCACCAAAGCAAAGGCTGCGCCTGAAAAGGAAGCAGCTCCTGAAAAGGAAGCTCCAGCCAAGAAGGCTGCTCCTAAAGCCAAAGCCAAAGCTAAAGCTAAAGTAGCTGCAAAGAAAGAAGACTAAGCCAGCGAACTATTGAACTATATAGAACAAACTCTATAGTTAAAAAGCTGAATTACGCATTGAACGATAAACAGATTTAAAGGGAGTGCAGCATGGCTCATAAGAAAGCAGGTGGTAGTACTAATAACGGTAGAGATTCTAATTCCAAGCGACTTGGTGTGAAACGTTATGGTGGTGAACAGGTTCTTGCAGGTAATATAATTGTGCGCCAGCGTGGTACACACTTCCATCCCGGAACAAATGTCGGTTGTGGAAAAGATCACACGCTGTTTGCCAAAGCTGATGGTGTTGTTAAATTTCAGGTCAAAGGCCCGAAAAACCGTCGTTTTGTTAATATTGAGACGGCTACTGCCTGATTTTTACCAGGTTCAGTTTGAATGTGAAAAAGCCCTGTCTCTGACAGGGTTTTTTTTTACCGTAAATCGGGCTATTTCAAGACGAGTTTTCAGGAAAAATTATGAAATTTGTGGATGAAGCAGAAATTCAGGTTGAGGCCGGCAAAGGCGGCAACGGCTGCATGAGTTTTCTTCGGGAAAAATTCATAGAAAAGGGTGGGCCCGATGGCGGCGACGGCGGCGATGGGGGCAGTATTTATCTGGTCACAGATGAATCACTCAATACTCTGGTGGATTTCCGCTTTCAGCCCCGTTACAGAGCCAAGTCAGGGCAGCAGGGTCGTGGCAGGCAATGTACCGGCGCCAGTGGTGATGACCTTGAAGTGCGCGTACCGGTAGGCACAAGTATCTATGCGGTTGAAACAGATGAATTGCTTGGCGATTTGCTCAAACCCGGTGAGCGTTTGCTGGTGGCCCGGGGTGGCAAGCACGGGCAGGGCAATACCCGATTTAAAACAAGCACCAACCGCGCGCCACGGCAAACGACCAATGGCACACCAGGTGAGTCCAGAAAGCTGCTACTGCAAATGAAAGTGGTTGCTGATGTTGGGCTGCTGGGTCTTCCCAATGCCGGTAAATCGACACTGATTCGTGCGGTATCATCAGCCACCCCCAAGGTTGCGGATTACCCGTTTACAACCTTGATTCCCAATCTGGGCGTTGTGCGCGCAGGTGAAGATAATAGTTTTGTGATGGCTGACATACCGGGACTGATTGAAGGTGCTTCAGAAGGCGCTGGACTGGGAATACGCTTTCTGAAACATTTGGCACGTACCAGAGTGCTCTTGCATCTTGTGGATATTGCGCCTCTTGATAGCGCTGATCCTGCAGATGCAGCAATTGCTATTATCAGGGAATTGGAAAATTTCAGTACGGCACTTTCAGAAAAAGAGCGCTGGCTGGTGCTCAACAAGAATGACCTGTTACCAAAAGATGAGGCCGATGCTGTCTGTGACGCTATAGTAGAAAAACTGGGCTGGCAGGGCCCTGTTTACAAAATATCAGCGGTAACAGGACAGGGTACGAAGGAGCTGGCCGAGGCCTTGATGCAAAGTATTAATGACGCAGATCTGAGGCTTGATGACGATGAGGAATATCGTCAGCAGCAGTTGGAACAGGACCAAAAAATGGCCTATGAAATCAGACAGAGTATTGAGGCTGCTAAAATTAGCTGGAAGGACAAACAGGATCATCACGATGATGATGAGCTGGATGACGATCATGATGTTGAAGTGGAATATGTACGGGACTGAATGTGAGTAAGCGCGAATCACTGACAAAAGCCAGAACCTGGGTCGTGAAGATTGGCAGTTCCCTGCTCACTGATGACGGTAAGGGCCTGAACAGGGAGAGCATGGCTGGATGGGTAGCACAGATTGCCCGTTTCCGGGAAGAGGGCCTTTCCATTGTATTGGTGTCATCTGGCGCTGTTGCAGAAGGGGTGCTACGTCTGGGCCTGAAAGGGAGACCCAGCGCCATCCATGAACAGCAAGCTGCCGCCGCTGTAGGGCAGATGGGTCTTATCCAGGCCTATGAATCCGAGTTTCAGAAGTTCGGACTGCATACTGCGCAGGTACTGCTCACCCATGACGATTTGTCCAACAGAAAGCGTTATCTGAATGCTCGCTCGACATTAAAGACACTGCTGAACCTCGGCGTGGTGCCGGTGGTCAATGAAAATGATACGGTAGTCACCGATGAAATTTGTTTCGGCGACAACGACACTCTTGCAGGGCTTGTTGCCAATCTGATTAATGCCGATGCCATGGTGATTCTCACCGATCAGGATGGATTATATGAAAGCGATCCACGCAATAATCCTGATGCAAAACTGGTGAGCGAAGCCCAAAGTAACAATGATCAATTATTTGATTTTGCCGGTACTGGTCATGGCGATCTTGGCCGTGGCGGTATGCTGACCAAGATCAAGGCGGCGCGCCTTGCTGCTCGATCTGGCACACTCACCTGCATTGTCAATGGCCGGCAGGATTCAGTCCTGGAAAAACTCAAGGCAGGGGAAAATGTGGGCACCCTGCTCAGGCCTGATAGCGAGCCTCTCGCGGCACGTAAGCAGTGGCTGGCAAGTCATTTAAAAGTGAAAGGGGTTTTTGAGCTGGATGCCGGTGCCGTCAGGATGCTTAAGGAATCCGGAAAAAGCCTTCTGCCTGTTGGTATTAAAGCCAGTTCCGGAAAATTCCAGCGCGGAGAAGTTGTCAGCTGTGTTGATGAACAAGGCAATCCCATTGCCCGCGGCCTGGTGAATTATAATTCTGATGAAGCTGAAAAGATTGTTGGCCATTCCAGCGAAGAGATTTTTTCACTGCTAGGTTATGAAGGCGATCATGAAATTATTCATCGGGATAATCTGGTGTTGTTGTAGCTGTCGCCGATTTTTTATTTCTGATTAATTAAGGTTCTCCTTTTCTCTTTGTTTTTTTCTTTATCTATACTTCTTGTCACTTTCTTTGACTGTGCAAAGAAAGTAACCAAAGAAAGCTCACCCCGGTCGCCAGGCCTGCTGCTTCCCTCACTCCGCGGATTTTTCCGGGGCCCCCGCCTTGGTCTGAATCCAGTCGAAGTATCAAGAATAGAATATTTTGGAAAAAGCAGATCGACGTGGACTTCCCGTGTGGCCTGCTGAGGTGCCATACTATTGGCCATGGACGGCCAGTTGAGCCGAGTCAAGACAGGGACGTCTTGTCTCGGCGACCCGTCGCAATGGTATGGGGACGAAGGGAGCCGCAGGCCAGGACACGTCGGGTGCCTTTTTCTTGGTTACTTCTTTTGGGCATGCAAAAGAAGTAACAGAAAGATTACTCAAACAAAGAAAGTGAAATACCTTAAAGAGTAGAGGCTAAACACAGAAATTTGAGAGATAAGCGCTTTCCTGAATAAAGTCTGACAATAAAAAATCACACCCTTTTAAAGAGGTCATAGTATTTGACAGAATACCCCGTCATCGTTATGTTAGCTGGGTTTTAATTCTAAGTATTAACAGTCAGATTTAACATCCTTTGGGGGAGTTCATGGGCAGAATCTATTGCCGGATTTCATTATTACTTATATTTTCCATGGCCAGTTTTTCTGCTGCTGCTGAAAAAAACTTTTCAGGCGTGTGGGTAGGAAATTACAGTGAAGATTTTCCTGACCGCTTGCCAGGTCCAGAGCTTGGCGACTATGCAGGGCTTCCTATTAATGATGCTGACAGATTGCGGGCACAGAGCTGGAGCGCATCACTGATAGCCCTTCCCGAATACCAGTGTCGTGTTCATCCTTCAGATTATGCCAGCAGCTTCGCCAATATCCGGATTTGGGAAGAGCGTGAGCCAATTTCTGAAGAGCTGATCGCCATACGAGTACAGCATTTTGCCTGGCAAACCCGGCGTACCATATGGATGGATGGCCGTGAGCATCCGCCGGAGTATGCACAACACACCTCTATGGGCTTTTCTACCGGCGAATGGGTAGGGCACCAGCTAAAAGTTAAAACAACTCATCTCAAGGAAGGCTGGCTGCGACGCAACGGCGTTACTCGCAGTGATCAGGCCACAGTTACTGAATATTTTATTCGACACGACGATCTTCTGACCTGGACAGTGATTATTGATGATCCTGTCTATCTGGATGAGCCTTTCATCAGGAACCGGGATTATATTTATTCCATCGACAACCAGATTGGTAATTATCCTTGTGACCCGGTCATCGAAATGGTGAGAGAACCTGGCTATATTCCCCATCATTTGCCGGGAACCAATACTGATATGCTGATTTATTCCGAACGCCATGATATTCCCCTGGAAGGTGCTATGGGCGGAGCGAATACCATGTATCCCGAATATATGGAGCGTTTGCGAGAATTACCCAGACCCAGTGAATTAGCGGCAGGTCAGGAGTAAAGCAATGAAGAATAATATGATTAAGCAATTTATAGTGCTGGTAATTTTACTGGCAAGCCCTCTTGTCATGGCTCAGCAAAATTTCGATGACGTTGAAATTCAGGCCTTAAAAGTGCGTGACAATATTTATATGCTGGTAGGCTCCGGTGGCAATATCACGGTGCAGACCGGCGCGGAGGGGGTGTTGGTGATTGATACCCAGTATGCCGAGTTGTCCGATAAAATCCTGGCCAAGATCGGCGAGTTGTCGGACAAACCCTTGCGCTACATTATCAATACACATCATCATGGAGATCATGTTGGTGGTAATGAAAATATAAAGAATGCCGGATTTACCCTGAGTGGCGGAAATGTTGGCGCAGCCTTGTCAACTGCCGGTCAAGGGGCGACCATCCTGGCTCACGAAAACGTGTTATTGAATCTGGCTTCTGACGAGAATGTGTCCACGGAATTGTGGCCAACCTTGACCTACTTCAGTGATAAGAAAGATATCTTTTTCAATGGTGAGGGGGTGCGGATTATCCATCAACCCAATGCCCACACCAATGGCGACAGTATCATCTTTTTCCGCAAATCAGATGTAATCACCACTGGTGATGCGTATATCACCAGCTTTTATCCTTTTATTGATATGTCTTCTGGCGGTACCTTGCAGGGCTTTATTGATGCGTCCAATGCCATTATTGATCTGATTATTCCCGAGTATGGCCAGGATGGTGGCACTCTGGTAATCCCGGGTCACGGCAGGCTTAGTGATATTGGTGATGTTATCAACTGGCGGGAAATGCTGACCATTGTCAGGGACCGTATAAGAGATATGAAAGATCGGGGCATGAGCCTGGAGGAAGTTCTGGCAGCCAAGCCAACCCGGGACTATGACCCACGCTGGGCAGGCCAGGGAATTTTCTCTACCGAGAATTTTGTCACAGCAGCCTACATGACACTGGCAGATTAAGGAGCGACACATGAAAACAACTATTATCAAAGCAATATTGTCGACTCTGGTGTTGCTGACGTCTATGGCCACAACATCAACCTTATTTGCACAACCAGGTCGACCACAGCAATCTGCACAAGAGCAGTCAGCTTTTGACATAAGCGGCAACTGGGTAGCTTTAGTCACAGAGGACTGGCGTTTCAGAATGGTTGTTGCTGAAGCTGGTGACTACGAAGGCATAGGATTGACAGCACATGGCAGGGAAGTAGCTGATGCCTGGGATCCTGAGGCTGATATTGCTTCAGGGAATACCTGCAAAGCCTATGGCGCTGGTGGCCTGATGCGTATCCCTACACGCTTGAATATTAGCTGGAGCGATGGCAATGTTTTGCGTATCGATACCGATGCCGGCATGCAGACCCGTTTGCTGAAATTCGGTGATGCTCAGGACAATGTTGGCGCGGGTAGTCTTCAAGGGGTTAGCCATGCCAGCTGGGATCTGGAAAGGGCAGGTGCTTTTGGTGGGCCGGTAGTTGGTGGATCAATTGCCGCACTAACAACACAGATGTCACCTGGGTACTTACGTCGAAACGGTGTGCCCTATGGCACTAATGCTGTTCTGACCGAGCATTACGAGCTGTTGGTAGGGGGAGATGGTACTGAATATCTGGCAGTGTTCTCTGTGCTGGAGGATCCCGCCCATCTGACGCAGTTGTATACTACTAGCACGAATTTCAAGCGAGAGCCTGATGATAGTAAATGGAATCCAAGTGAGTGCGTAGTTAAGTAGACTTTAGTAGCAGGATTTACTGACACATAAAAAAGGCCGCTAATGCGGCCTTTTCTTTTTCACTCTTTTAGGGATCAGATAGCGCAGTAGCGGCTACTAACACTGACTATTAATCGAAGGTCTGGTCTTCATCAAAGCCCCAGCCAAAGCCATCTGCAGGTCTGAGAATGCTCTCCATTCTCATGCGGAAATCGGTTCTGTCTCTCGAGGGTTGCCCGGTAATGATCACTTCATCGCCAGGCTTAAAAGATGTTCTGGTTAAGCCCTGACGCATCAGCAAGGTAGCACCACCCCATTCAACACCCCAGCGCTGCATATTGCCATCTTCATCCGGTGCCATGACCATAATAGAGGCATGGGGATTACGGAAATTCATCTGCATTAGTTTGCCTTTAATTTCTATCATTGAGTCCATGTCGTAAGTGGCCTGGAATGAATGATGGGCAAACGCTGAAGGAATCAGGATTAAACTGGCAAGCAGACTAAATGTTTTTATTAATTTCATACAAACTTCCCCTAGTTATGACTGGTAAGGCGAACCATTGCTAATATATATATATATAGCTAAACCAGATGTCTGGATTATAACCGAAGGTTTGCCGGCTTTGCATTTATTTAACAGTGCTTGTTCAGCAGGCGTTAAAAAACCGGCATGTGCCGGTTTTTTAATAAAATCAATAAGATACTACTTTACCATCAAGCTTTAAGGGCTTTGATTGCAGTATTCATTCGACTTTTATGTCGGGAAGCCTTATTGGCATGAATAATTCCCTTGTCTGCCAAACGATCTATGACAGGAACGGCATTATTGTATGCAGAAGTGGCCTGTTCGTAGTCTTTGCTTTCAATGGCGGCAGTCACTTTCTTGATATAAGTACGCACCATGGAACGTGCGCTTGCGTTTTGCTTGCGTCTATTTTCTGACTGTCTTGCCCGTTTGCGAGCTTGTGGAGAATTAGCCAAAGGGGGCTCCTTATCTTTTAATTCTGTTTTGCCCAGAGTTTAGTCTGGCTGGATTAATTTTGCTTACTGAAAAAAGACGCGAATCATGCAGTTTTAAAGGTTATTTGTCAACTCCCAGACCATAGTATTGAGTAACTAATGCTGTGTTAAGATGCCGATTCAGGTGTATACCCGGAGAATCAAACAGCGTGCAGGCAGCCGAAAATAGGCCGGAAGAGACAGGAGTAGCGAAGTCCAGCCTGGTTGTCGCCATGATGACCTTTATTTCACGAATACTTGGGCTGGCTCGGGAAATAGTGTTTGCCGCTGTTTTTGGCGACGGGCCGGCAGCGGATGCATTTTTTGTCGCCTTCAAAATCCCTAATTTTCTGCGCCGTTTATTTGCGGAAGGCGCATTTTCACAGGCTTTTGTTCCTGTTCTTTCTGAATATAGAAAAAAGCACTCTTTTGCCGAGGTCAAGGCACTGGTTGACCATGTGTCTGGCCGATTATCCCTGATTCTTGTGGTGGTGGCGTTAATAGGTATTGTCGCTGCCCCGGTGGTTGCTGGAATATTCGCCTTTGGTTATCGGGATTCGCCGGATAAATTTGCGCTGCTAATAGATATGTTGCGCATTACCTTTCCTTATATATTACTAATTTCATTGACAGGATTTGCCGGTTCTATCCTGAATTCCTATGGCCGTTTTGCCGTTCCGGCGATGACACCCATATTCCTGAATATTTCCCTGATCAGCTGTGCCTTGTTTTTAAGCCCGTACATGGCCGAGCCCATTCTGGCTCTGGCCTGGGGTGTCCTGATGGCAGGAATGATCCAGTTGATGTTTCAGCTGCCATTTCTGCATCACCTGAAACTGATGCCGAGCCCGAAAATCAGTCCCAGGCATGAGGGGGTAAGCCAAGTGATTTCCCTTATGATACCAGTGATGTTCAGCGTCTCTGTGGGACAGATTAATTTGATGCTGGATACTATTCTGGCTACGGCTCTGGAAGGGGACGGCGCTGTGAGTTGGCTGTATTACTCAGACCGCCTGATGGAGTTACCTTTGGGTATTTTTGCGATTGCGATTGCAACGGTGATTCTGCCTACACTGTCCAGAATTCATGCCGCCGCCGATACGGAAAAGTTCCAGGAAACGCTGGACTGGAGCCTGCGCACAATATTATTACTGGGTTTGCCCGCGACCTTGGCCTTAATAGTTCTGGCAGAGCCCCTGATTGTCACTATTTACCAGCGCGGTGCTTTTGGGATTGCTTCGGTGGCCCCCACAGCAATGAGTCTGAAAGCTTATGCAGTCGGTTTGCTGGGCTTTATGAGCATTAAGGTACTCGCTACTGCCTATTTCTCCCGACAGGATACGCGCACGCCAGTGCGTTATGCGGTGATTTCCATGGTCAGTAATATGGTCTTTAACCTGTTGTTAATTATTCCGCTGGCTCACGTCGGTCTGGCACTGGCCACCTCAATATCGGCTTTTGTGAATGGCGGTTTACTGCTCTATGGACTATTAAAGACACAGGTTTTTCGCTTCCGCGAACACTGGATTATTTATCTGTTCCAGGCGGCGGTTGCCAATCTGGTGATGGTATTGGTGCTGAATTTCTTCCTCTCAGACAGTAGTCCTGAATTTTGGTTTGCAGCAGATACCTGGTCTCGTGTACTTAATTTGGGAATACTGTGTATTGCAGGAGTTTGCAGTTATTCACTGACATTATTACTGTGCGGCGTGCGACCTTCCCATTTCAGGCATAGTGCCTGATTACTAGCTTAGACTTACCTTAATTGGCGTAGTAGCAGTTGATGATGTATCCCCCACGCTCGCTGACATATAATAGCCGGCTAATCCAAAACAAGCAGATTCGATGAGCGTATATTCAGATTTCCCGTCTTTCCAGGCAGTCCATGAGGGCTGTGTTGCTACAATTGGCAAATACGATGGGCTCCATTCAGGTCACCAGCATGTGCTGGCTACTTTATGTCGCACAGCAAAAGACAAGGGGCTGCCTGCAGTAGTCATCCTCAGTGAACCCCATCCTGAAGAATTCTTCTCTGGCGGTAAGGCCGCGCCTCGGCTAACGCAGTTTCAAGACAAAGTGGATTACTTGCTCGCCTATGGAGTCGACGCTGTTTACATGATGACTTTTGACAAGGCTCTTTGCGAGCTCAGCGCGAAAGACTTTATTCTTCAGTATCTTGTGGAAGGCTTACGGGTGAGTGCCTTGATTGTTGGTGATGATTTTCGTTTCGGGAAAAACCGTAAAGGGGATTTTCGAATGCTCAAGGAAAAAGGCAGTGAATACGGATTTGAAGTAATTCGTGAAATTCCTTTTAAACAGGAAGGACATCGGGTTAGCAGTACACTGGTAAAGAGCTTTCTGGAACAGGGAGAATGTGAAAAAGTGCGCTCTCTGCTTGGCAGATACTACAGCATCGCTGGCCTTGTAGAAGAAGGGAAAAAACTCGGACGTGAACTAGGCACACCTACTGCGAATATTGCATTGAGCGTCAATAGTTTACCTTTACAGGGTATTTTCAGTGTACTCGTGGAGCATAAAGGCCAGATTTTACCTGGCGTGGCCAGTGTCGGTTTTAACCCTACGGTTGAAAACAGTGAAACGCCAAAACTGGAAGTCCATATCTTTGATTTTGACGAAGATATATATGGGGAGCATCTGGTGGTTTCCTTTATTAACAAACTTCGGGATGAAATCGCCTTTCCCGATCTGGATGCCTTAAAAACACAAATGAATATTGATATAGAGCAGGCAAGGAAAACCTTACAAAGCCTGTAAACAAGATATGGATAAAGATAAAGAAAAAAATGATGAGCCAGCAGGCCGCTGGAGTATTTACAGGCTATTTGGCATTTCCGGCCTGATTGTGGTTCTTGATCGTTTGTCTAAATACCTGAGTGATACGAATCTGACCGAAGGTGTGGCTGTAAATGTTTTCCCTGGCTTTGATTTATTGCTGGCATACAACAGAGGAGCGTCTTTCAGCTTTCTTGATGATGCTGGTGGTTGGCAACGCTGGCTGTTAACGGGGATCTCCATTGGTGTAAGTGCTCTGATAATTGTCTGGCTGATTCGTTTGCCTAAAGCGCAAAAAATACAAGGCCTGGCCTTGGCGCTTATTCTTGGCGGCGCATTGGGAAATCTCTACGATAGAATGATGGCTGGATATGTTATTGATTTTATAAGTGTTTATTTTATGAATGCGCGCTTTGCTATTTTTAATATTGCTGATGCGGCGATCAGTGTCGGTGCTGGCTTGATGATTCTGGATATATTTTTTGACTATAAGCGCGGCACTGTTGCTGGCAATGCCCCCTGAAACCGGGTTAACTATAAATGGACAAAATTGAACTCAATGACATCACGCTTAAGCAGGTTTCCTCTCCTGAAGCTGTGGCGCTCACGGACTATGCACAAGACCAGATAAGCGCGGGCAAGAAAGTGGTTTTAAATTTTGAGCTGGCTCTCAATAAAGAGCAAATCATTGACAGTAATTTTTCCAAAGCGCCGGTTGAATTTACAATAGGTGATGGCAATCTTATGCCTGGTTTTGAACTGGCATTATTCGGCATGCGAGCCGGTGAGGAAAAATCCATGACAATTCCTTCCGACCAGGCTTTTGGCAACGCGCGCGAGGAAAATATCCAGACTTTTCCCCGCTACCGATTTCCTGCAGATCTGGCGATGGAGAAGGGGCTGATGATAAATTTTAGCGACGCTGGTGGTAGTGAACAGCCAGGTATAATCAAAAGTTTTAACTCAGAACGAGTAGAAATTGACTTCAACCATCCCCTTGCTGACAGGGAAATCCTGTTCAAGGTTAAAATACATTCTGTAACACCAGAGTCATCCTGAACCTAAACAAGTTTTGATAATTAAGCACAATGACAATATGAATTCACCAAATATGGCCCTGCAAATAAAATTAGCTAACCCTCGGGGATTTTGTGCTGGTGTCGATCGCGCCATAGACATTGTTAATCGAGCTCTGGATATCTATGGTCCACCAATCTATGTGCGACATGAAGTGGTTCATAACAAAACGGTGGTTGAATCCCTGCGCAAGCGTGGTGCTATTTTTGTCGATGAGCTTTCCGATGTACCTTCCAATGATGCCAAGGGAAAATCGTCAATTGTCATCTTCAGTGCTCATGGTGTTTCGCAGCAGGTAAAAGACGAGGCAGTAGAATTAGGATTGCAAGTTTTTGATGCAACCTGTCCGCTGGTCACCAAAGTTCATCTGGAAGTCATCAAGTATAGTGCTGCGGGCAGGGAATGTATTCTGATAGGGCATGCCTTTCATCCTGAGGTGGAAGGCACTATGGGCCAATACGATACCAGTAATGGCGGACGGATTTTTCTGGTGGAGTCAGAAGATGATGTGCAAACCCTGGAGGTGCATGATACAGATAATCTTGCCTTCGTGACACAAACGACACTTTCCATGGATGATACTGCGCGGATTATTGATGCACTGCGTAAGCGCTTTCCTAAAATCCAGGGGCCCCGTAAAAAAGATATTTGCTACGCCACGCAAAATCGTCAGGATGCGGTAAAACAGCTGGCATTGGAAAATGACCTGGTGCTTGTTGTTGGTTCTCCTAACTCATCCAATTCAAATCGTTTGAAAGAACTGGCCGAGCGCATGGGCAGTGAAGCCTACTTGATTGATCATGCCGGGGAGATCAAGGAGAGCTGGTTCCAGGGTAAGCATTCAATAGGTCTTACTGCGGGGGCTTCAGCACCTGAAATCCTGGTACAGGAAGTGATTAAGAAACTTGTCAGTATGGGAGCAAAAGCCTCCATTGAGATGGATGGTGTCGAGGAAAATATTGTGTTTTCCATGCCCAGAGAACTCAGACTATAGTCAGAGTTCTGGATTTCAGTTTAATAAGTATTGCACAGTAATCATGGAAACACTGCCAGTGTTTTTCAATAATAAATCGAGTGTTTGAAGCCCGCTCATTGATCAATATTATCAAGTCCCAGCTTTTTCAGTCGATAACGAAAAGAACGGAAAGTCATCCCCAATTTTTTGGCGGCTGCGGTTCTGTTCCAGCGTGTTTCTTCCAATGCCTTTTTAATCGCGATCTTTTCAATTTCTTCCAGGTGATCCTCCAGTGAAAATCCATCTTCATATTCTACGTCATCTGATGCCTGGGTCAGGAAAGTGCCAATATCGTCCTCAGCGTCACCGTGTGAAGCTAAATTCGGCAAATCACTGGCGGTAATGAGGTCATTATCAGCCAGAGCCAGAGAGTAATGCAGTACATTTTCCAGTTCCCTGACATTACCCGGAAAGTTGTAATTCTGAAGTTTATCCAGCGCATCCTCGCTGAGGGTTAATGCCTTTAATCCATGCTCCAGTGCGAAATTCTTCAGAATATGGTCAGCTATCATCGTGATGTCATCTTTTCTTTCGCGCAAACTGGGGACTTGCAGTTCAATGACATTAATCCGGTAATACAGATCTTGCCGTAAATTACCTTTATCAAGCTCATCGGAGAGGTTTTTGTGAGTGGCGCTGATTATTCTCACATCAACGCCTATTTCCTGTTCAGAGCCCACTGGTCTAACCGACTTCTCCTGTATTGCCCGTAATAATTTAACCTGCATTTGCAAGGGCAAGTCGGCTATTTCATCGAGAAAAAGACTGCCACCATTTGCCGCCTGGAATAAACCGACTTTGTCAGCTGATGCACCGGTAAAACTGCCTTTTTTATGTCCGAAGAATTCACTTTCCATTAATTCGGAAGGAATGGCACCACAGTTGATTGCCACGAATTTTTTATCCCGTCGTGAGCCATTCAAATGGATGGCTCGTGCCGCCAATTCCTTGCCACTGCCTGATTCGCCGCTGATAAATACCGGTGCCTGACTACGTGCCAGTTTAATGATTTGTTCTTTGAGTTTTTTAATCTGGGAAGACTCACCCACTATTTTAGTGGTGGAATCAAAGTCTACATTGGATTTGGCAGGCAATTCGTGTTTCAGCTTTAGTGCACTGCCGACCATTACACGTAACTTTTTAATATCAACTGGCTTGGATACAAAATCAAAAGCACCTGATTTAAGGGCATTAATCGCAGTTTCAGTATTACCGTGTGCGGTGATTACGGCTACTGGAATATGTGGATATTTAATCTGAATTTCTTTTACCAGATCGATTCCATTGCCGTCCGGCAGGCGCATATCGGTGAGGCAAAGATGGAAATCATCGCTACCAAGTAATTCTCGAGCTTCAGCAAGTGTGCTGGCAGAGGCAGAAGCCAGCTCCATTCGACCAAGAGTAATTTCCAATAATTCCCGAATATCAGGTTCGTCATCAATGATTAGTACTTTTTGCATCATATTTTCAAACTATTTTTTACACTATAAATTTTTCAGAAGCAGGGAGATTAATACGAAAACAGCTTTTGTTACCATCAACACGCAGATATGACAATTGCGCCTGGTTAGACTCGCAAATTTCCTTACAAATAAACAGACCAAGCCCGGTTCCACTGGATTCAGTGGTGAAAAATGGCTCAAACATCTGCATCAGGTGTTCTTCAGCGATTCCTTCGCCATCGTCAATTATATCCATGATGGTGTTTTTATTGACGGGATTCAATCTTGCCGAGATATTGAGATGATTCTTGCCAGTAGATTTTCTGCTGTAGCGTAATCCGTTCTCACAAAGGTTGGTAAGTAATTGTTCCAGTTGACTCTGGTCAAAACGTACCTGGATATTTTTTGGCTCTACATTGAAATCAATAGTGACAGGCTCAGCCTGTGAATTGGAGAATTTGGCAATAAATTGTTCTAGCCATCCATACAGGTTGATGATGTCGGGAGATTTATTCTTGTTTCGAGAGAGACCTAGAATATTCTCGATGATGTGATTAACTCTCATCGCATGTGTGTCAATGATCTCCAGAAGTCGCTTGTCACTTTTGATGATGGTATTTGATTCTCCAAGCAGTTGGCTGGCATGGCTGATTGCGCCAAGGGGATTTCTCACTTCATGGGCAATACTGGCAGTCAGACGCCCCAGAGAGATAAGTTTTAGTTGCTGTGCTTTACTGGTGAGAACCGTGTAGTCCTCAAGGAAAATGAGAATATTTGAGTCCTTGCCTGGGGTTAGATAGGCAAATGTTGCTTGCAGTTCCGAGTTGGTGTTTTGCACTTTGAACTGATAGGTTTTCAGAAGATTGTCGTGTTGCCAATTCTGTAACTGTTTGAATAATGTTTCAGGTATTTTTGTGGTTTGCTGTTGCGGATTTTCTGAATCAGCTAAAAACCTTTTTGCCGAGTCATTGATATTTAGAATGATGCCTTCATGGTTTACAACTACTATACCTGCATGCATGCGCTGAATTATCTGGTCATTCATCTCCTGCAGTGACTGGATATTTTTAGCCTGTTGTTGAACAAAGATTTTGTTTTGTCTTATTTTTCCACCAAGATATTGCAAATAGCCTGATACTACGAAGAGGGAAAAGCCCAGCAGTCCTGCCTGGATGAAATATACGATGCCTTCATCAATAATCAGATAGAGATAGACTTCACTATAAATGACCAGAATTGAGCCAACTGCTGCAAAAAAAGTACTGAGTCTGGAGCGAAATAATAAACTTCCCGAAGCAACCGGTACGATTAGCAGATTAGCCATACCGCTGCTTACGCCGCCAGATGTGTAGCTGAGGAGCACCAGGAAAAGTATATCTACCAGAATTACACTGATAAATTGTGCGGTGAGCACCGTTTTGGTTTTTGGCAGGAAGCCACGGAAAAATACCGCTATATTAAACGTCAGATAAACGACGACTACTTTCACAAATAAATCGGGGTTGATGATTCCCAGAGTTGACGTTAAGGATCTGAAATAAAAAATTATCAACAGGATCAGGGATAACATCAGACGATAGATGTTGTAAACATTAAATACTTTTTGGTCTTGCTGCTGGGTGAGATATTCCAGATTCAGGTTGTTAGAGTTTTCTAGTGAAGGCATAAGGTTGAATAATCTAGAGCCTGAAAGGGTGGAAGTTGAATTTGAAGGCCTTGTTATTGGTCACCAGCAAGGTATTTTTCTTTATGCCTGTCACTGCAAAACCATTGCGTTTCATGTCTGACGGCATCCTGCTCAGGAACATGCACAGAGCAGAACTGGCAAAGCACCATGTTACTTTGTTCTATTTCACCTCTGGTGTTTTCTTTGTTGCCTTTCTTGCTTTGACTGGTCTGAAAGTTCTTGACTACACGCCACAACATCCAGATTACCAGAGCGAAAATAATGAGTCTGATCAAGCCCATAAAAAATCTTTATATTAAGTACACAGTATCAGACAATACCGCACCTGTATGACAATATCCATAAACTCCTACTACTATATGTGCTGGGTTATGCTCATCAATGTATGATGACTTTTGGAGCAGTTTGCTAATCTCTTAATGAATAGTGTTAACGTCATTTTTTAATCAACAGATTCACAGGATACCCGCTTGTCAAACCCCGGTGTTAAAGAACAAAGCATGAGCTTGAATATAGCAATGGCGCAGGTGAATCCGGTCGTGGGTGATATTCCTGGAAATACTGCGCTGGTAATCAATACTATTGAGGAAATACTGGCACAGCATGCGCCTGATATTGTGGTGTTTCCTGAATTGGTAATTACGGCCTATCCTCCGGAAGACCTTCTGCTCAGGGCAAGCCTGGATATCAGAGTGGAAGACGCCCTGAACACCATCAAGGCAAAGAATTTTGATACCCATCTGGTTATCGGTTATCCGGGAAGAGAGCAGGGGCATCTCTACAATATGCTCTGTGTCATCTTTCGCGGCAAAGTAATTGCAAGGTACAGGAAGCAATGCCTGCCAAATTATCAGGTGTTTGATGAGAAGCGTTATTTTGCTGCGGGTACTGCTCCCTGTGTTATTGACATAAAGGGCGTGCCGGTAGGCTTCAGTATTTGTGAAGATCTTTGGGAGCCAGGTTCCATGAGTCAGGCAGAGTCAGCCGGTGCCAAAGTGATGATTAATATAAATGGCTCTCCTTTTCATGCTGACAAAATGAATGATCGGCTTTCTGCTCTTCATGCAAGACAGGAAGAGGCTGCATTACCAATAATTTATGTCAACCAGGTGGGAGGGCAGGATGAGTTGGTGTTTGATGGTTGTTCAATGGCTGTTGATGGAGATGGGACTATAAAAGCCCAGGCACCGGCCTGCGAAGAAAGTGTGGCGATGCTCAAGGTTGAATATGATGGCGTCAGCGCAACTATTGAGGAAGGTGAGTTAAGCGAGATAGAAGAAAATGAAGCGCTGATTTATAAGGTACTGACTCTGGGCCTGCATGATTATGTCGTTAAAAACGGATTTTCTGGTGTGGTGCTGGGGCTTTCTGGTGGCATCGACTCTGCACTGACCTTGGCTATCGCAGTTGATGCATTGGGCAAAGATAAAGTTCATGCGGTAATGATGCCGTTTAAATATACCTCAAGTATGAGTATTGAGGATGCCGAGCAACAGGCCGGGAATTTTGGCGTTAATTACCAGGTGATTCCAATAGAGAATGTGTATGAAGGTTTTATGGCAAGCCTGGCACAGGAGTTTTCCGGTACCACGGTAGATTTGACTGAGCAGAACTTACAGGCGAGATGCCGTGGTGTCATGTTAATGGCTATTTCCAATAAAAGAGGTTACATGGTACTTACCACCGGAAACAAAAGTGAAATGGCTGTAGGGTATTCGACCTTGTACGGAGATATGGCAGGGGGCTTTGATGTCTTGAAAGATGTTCCCAAAATGCTTGTGTATGCCCTGTCACGCTTCAGAAATAACCTGGTCAGTGATCGCTCTGAAGAAATGATCCCCTGGCGGGTAATCGAAAGACCGCCATCAGCAGAGTTGGCACCGGATCAGGTTGATGAAGATAACCTGCCACCCTATGCAATACTCGACCAGATTCTTGAGTTGTACATTGAGGGTGACCAGAGCGCCCATGCCATAATAGATAAAGGTTTTGATCATGATACGGTTATGCGAGTATTAAGGCTGGTAGACCTAAATGAATACAAACGCAGGCAGGCTCCCGTTGGCGTCAGAATCAGCAAAAAAGGTTTTGGCAGGGATCGCCGTTATCCGATAACTTCGGGATGGAAGCTTGGAGAATGAAAACAAATACGAGATACAAGATACAAGATACAAGCATGCGGCTTAAGCTGCTCTCACAGGAATCTGGAAAATTTGTAGGAGGGACTTCAGTCCCGAAGAAAGGGGCTTTGTTCTTCGCGGTTAAAACCGGTCCTACAAGGGATAGCGAATTCAGGCAGGAGGGACTTCAGTCCCGAAGAAAGGGGCTGTATTCTTCGCGGTTGAAACCGCTCCTACAGGGGATAGCGAATCCATGCAGGAGGGACTTTAGTCCCGAAGAAAAGGTGCTTCGTAGTTCGCGCTTGAAAGCGCGAATTTTTAAAAGTTAAAAGTGGAACACTATGTCTGAACAAGATAACGGATACTGGAAAGAAAATATTCGCAACCTCAAAATCCTGTTGAGTATCTGGTTTGTGGTTTCATTTTTGTTGTCTGTGATTTTTGTAGATCAACTTGATGTCATTCGCATTGGCGGCTTCAAACTTGGTTTCTGGATGGCACAGCAGGGCTCTATATATGTCTATGTAGTGCTTATCTTTGTCTATCTTAAAATGATGGATAAGCTTGATCACAAATATCACCATGATGAAAAAGATATTCTTGCTGAAGAAAGCCGGAATAATGAATAAATAAACTACCCGAATCCCTCTATCCCGATATGAATAAACTAAAGAAATAATCTTATGAGTTTACAGACCCTGACATACCTGTTCGTAGGAATAAGTTTTCTGGTTTATATCGCCATTGCTGTCTGGTCTCGTGCGTCTTCTACAAAGGAGTTTTATATCGCCGGAGCCCATGTTTCTCCCCTGGCAAATGGCCTGGCAACTGCAGCCGACTGGATGTCTGCAGCCTCTTTTATTTCCATGGCAGGCATTGTGTCCTATATGGGCAGAGACGGGTCTGTTTATCTGATGGGATGGACCGGTGGCTATGTGTTGCTGGCCTTGTTAATAGCACCTTACCTGAGGGATTTTGGCAAGTTTACTATCCCGGACTTTATTGGTGATCGTTATTACAGTCAGTTTGCGCGCATGGTAGCGGTGTTTTGCGCGATTTTTATTTCCTTCACTTATGTGGCAGGACAGATGCGCGGTGTAGGCGTGGTGTTTTCACGTTTCCTTGAAGTAGATATCAATATGGGTGTTTTGATTGGAATGGGGATTGTTTTCTTTTACGCTGTGCTTGGTGGAATGAAAGGCATTACCTACACACAGGTGGCTCAATACTGTGTTCTGATTTTCGCCTACATGGTGCCAGCTGTGTTTATTTCAATTCTGATGACCGGCAATGTGATACCGCAATTGGGATTTGGCTCTGAGCTTAATGAATCCTACGGGGGTGGTTATCTGCTCGACAGACTGGATGGCTTGCATCAACAGTTGGGTTTTGCTGCCTATACCCAGGGGTCACGCAGCACTTTGGATGTGCTGTTTTTCACTGCAGCACTTATTATGGGGACAGCCGGTTTGCCCCATGTGATTATTCGTTTTTTTACTGTCCCCAGTGTCAGGGCGGCACGTAAGTCAGCGGGATACGCCCTGTTTTTTATTGCTATTTTGTACACAACTGCGCCTGCAATAGCCGCATTCGCTCGCACCAATCTTCTCAATACAGTAAATAACGCGGTGTACTCAGAAATGCCGGGCTGGTTCACCACATGGGAAAACACTAACCTGATCCGGTTCGATGACAAAAACGCCGATGGCAGAATTCAGTATGTGGCAGATCCTGAGATTAATGAGTTGTTTGTGGATCGGGATATTATCGTGTTGGCAAACCCCGAGATTGCCCAGTTACCCAATTGGGTGATAGCACTGGTAGCAGCAGGCGGGCTTGCAGCGGCTTTATCTACAGCAGCAGGATTGCTATTGGTTATTTCAACATCAATATCTCACGATTTGCTAAAACGAAATTTGATGCCTGATATTTCAGAAAAACAGGAATTGTTGTTTGCTCGTATTGCGATTTTCTTTGCGGTTTGTGTGGCAGGGTATTTCGGCATTAATCCCCCCGGCTTTGTGGCAGAAGTGGTGGCTTTTGCCTTTGGTCTCGCGGCCTCATCATTTTTTCCCGCTATTGTGCTGGGAATATTTTCTATTCGCATGAATAAGGAAGGTGCTATAGCCGGCATGATTTCAGGAATTGCATTTACATCGTCTTACATTATCTACTTTAAATTTATCAATCCTGCTGCCAATATTTCTGATAACTGGTGGTTTGGTATTTCACCGGAAGGCATTGGTACTCTGGGTATGTTGATTAATTTTGCGGTATCGATCGCAGTATGCCGATTTACGCCTGCACCACCAAAAGAGGTTGTTGATATGGTGCTGGATATTCGGGTGCCAGGTAAACCGGCATAAGACTTTTTTGGTAATTTCCTTGCTTCCTATAAGGTTTCCAGGATTTGTTGTTGTTCATTCAGCTTTTGCTGAAACTGTTGACTCACTTCCTGCGCGCTGTTCTGCATTTGTCTTATTCAAGCTGGAATTAAAGGGGATTCACTTTCAGCGCTTTGCATGCCATTTTGGCCTGAGACAGAACCAGTCCTTTTATTCCCGCCTTCCTCATTTTCGTTTTGTTCTTGCCTATAAAGAGTCATCCCTGTTGTTGCCTGCAGATCCATGGTTTCTGTCTGCACGCCTGCTGGTGGTGAATTAGTGTAATGCCAGTTTCACTGCTCATCCTGCATGCGATAAATTTCTTGCGTGGTGATTTCAATGTCCATGCCGGAAGCACGGGCTGAATCGCTGTTGGAAATACTTGTAGAGCGATTGTCATCATTAGAAAGGATATCCAGCGCAATACCACGCAGGCCAGAAAAATTAAAATCGGGTCTCAGCTTGTCGAGAGTTTTTATCGGGGTGCCATTCGGCTTTTTGATAATGAACAGGCTGGCATAGCTCAGCACCAGTGCCAGGGTCATTAGTTTGATAAATATTTTTATGAGGCTCGCTAGTGCCTGACTTATTCCTGTTATTTGAAAGGTACTTGGTCCGGGCAGGTAACATCAATATATGAAAGTCATGAAAAAATAGATCATTAAATCAATGTGTTATAGGTACGATTCTTGCTGGGGAATTACTCAAGTTTGCTGTGCCAGATAAGCTGTATCAGGACAGCTAAAGAGATTGCCACCAGAATCTGGTAAGAAACGGGTATTGCCGTGCCGGTATAAATAAGGGCTAGCAGTGGGCCTACCAGGGCGCCAGTGCTGAAACGCAGGGTACGCGATACGGCGGAGGCAGAGCTTGCCTGATTTGGGAATTCAATCAAAATCAACGATTCTGCATTAACCGATACTATTCCCAGGCTGCCGATAATCATAAAGTAGCATGCGGCAGTCCAGTACAGGGACAAGTCTGAATAACTTATCACGACAAGAATAATTGCAAATATAAAGGCTGTCCCGATTCCCTTGTGCAGCATGCGCCTGGAGCCCTGTCGGGACACATGTCTTACATTAATTAAGTTGGCGAGAATCAGTGAGGCTGCTGTGGTGGTAAACAACATGCCAAACATAAGCTCTGACACTCCGAACCAGGTGATGTATACGAAAGGAGCCGAAGTGAGATAGGTAAAAAATGCCAGTGAAGACATCAGGAATGTTGCCAGAGTCGGATATATCTTTGGAGTCGATAAAATAAAAATATAATTTTGCATGAAAGACTGTTTTTTACTTTCGGCATGAAACGTCTGGGTTTCTGGCAACTTCCAGAAAGTGAGGCCAAGAACTATAAAAGAGTAGAGGGTGAGAAGAAAAAATATAGAGCGCCAGTCACTAAAAGTGAGCAATGCTGAACCCAGCAGTGGCGCCACCAAAGGGGCGGTCAGCATGATCATGGTCACCGTGGACATGCCCTTGGCAGTATCCTTGCCGAAGGTATCCCGAATCATGGCGGGGATGACAATGGTCGCTGCACTGCCAAGTAAGCCCTGAAAGAAGCGAAACAGCAGGAATATCCCCGGTGTAGGGCTCAGAGCAAGCACCAGTGAGGTGGCAGCAAAGCCTGACAAACCAAATAGTGCCAGCGGTCTGCGGCCGTAACGATCAGACAAGGGGCCAAAAAACAGCATGCCGAAAGCGAAAGAGATCAGAAATATACTGAGTGAATTCTGTATGGTGCTGATTTCTGTATTCAAACTCTCTGCCATGCTTGGAATTGCCGGCAGGTACATATCAATTGCCAGGGGCGGCAGAGCGGAGATGGATGCCAACAAGGGCAGAGGCAGTTTGTCCTTCAGAGGATGATCAGGTGTGGACAATGGGTCTAATCCAGGTTCAGCCAGCGCTGATGCATGGTGTCACTAAGCGCTAGTAAATCACTGATTTCTCTCAAGGCATCTTCGTTGATGCCGTTCCAGCATAGATCTGGCTCTTCATCGAAATCCATATCACAAACAATTGTAGTCAATAATTTATTCAGCGGCAGCATTTCCTTGTGTGCATTAACCAGTGCCTGGACTCGTGTTGAGCCTCTGAATTTCATATCGGCAATTTGTTCAACGTTTGCTATTACATCTTCTACCGAGGAAAACTTCTGCAAGATTCGGGATGCCGTGGTATAGCCGACTCCAGGTATACCGGGGATGTTGTCAACTTTATCGCCTGTTAGCGCCAGCATGTCAGCAATTTGATCAGGTCTTACCCCGAACTGTTTTTTGACGCCATGAGAATTAAGCACATTGCCGCGGGCAAAATCCCACCAGGCATCTTCTTCGCCAAGGACCAATTGGGTCAGGTCTTTATCTGCGCTCACGATGGTGACTGCCATTCCCTGTTCACGCAAACGATGTGCGAGGGAACCAATAATGTCATCAGCTTCATAACGATCACTGCCAAAATGTGGAATTCCCACGGCATGGCAAAAATCTCTGCAGTGCTGGAACTGAACTTTTAATTCTTCTGGTGCCGGGTCGCGATTGGCTTTGTACTCGGGGTACAGTCCCTTGCGATAAGAGTCCGTCTGGGATGAGTCAAAAGCGCAGGCGATAAACTCAGGTTTTTTCTGTCTGATGAGCTGATAAAGAAAGTCTGCAAAACCAAACACAGCATTGCTGGGGTTGCCCTTGCTGTCTGTGATGGAATCATCATAGACAAACCATGCCCGGAAAATATAGATGCTGGAATCGATGAGGTAAGCGCGGGGTAAGGGCATGAAGGAATTCTACAGAATAATCAGTCACAAGTCTCAAGGTACAAGGTACAAGTGGAAAGGATGTAGGCCGGAAGAGCGCAGCGATATCCGGCAAGGCGTCTGCAAGACGCCTGCTTGAGACTTGTACCTTGTACCTTGAGACTTGTAACTTGAGACTTAAAGCTTATTTCAACTCAAACTCATCCGCATCCAGATGCGCAGGAAAAGCGCTTCGATACTGTTCCAGTTTGGTCTTATCGAGAGTCACCGAATAAGTGCCTGCTGTTTCGCCTGCATCCAGCAAAATTTTTCCTGAAGCATCAATTGTCATGCTGTGACCAATGTAATCAATTTCATTGCCATCCCTGCCAATGCGATTGACTCCTGCCACACAAGCCAGGTTTTCTATAGCTCGAGCTTGCAGCAAGGACTGCCAGTGTTGGTTTCTTGCCGCTGGCCAGTTGGCTACAAATAAAAGCAGGTCATAATCAAGATCTGATGTGTTGCGGCTCCAAACCGGAAAGCGTAGGTCGTAACAAACCAGGGGCAGAATTCGCCAGCCCCGCCATTGAATTATTATTCGTTCGCTGCCGGATGAGTAGCGCTGGTCTTCACCCAGCATGCGAAATAAATGGCGTTTATCATAAAACTGCACGCTGCCATCGGGAGTAACAAACACCATGCGATTGTAGCGTTGGTCCTTGTCATTCACGGCAATGCTGCCGCAGATGGCTGCATCATAGTTCCCGGCAATCTCCTGCATCCAGTCAATAGATTCGCCCGGCCAGTCTTCGGCAATAGTGCCGCGGCCCATAGAAAAGGCGCTGGTGAACATTTCCGGCAGGATAATCAGATCTGTTTTTTCAACTGACTGCGCTATTAATTCTGCTAGTATTTTTCGATTGGCATGGGCTTGCTGCCATTGCAGATTGGATTGAACGAGTGTCAGGGAGAGATTATTCATAGGGGCTTGGTGGGTCGCCTTAACTTTTAGAGATGGTGAAAAAAGATAAAGGATGAAAGAAATAGGATAAAGGATAAAGGCAATACACTTCAGCGAAGCAATGAAGATTTCATTGAAACGGACATGATCCCTGTTTTTTTTGGAGATAAAAAACAAAGGAAGGATCAAAGGATAAAGGAATTAATGAAGCTGAAATAGCCCACCTTTATCCTTTATCCTTTTTCTTTAATCCTTCTTTCTAAGAGCCCCAAAGAGCCTGGGCATGATGATTAATATGATCTTCAATATATGTCGCGATGAAAAAATAACTGTGA
>CAWUSW010000026.1:0-86384 GCA_963925675.1 uncultured Pseudomonadales bacterium
CCTTTCTTCATCCCATGGTTGATCCCGATGCGAAGACAGACATTGTCGCATCAGGATTGCCGGCCAGCCCGGGTGGAGCAACCGGCGCTGTGGTCTTTTCCGCTGATGAGGCTGTGGAAGTCGCCGCCACTGGAAAACAAGTCATTCTGGTAAGACGTGAAACGACCGCGGAAGACATTCATGGCATGAAAGTCGCTAAAGGTATTTTGACTGAATTAGGAGGCATGACTTCACATGCCGCTGTTGTTGCCAGGGGCATGGGTGTTTGTGCCATCACCGGCTGCAATAATCTCAATATTGATTATGCCGCAGGAACTGCAACTACCAAGTCAGGCAAGGTAATCAAGCGCGGCGACATCATCACCCTGGACGGATTAGCGGGTGAAGTAATGCTGGGGGATATCCCGAAAATAGTAGCCAGTTCCAGTGATGATTTTCAGATGCTGCTGTCCTGGGCTGACAAGTATCGCAAACTACAGGTGCGCGCCAATGCCGACACTCCTGAAGATGCCGCAAAGGCTTTGGAACTGGGTGCAGAAGGAATCGGCCTGTGCAGAACAGAACATATGTTTTTTGCATCAGATCGCATCGACATCATGCGCGGCATGATCCTCTCTGAGACAAAAGAAGAACGAGAAAACTATCTATCACTGCTGGAAAAATTTCAGCATGACGATTTTCTGGCCCTGTTCCGTATTATGGATGGCAAACCAGTCACCATTCGCCTTCTCGATCCTCCCTTGCATGAATTCCTTCCTCATACAGAAGAGGACATCGCCACACTCAGTGAACACATTAAAAAACCGGTGGCATTGATCAGAAACGCAGTCAAGGATTTAACCGAAGTGAACCCCATGCTCGGGCTGCGCGGTTGCCGCTTATCGGTTGTCCATCCCGAGATCACCGAAATGCAGGTACGCGCCATAATCAGTGCCGCAGTAGAGGCCACTGAAGAAGGCTGTCAGCCACTACCGGAGATCATGATCCCATTGGTAGTGAATGTAAGAGAGATTCGACTGGTCAGTGAAATTATTGACCGCGGTATCCAGGCTGTGATGAAAGAAAAAAGCCTGTCCATACGTTACAAGATTGGCACCATGATGGAAACGCCCAGAGCTTGCCTTGGTGCTGATCGACTGGCTACGGATGTGGAGTTCATGAGTTTTGGCACCAATGATCTCACCCAGATGACTTACGGGTTTTCCAGAGATGATGCCGGAAAATTCATCCCGGCTTACCTGACCAAAAAGCTAATCGAAATAGATCCCTTTGTGTCACTGGACCAGCGGGCAATTGGCAAGCTAATGAAAATGGCAATCAAGGATTCACGTCGGAAGAAAAAAGGCATCAAATACGGAATCTGCGGTGAGCACGGAGGCGACCCGCGTTCGGTAAAATATTGTCATGAAATAGGACTGGATTATGTCTCTTGCAGCCCGTTCAGAATTCCTATTGCCCGTATCGCCGCAGCACAGGCCAATGTTGAATAAGATATTGAGAAATCGTAAATGCATATACTTATAACAGGCGCCAATGGTTTTATTGGCAGGCATCTGGTAAAAAAACTTATAGACGAAGCAGACTCACGGGGAGTCAGGCGCATTACAGTACTGGATCTGTCACTGGAGCTGGTGAAGGACCATCCTCTAATTAAAAAAATTCCCGGTAGTTTTGCCGACCCCAAGATCCTCGCAAGTGCATTGGAAAAATATCCAGCAGACTGCGTTTTTCATCTGGCCAGCGTTCCCAGCGGACTGGCACAATCCAATTACTCTCTTGGCGTGAACGTTAATATTCAAGGCACCATGGCTCTGCTGGAGAAATTAAAGGATCAAGGCAATGTGCCTACATTAATCTTTGCCAGTTCTATAGCCGTCTATGGCAAGCCAGTCACTTTAGAAGTCAATGACGACACCTTGCCCACGCCTAACCTGAGCTACGGCTCACAGAAAGTGATTGGTGAAACACTGGTAGCAGATTTTATCAGGCGTGGTTGGATAAAGGGTTGCTCGCTTCGACTTCCCGGCATCGTAGCCCGCCCTTCGGAACCCAATGGTGCAGTGTCTATTTTTTTCAGCGACCTGATCAGATGTTTAAGTAGTGGACAAGCATTTATCTGCCCTGTTTCTTCTGTTGCAAAGTCCTGGCTGATGTCTGTCACCTGTGTGGTCGAAAATTTAATGAATGCAGAAACTATTTCAAATGCGGACAGCAATGGAAAATGCCATACCTGGACATTGCCCGCCATGCATGTGTCAATCGAAGCACTGGTTAATCAGATTGACGAACAATTCCCTGAGCACAATGTCCAGTCTCTAATCACCTATGCACCTGATGCCTGGGTAGAAGACAATTTTGGCAGCTATCCACCCCTGATCCTGCCAAAAGCCGAAGCCGCGGGATTTCACCATGACAATACCCTCACTGCACTGGTGACCAATGCACTGGATGGACTAGACAGGTAAATCAATTATCTGGTTTTGACCCGAAAAAGAAAAAGGGCAGTCATGTTTCCATGACTGCCCTTTTCGCAACACCTGATTTCAGGTAATCGACTGTTAAAAATCGCCTTCAACAATAACTTCACCTTCCAGCAAAATTTGTATTCCGCTAATATCTCTCACATCGCTACTTTCAGCGAGCAGTGGTATTAAATCCTGTTCATCGTCATCATCCGCATCCGTTTTGAACTCGGCTTTTGCTGAACCAAATTCATCTGTAATGAAAGTGCCGAACTCAGTACCCGTATCACTGCCGACAAAGAAAACCACAATTGAATACTCGGTATCAGCTAAAGCATCTTCAATTTCCACTTCCACTTTCTGTTCAATCTCGCTGCCTTCTTCCTGATATTTAATCTCGGCTTTACCACTAAGCTCAGTACCTTCAGCTTTCAGACTGGTTTCACGACTAACCACCAGTAACTCTCCATCATCACTGTCACTGTCATCATCACTGTCGCTATTACCGTTCCCATTACCGTTTCCACGACCACGACCCTTGCGGCGATTATCATCGTCGGCATCGCCGTCGCCGTCTTCATCGACCACCAACTCAAATGCCAGGATGCTCAGGTTCTCAGCAAAGCGACCTTCCAGCTCCACGAGTTTGCCATCAGCAAGTTCACCACTAATCTCGGTATTGTCATCGAAGACAACAACAAGTTTACCTCCACTGGATAAATTTAATTTGAAACTGTTATCTGTCAGACCAGAGACTTCGCCTTCCAGTTCAATACCACCCTGCTCTCTGCTTCCAACATGAATATGCGTGGCCAGTAATTCACCATTTTCAAATGTACCTCGAACATTCACTTCGTCCCCGGCAACAAGATCTGATGCCGGCACCGAATTACCTGAACCAACATTGCGGCGGGTAATGTTGGCAAAGTCATCAACCTTTACATCCAGACCAAGCAACTCCAGGAAAATATTGCCATCAAGCTCGGTATTACCGGTTAAACGACCACTCAAACGGAACTGCTCTCCGCGCTCATCAAGCACGGCTATTTCTTCAGCGACGATTCCCTCGGCAGAAAAAAAAGCGTCCACCTTCACAAAGTCATCAATAGAAAGATCAACAATATCTATTTCATCACCGCCAGAACGGATTTCAGTATCGCCGTTAACGATCAGCGGAAGATCTACCCCATGCAGTGACACCACTACTGTGGCTAAATCGGTATCTGACTGGGAAACGGCAATAACAAAACTTTCGAATTTAAATTCTGCCCCTTTTGCCAGCACGGCAAGTGGGTTGAAAAGTAAAATGCCAAGCACGAGACCTGCTAATTTATTATTTAACATCATCCATTTCCTTTTCTTTAATTAGATTGAGTGATGTCTATCCTAGAGGGCATTCCAGAAACATGATTTGATCTAGCTCACAGATTTGGCTATGTGAAAATTTCTCAAAATACTTCAGGCGGGTAAATTGCCTGAAACAATACAGAAAAAGGGAGAAAAAGTTGCCTCTACTCTGTTATTAACCTGCTATTTTTAAATGAATTTATTATTTTTTCGTGACGCTCTTCAACCAAAGCCTGATCATTGGGATGAGTAATCACATGGAGCAGGTTTTGCTCAATCGCTCTTACCACCCAGCGACCAAATTGCAGGGGCTCAGTGCCTGAAGATGCCGCGTTTGCCAATTCATGATCGGCACTGGTTTTAAAGGCACCCCCGTATTTTTCCGGCCGGGATAAGCCTGAATGAGATATTTCTGTATTGACAATGCTGGGGCAAAGTATCGAAACACCGACACCATGAGGCGCCATATCCACTTGCAGCGCTTCACCTAATCCGACCAGGCCAAACTTGGTCGTGTTATACATAGCCTGTCCGCGACTGGGCTGGTAAACCCGTAATCCGCTTATGGAACTGGTAATGACAATATGAGCATCTTGTGGATTTTTCAGCAGGTAAGGCAGGCAGGCCTGTACGACATAGGCTACCCCTTTTAAATTGACATCAATTACCCAATCCCAGTCAGCAACGTCAGCCTCCTCAATAGGCCCCATTTTTCCGCTGACGCCGGCATTGGCGCACACCACATTGATAGCCCCAAAGGTCTCTTCAACGCGTTTTACTGCCTCACAAACTGCTTCTTTGTCAGTGACGTCCAGAGTGTAACCGTGTACCCGAACACCATACTGTGCCAGAGTCTTTTTAGCCGCTTCCAGTTTAGCCTCATCAATATCAGCAAGAGCCAGATTCATCCCTTTTTCTGCCAAAGCCCCGGCCATGCCCAGGCCGACACCGGAACCACCGCCTGTTATAAACGCAGTTTTATTTTTAAACGATTTGATATTCAATTCCTTGGCACTCCACTGCGTCAGCAGGGAATATCGATAGACTGGTAAGGTAAGGGCACAATAATAGAAGAAAGCGACTTGCGAGAAAAGTCTTGAAGACTGGAATTTGCATATCCGGCGTGAATGAAACGAAGATAGTCACCAACAAAACATGTTTTAAACCATTTTGACTTTTTGGCAATCGCAGCTACAGCCACAGGGAAAGTTATTCTTCAGGTGGAGTGTGGCACTGCTTACAAAAATTGCACTACCCGATCAATTAACCAGTATGACGCTGGCACACCAATAAGGTAAGCGGCTGGTAAATCCAGTCGCCGTGAAGACCAGACATTTTCCAGGCTGGTATTTTTCGAAATCCCTTTAAGCAGGATCTGGCAAAGACACCAATACGCTGCCACCACGGCGAGAATAAAAGCGAGCTGCCCAAACTCCACGCCCAGATTAAAAAATAGCAATGACAGCAGAATTTCATTTTGTACCAGCCCAATTTCTCCCAGGGCGTTGGCAAAACCCAGGCCATGAAGCAAGCCAAATCCAAACGACACGATCAGGGGATATCTGTAGGTAAGGCTGTCATGATTTTGACGGCTTATTTCAAAGGCGAGAAAGACAATAGACAGGGCAATTACCGCTTCAACCGGGACAATGGGAATAGTGACAAAACCCAGTGCAGACAGGGATAAAGTGATTGAATGCGAAAGTGTAAAACCGGTGACTGTCCACAAAATTCGTTTTAGCGTGCGTGCAATCACCAGCAGGCCCAGCACAAATAACAGGTGATCCAGACCACCAATAATATGTTCCATACCAAGGGTCAGGTATTCGATAGCAACATTACTGCGCGAAGGCTCCTGCGGCACAATCCATTGTGATTGTGTCGGTGACAACATGGATGTCATCGACTCTCCCTCAAAACTGGTCAATCGATAAAACGTTGCCAGAGAAGGATTATAAAAAGGATATTGCAGAGAAAGTGACTGTCCTTTTAAACTGCTGGTACAGCGAATAGAACCAGTACTGGCGCCAATTCCTGATACTGCATTTTGCATGGTGCATTCCTGCGGCCAGACTATCTCAGGCTGATTATTTCCTTCAACCGTCTCAGGCACGCGCACTACAAACTGGAAAGCCCCGGGTAGTTGTTCTGTAATAGTAACAAGCACTGGACGCGCATCATGGGCCTGTGAAAATTGCGGCAATAGAGTCAATAGCGCCAATATAAAAAGTAGACAAGACTGCCTCAGCATAACTACTGCTCGACCTGCAAATTCAGCCTGACTTGATAGCCATTGATAACCTGATCCTCTGCTTCCTTTCTGCTTTCCAGCATTGTTTCATATCGCCAGTCATCAATGATTCTGTCCCTGATGCTGTCTAACTCTGGAATAAAAGCTTCGCTGCGCGTACGCAACATCACCAGGTGAAATCCGTAACGAGATTCTAGCGGGCCGTACCAGATTTCATCTGAAGGAGCGAAAATATCAAGCTGATTGACAAACTCGTCGGTGAAATTGTTCACCACAAAATCACGGGTTCGCTCTACATAGTTTTGTAGAAAAGGATAACGATCTCCGTATTGCGAGGAATCATCAAAAGATATGTCTTCAATAACAGGGCTACGCCTGAGATTATTTGCATCCCGCTCTGCGCTTTCCCAACCCCGCTCTCCTCCATCAAAGAAAATATGGGTGAAGGAATAGACGCTATCCACCTGATAATCGCTCATTCTGGTGGAATAGAACTCAAGAATTTCCTCGCCTTCAGGGTCAAGCGCCTGATTCACCAGATTTTCCAGCAGGAACTCTACTTTCTGTACCATTCGTTGCCGAATAATATAATCACCCTGATCCATCGCCATCACCAGTGCTTCCCGATAAAGCGCTTCTTCCCTGACATAGTCGTCTATCAGGGTATCCAGCTCGGTCTCACTCATGGCGTTGAGTTGTTCACTAAACAGGTCTGGTTGAAATGCCTGCGCCCGGTATTGCATAAAGTTTAGCAGTGCAGTTCTGTCAACTTCGATGACATTCTCAAAAACATTTGTCTGGCTAACAGGCTGCTCGGCAAACTGGTAGACAACAAAAATCAGCGCACCTGCAAGCATAAAATGCAAAAGAGGTTGTTTAATCAGTTTTTCCATATGAGTAATGCTATTAGTAAAGATGGGTGACAATATATCAGCTCTTGTTTTTAAAAAAATTGACATGGACATTTTAAATAATCACAAGCTTCTGATAATCTTTAAAAAGATCATCGCCAGAGCGAAAAATTATAACAAATCCCATCGCATTATCTTGGGAGCATCTGATCAAGCCACACAAAGGTGAAACTCATGATAAATCAATTAAATATTGCCAGAGCCCTTTTAGTCTTTGGATTTCTTTATGGTTTGACAAGCCTGTTAGCAACTTTTAATCATATTGGTGATCCTGCCTATCTGGTGCAAAGTAATTTCGGTGGCGGCCAGGCTCATTCCTGGTATCACGCCTTACGTGAAGCATTTGGTGATATCGCCACAATCCTCATCGTGCTGTATTTGTTTTTCGCCAGTGACAAAGTCAGGCAACCCCTTACCTGGTGGATATGCCTTGTTCTGTTAACCGGATATTATCTTCCCTACTGGGCAGGTATGCCTTTCGTAGAGGAATTAGCTGCTCCCAGTCTGAAGGCTGAAATGAACCATATAATCCAGGCTTTTTTCGCCTTGGCAGGTTTATTTTGTGCTAAACCGGCATTCTTCAGTTCAATTAACCTGGCCAATAAGGAGAGTGCTGAATAAGCATAAAGAGGAACTATAGATGTATCTGAAACTTCTTAAAAAAAATGTCACTCAAGGCATTCTGCATTTATATTTACCCGATGGGAGCACTTATCATTTTGGCAATAGCGGGCAGGAAGCTCACTGGTATATCAGGGATGAAAAAGCCATCAAACGCATTGCCCGCGACTGGGAATTTGAACTGGGCCAGACCTATATGGAAGGTGGCTGGGATACCGGCGATCAGGAACTGAGAATTTTGTTGGGACTGCTACGCACAAATTTTTCCCCCAAAGGCGTTAAAAAGTGGTACTCCCCTTTGATAAGGATGTACCAGCAATATAACAAGGTCACCAGAAATTATCGCAACATAGCTCACCACTATGATACCGAAGAATCTATTTTTCGCATGTTTCTCGATCAGGAAATGTATTATTCCTGCGCCTATTTCAAAAATGAAAATGATAGCCTGGAACAGGCCCAGCAAAACAAGGCAGCCTTGATCGCACGTAAATTATTACTGAAACCGGGCATGAAAGTTCTGGACATTGGCTGTGGCTGGGGCAGTCTGGCTTTTCATCTGGCAAAACATCATGGCGTCCAGGTCACCGGCATTACCCTTTCAAACGAACAGTTGCGTGTTGCTCAGGAAGAAGCCAAAAAACGTAATTTAGACGACCTTGCCACTTTTAAGCTGGCTGACTATCGTGAGCATCACGAACACTATGAGCGCATTGTCAGTGTTGGCATGCTGGAGCATGTTGGTATTCGCGATTTACCTAATTACTTTGGTCATGTTCATAACATGCTCACTGATGATGGTGTTGCCTTAATCCACACCATTGGCAACAAAACCGTCCCCCTGGAAACCAACCCCTGGATAGACCGCTATATTTTTCCTGACGGCAGAATTCCTTCTCTTTCTGAAACAAGCATTGGTATCGAAAAGAGTCGGCTGATGCTAACCGACCTGGAAGTCTGGCGCATGCATTACGCCTGGACCTTACGGGCATGGCTAACCAGGTTCGCCGCACACCGGGAAGACATTCTAATGACAAAAGATGAGGCGTTTTACCGCATGTGGGTATTTTACCTGGCAATATGCGATATAAGTTTTGAATTTGCCAACCTTGTGGTTTTCCAATGCCAGTTAGCTAAAAAACATGGTGTGGTGCCGCTTACCAGGGATTATCTTTATCCCCAACAGTCCTGAAATTGTAATTAGCAATCTTGCTTGTGCCGCTATAAACTTCTGACACTGATTTAATATGAGGAATGTAGACGTGCGCTGTCCGAAATGCCATGCTGAAATGCAGGAACACAAAGTGCTCACTCAATCCGGTGAAGTCGCCATTGATAAATGTGAACGCTGTGCAGGTCTCTGGTTTGACCTGGGTGAAGCTGAAAAACTAAAAGATGAATGGACCTCCGTTGCGCTTGATGATGGCGATGAGAACATCGGCAAGATTTATAACGAAATCACCAATATCGATTGCCCGCGTTGCATGAAACCGATGGCTTCGGTTAATGACCCCAAACAAGCCCATATTCAGTATGAAATTTGTGAAGAACATGGAGTTTTCATGGATGCCGGGGAATTTTCAGATTTCAGGGAAATCACCTTGAAAGAAGCCTTTGATCATATTCTTGATATCTACAGAAGTAGCAATAAGTCTGGTTCTTCTGATGCCGGCGATCCCCCCCATCGATAGTGGCCCGAAAACAGCGCAAAGCTGAATTATGCTGATTCACTGCCTAACTTTTTAAGTCCTTTTTCCCCCGGTTCTATTTTCTCCCGACGAGACTTCCATTTTTTTACCAGAAAGGCGATGATTGGGACCCGGCGAATTACACGTGCCGGACGAATACAGTACTCATTAAATCAATAGTTAATAAAAATAGTCGACGACTATTCCTGATTCCGGAGTTTTAGCAATGAGCGACAGGAAAAACCCATTTCCCTCACCCACAGATATCGAAAGTGTCCCGGGCGCTGAAAACTGGGCAGATATGTATCCTTATTACACGAAGGTACAGCCTGAAGATGACGAGCGCTTCTGGTTCTATAATTCCATGCATTTTTCCGAGCCAATGTCAGCTTTTGACATGATCACTGCAGAGTCGGCCTATCATGCCATGGGCGCCTATGTGAACCGGGTCTTCGCTTTTCCCACAGGCAAGGGGATTGATTACCGCTGCATCAACGGCCGAATTTACATCACGGCCAATACCGCCACCGACCCGGAAGAAATTCAGCAGCGCCTTGCCATTTTCCAGGAGCGTGCCGGCCACTATTACGAAAACTGGGACGAGATCTATGTCCAGTGGGAAAAACGTATGGGCCAGCTCATCAAGGAAATGGATGCCATTAAAGTACCGGAGTTGCCTGAATTTGAAGACGAAGCTGTAGTCAAGGAAGCCAAAGGCATTGCCCAGAATCATTATCTGCGCGAAAGCTACAATGAGGTTCTCGAAAAATATTCCATCATGTGGCAGCACCACTTCGAAATGCTGATGCTGGGCTATGGTGCCTATGTGGTGTTCTTCCAGTTCTGCAAGCAGGCTTTTCCGGAAATTACCGATCAGACAGTGGCGCGTATGGTGGCGGGTATTGATGTACTGATGTTTCGCCCCGATGACGAACTGAAGAAGCTGGCAACACTCGCAGTAGAACTGGGCATCGAGGATGTGTTCACCTCAGACGGCAACCCGGATGTCATCCTTCCTGCTGTTGAAGCCAAGGGCGATGCCGGCAAACAGTGGCTCGACGCGCTCGAAGAATCAAGGGATCCCTGGTTTAACATCAGCATCGGTGACGGCTTTTATCATTTTGAACGCAGCTGGAATGATGACCTGGCAGTCCCACTCTCTGCCCTGCCTCACTATATTGAACTGGTCAAGAAAGGGGTAAGCCTGAAACGGCCAACTGAAGAATTACGTTCTGAACGTGAGCGAATTATCACGGAATATCGGGACTTGTTAAATACTGATGAAGAAAAGGGAGCGTTCGATCAGATGCTGGCCGTTAGCCATCTCGTTTTTCCTTACGTAGAAGATCACAAGTTTTACTGTGAGCACTGGCTCACTACCTGCTTCTTCAACAAGATTCGGGAATTTGGTGATCTGCTTGAGATGCATGGCATCATTGAAAAAAGCGATGACATTTTCCAAATGCACCATACGGAAGTGAATCTCACTCTGGGAAATCTTATGAACAGCTGGGCTGCTGGCTCCAGACCGGTGAACCAGGGCTACTGGCCACCGATTATTGCCGAGCGCAGACGTATGCTAGAGGTACTCAAGGAATGGCAGGCACCGCCTGCTATAGGACCCATGCCGGATAATATAGAAGACCCTGCGCTGCAAATGCTTTGGGGCATTACCACCGAAACCCTGCACGCATGGGCAGCACCATCGGTTGAAAATGAGAATGAAATTCGCGGCTATGCTGCCTCAGCGGGCTGCGTAGAAGGTGTGGCAAGAGTACTACGCGGCATCACTGATTTCGGGGAAATAAATGAGGGAGAGATTCTTGTCTGTCCAATTACTCATCCAAGCTGGAGCCCGCTGTTCAGCAAAATCGCCGCAGCAGTGTCGGATATTGGCGGCACCATGTCCCATATGGCCATTGTCGCCCGTGAATACGGCATGCCCGCTGTAGTGGGCACCGGCGAAGCCACCAAGCGCATTAAAGATGGTCAGCGTATACGGGTCGATGGGGATAGTGGGGTTGTTACGATTCTTGAATAACCGGATAAAAGATAAAGGAAAAAGGTGTGCAGTTTACTTATATCCTGAAAGATTAATCCCTTTATCCTTTATCCATCTAAAACACTCCTCTACATTTGAAGATTATATGAATTCCGAAAAACACATCCTTTGGTTCAAAAACATCTCCCTCACCGACCGGCCCCGTGTTGGCGGTAAAGGCGGTAGTCTGGGTGAATTATGCAACGCTGGTATTCAGGTTCCTGATGGCTTTGTGGTCACTACCGATGCATTTATTGATTTCCTGGACTTGCTCGACGCGCAACATGGTATTCGCCAACAAATAGCAAACCTGGATCCTGAAGACCACAAGGTGATTGAGCAGGTAACCGCAAAAATAAGGAAGCTGGTAGTACAGACCCCCCTTCCCCCGGAACTGATCCAGCATCTTAGCGACGCATACCAGATAATTGGTGCAGATACGCCAGTGGCAGTGCGTTCAAGCGCCACCAGCGAGGACAGTGAAGAAGCCAGTTTTGCCGGATTACAGGACACTTACCTGTGGCAAAAAGGGGACGCGCAGTTACTGGATTCAGTCAGGAAGTGCTGGGCCAGTCTCTATAATCCTGAATCCGTTGCCTATCGGCTGCGCATGGGGCTGCCTGAAGACCAACTGGCCATGGCCGTGGTGGTGCAGATCATGGTTAATTCCCGCTGCTCCGGTGTCATGTTTACCCGCAGTCCGACCAGCGGTGACAAATCTGTGATCACTATAGAGGGTAGCTGGGGTCTGGGTTCCAGTATCGTCAGTGGCGAAGTGACACCAGACAAGTTTGTTGTTAATAAAATCACCAGTGAAATCAGTAACAAGAATATTGCCAACAAGGCCATTGAACATCTCCCTGATGAAAACGGTGGCATCATTGAAAAACCAGTCAGTGAGGAGAGACAAAAACTCAGCTGTCTTAGCAACGAGGAATTAAAGGAACTGGCTAGTATCGCCAGACGCGTGGAGAAGCATTATGGCTGCCCACAGGATATCGAATGGGCCTTGCCTCATGAAAAGGATGATCAGGGTGAGGGTGTTCTGCTACTGCAAAGCCGGCCCGAAACCGTATGGGCCTTGAAAGACAAGGCACCGGTTGCCAAACCTGCCGCGCGGGCTTTTGATCACATTTTTAATGTGATGGGAGGTCAGAAGAAATGAGTCTGAGCCATGAAGATGTTCAGGAAATCCTGCTTTTATTAGATGATACCGAATACGACGAACTCACTCTTGAGACAGATCGCTTTACTCTCTCGCTTATACGTAACAATGACAAGAGTGGCTGGGTTCAGGAGACAGAGACCAGAGGCAAGAGACAAGAAGCAAGGCTTGCATCGATAGAAGACAGTGAGAAACACAGTGAACCTGAGCCAACGGAAGCAGGTTTATTAGATGTTCGTGCGCCTATGGTAGGGACTTTTTATAGTTCCCCTAAACCTGGTGCAGAACCATTTATCACTGTTAACTCACAGGTTTCACCCAATACCGTGATTGCTATTATCGAAGTGATGAAACTGATGAACTCAATTCCTGCCGGCATCAGCGGTGAAGTCATGGAGTTTCACGCGGTGGATGCGCAGTTTGTAGAAAAAGGTCAGCTGCTGATGCGGGTGAGACCAACTGAATGAATTCTGTTAAAAATATAAACCGCCTGTTGATTGCCAATCGGGGTGAAATTGCCGCCCGCATAATTCGTACTTGTCAGCATCTTGGCATAGAAAGCGTACTTGCTGCCTCACAGGCGGACCTGGACTCCCTCCCTGCCAGACTGGCTGATCAGGTCATCAACATTGGTCCGCCACCATCATTGCAGAGTTACCTGAATGTTGAGGCTGTGATAAAAGCAGCTGTGCAAGTAAAAGCCGATGCCATCCACCCCGGTTATGGATTTTTATCCGAAAATGCCGCATTGGCCAAAGCCAGTGAGAAAGCCGGCATAATTTTTATCGGCCCGACTATTGAGCAATTACATGCTATCGGAGACAAGCTTAAAGCCCGGGAAAATGCGCTGACTGCTGATCTGCCGCTGGTACCAGGTGGAGCCGTGGCTGATGCAGGGGAAGCCGAAAAACTGGCTGCTGAAATTGGCTATCCGGTATTGATTAAGGCTGTCGGTGGCGGTGGCGGTCGCGGTATGCAGGTAGTTCATGATGAAAGCACCCTGGCTGCATCAATGACTCTGGCACGAGCGGAAGCTGAAAATGCCTTTAATGATGAGCGCCTGTACCTGGAATGCTTTGTGGAACGTGGACGCCATGTGGAAGTCCAGGTACTTGGTGATGGCGACAACATCATTCATTTGGGCACCCGCGACTGTTCCATTCAGCGCCGTTATCAAAAACTGGTCGAGGAAGCCCCGGCGCCTGACCTGGATAAGGCACTGAGAGACAACATGGAAAACTCAGCTGTCGCATTCGCAAAGCACCTGCGCTATCGCGGTGCCGGCACTGTTGAATTTCTTGTTGATACCCAAAGATCGAGTTTTTATTTTCTGGAAATGAATGCCCGCATCCAGGTGGAACATCCCGTAACCGAAGAAATTACCGGACTCGATCTGATTGCTCAGCAAATTCGCATTGCTGAAGGCAGACCCCTGGGGATGAAGCAGGAAGAGGTCCGTTTTAACGGTCATGCTATTGAATGTCGTCTCAACGCCGAAGACTGCATGAATAATTTCCTACCCAGTCCAGGCACTGTGAGTGCCGCTCATTTTCCTGCAGGCCCCGGCATAAGAATAGACAGTCATATTGAAACCGGCAGTGTAGTGCCTCCCTACTATGACTCGTTGTTAGGCAAATTAATTGTCTGGGGAGAAGACAGAGCCACGGCAATGATTGCAATGAAAAAGGCGCTTGAGCACTGCCAGATTGACGGCATTGAAAATAATATAAATTTACATCGGGCTATTATGGCATCAAAAGAATTTACTCAAGGCGCTGTAGACAGCCTGTTTTTAAACAAACTGCTGAAAACCACAGCGCTGGAGAAGACTACCAATGGCTGAATTAAAACTGGTCGATGTCAGCATCCGTGATGGCAACCAGAGTTTGTGGGGCATGACCGGCCTGGGTACAAAACAGATTATGCAGGTGGCACCGCTCATGGAAAGGGTTGGCTTTCGTGCCATCGACTTTACCTCCAGCACTCACATGGCAGTGGGTGTGCGTTATCACCAGGATGACCCCTGGGAACGCATTCGCCTGATGCATCAGGCGCTACCAACAGTGCCTTTGCAATTTATTTCTACCGGCTTTCGTTTCATATCCTGGGAAACTGCAGACCATGATTTCATGCGACTGGCCTACCGCACACTGATGAAAAATGGCATTGGCCGTTTTGTACTGCTCGATCCCATGCACGACATGGATGCCCTGATGCAGGTAGCCCGCATTGTCAAAGAAGAAGGTGAGGCCGAAAATATGGCGGCATTGACCTTCACTCTGAGCGACGTCCATGACGATGCTTTTTATGCCAATTGTGCCAGGCAAATTGCAGCGTCCGGTGATTTTGATCTGCTCTATATTAAAGACCCTTCAGGACTGCTTACCCCGGAACGAGCACGCACGCTGATTCCCGCCGTAAAAAAAGAAATTGGTAAACTGCCACTGGAACTGCATTCCCATTGCACCATTGGCTTATCACAGTTCAATTACATAGTAGCTGCCGAGCTTGGTATTGATGCCTTGCATGTAGCGGTTGGCCCACTGGCGCACGGCTCTTCCCTGCCCTGTGCATCACAGACCATCGCAAACCTGAAAACCCATGGTTATGAGGTTGACGTCAATGAGCAAGCCCTCAAGGCTATGGAAGATTATTATTTCGCGCTCGCCAAAGCAGAAGGTTTACCGTCAGGACAGCCTCAGGCTTACGATGCGTCCTACCTGCGCCATCAGGTGGCCGGCGGTGTTCTCACCACCACCAGACGCCAGTTGAGAGAGCTTAATCTTGAACATAAATTTGATGAAGTGATGGCTGAAGTTGAACGCGTACGCGCCGAATTGGGATCACCCATCATGGTTACCCCCTTCCCGCAAATTGTGACTACCCAGGCGATGTTCAATGTCATGGGCGAAGAACGTTACGAACAGATTCCCGATCAGGCTATTCGCTATGTTCTGGGACGCTTTGGTCGACCTACGGCCCCGGTTGATCCGGAGGTGCTGGACAAAATCATGTCATTGCCGCGCACCAGGGAAATTGAAAAAGAACCCATCACCATGACCTTGAAGGAAAGGCGCAAGCGTTTTTCAAAAAGCATGTCTGATGAGGAGTTTTTGCTGCGTGCGGTGATGCCCGAAGATCAGGTCGATGCCATGCGCACGCGTGCGCCGCATCAACTGCACTACAATCCTGAAATTGCACCGATACTGAAATTGTTAAAAGGGATGAAGGAAAAAAAGCAAACCTCATATTTTGAGGTAAAGCAGCCCGATTTTTCCCTCACTCTGCGTCAGCGTCCTAAACCCTGAATTCTGAATTGTTGAAGTAGTTTTAATAACAGATAAATAAGCAGACCTAGTTGCCCACTGGCTCAATCCTGAGCAGCAAGCCATCATCTTCATCAGTGAGCAAATACAGTCTGCCATCAGGACCCTGTTTCACATCCCGGATACGCTGCCTGAGATCACCCAACAAGGCTTCTCTGCTGATTTCTTCCATGTTGTCATTGAACTTGATTCTTTGAAGTAGACCAGTCCCTGGAATCTGCCCAACCTGCATGCCGCCAACAAAAAGATCCCCCTGCCAGGCTGGAAAATCATCGCCGCTATAAAATGTCAGCCCGGTCACTGAAATACCAGGCATCCAGAACGCCATTGGATTCTGCGCGCCTTCCATCTGGAAATTGCTGCTATGCCAGCCGCCACCATAAGAGATGCCAAAACTTACCAAGGGCCAGCCATAGTTGCCGCCACGTTGCACAAGATTGACTTCATCACCTCCATTTGGCCCCATTTCCGCATTCCAGATTTCACCCGTTTCCTGATTCAGGGTAATGCCGGTGGGAGTGCGGTGACCATAACTGTATATTTCCGGCAGGAAACCTTCTCGGCCGACAAAGGGATTATCCGCTGGAATATTTCCTTCCGGTGTCAGTCTCAGAATTTTGCCTTTCTGACTCATTGTTTCAAAACTGTCTGAGTTGTCCGTAGTGACATAGACGCCAACATATAACATGCCATCGCGACCAAACAGCAAACGTACCCCATTGGTGGTACCTACTTGGCCAACAAAGATATCCTGCGTGTTTTGAATAGCATTGCCATCCCAGCGTCCGCGCGCTACAGCAATTGCCTCAGTATCTCCCGGCATGACTTTGTTGTAGCTCATGTAAATATAAGGCTCATTGGAAAAATCAGGGTGGCTGGTGATATCCAGCAGTCCTTTGTAACGACTCACAACAGCGCCCGTCGGCGCGCCCGGCACTGGCTCATCCAGGATCATGTCATCGACCATGCGGCGAATTGTCCCTGAATTTTTTTCCGTCACCAGGGCACTGCCATCAGGTAACCAGGTAATACTCCATGGGTGATCAAGACCCTTGGCAAGCACCCTGACCCGAATATCCATCCCTGCGGCAGTATCGTAATAAAAAGGACCAGCACCTACTGGATCGATATGTAAGCCATCCGCTCGCTGCGGAGCATCTTCAGCTGCCAGTACGCCTTGCTGGACAACAATTGCCAACAACATACTTTTGAAAGCTGTGTTAAAAATAATACCGGTATAAATGCTTATAAAACGCCAGATAACAGAGTATTTCATTGCCCCTCCCTCGACCTGCATATCAGGCCATTGTTTCAATATCAAAAAGTTCATAGCAGGCAATGATTTTACACAATCCATGATTTCTGACCAGATGTACTTTCCGGACGCTGTCCGGCAATAAGCCAGGATCTGGAATGTCATGCAGGGCTTACCCGATCAGCATGGTATTTTCAGGAAGAATCGCAAGTCTGGAATGGTGAAATCCGTTTTCAATAAAGAAATCAGCTTTCGATTGCAGATGGTAAAGAGAAACACACAGCTTGAGGATTTAGAAAAAAAACAGACCAGACAACTCGGAAATTTTAGTCACCGATGGCTTCGTAATACCCGGAATTGCTCCAGGTAAGTATTTTACATTAAGATTAAAACGCTATTCTGTCTCAACTGCTTCCTGAGCATCCGGATGCTTTTCGATGATTACCTGGCCGACCCGCAAATCTTCGATCTCCAAGACGGTAATGGTATAACCGTCAATGGCAATTGAATCGCCGGGCTCCGGCATACGTTCAAGCTGATTCATTAACAAACCTGACAAACTGTTAGCTTCCAGCTCGTTAGGTATTTTTATACCAATAATGCGTTCAACATCGCTCAGGGAAACCAGACCATTGGCTTCCCATTTTCCTTCTGCAAGTTCAATGATAGCTACAGCGGACTCAGGGCTATCAGTTTCATCTTCGATTTCCCCGACAATTTCTTCAATCAGATCTTCCAGAGTGATGATGCCCATGAACTCCCCGTATTCATCCACAACAAAAGCCATGTGAGCACGCAGGGATCGCATATCCTCGAACAATGTCGACACCCTTTGTGACTCGGGTACGACCAGTGGCGGGCGACAAAAACGTACCAGGTCGTTCCAGGGCTCCTGCTCCCCATCCAGCAGAGCAGAATAAACATCATTCGCCAGAAGCAGACCTACAATTTCATCATTATTCGAACTATCCAGAACCGGGAAGCGGGAATGACTGGTTTCTCTTATTTTCCTCAGGTTTTCGGCTGGCTCATCACTAACATCAATAACATCCACAGAATTCCTGGGAATCATTACCCGGCCAATAAAACGCTGATCAAATTCAAACAGGTTATGTAGCATATTGGCTTTGTCATTTTCCAGAGCTCCGTGCTCTTTTGAGGTTGCCACCATGCCCTTGAATTCATCACTGCTGAACACTTCGGCATGGGTTGCCTCTTCCACACCAAACAGAGAGAGTAAGGAGCCAGATGACCAGTTCAACACCCAGTTAAGGGGATAGACCATTAAATAGGTCAGATGCAATGGATAAGAGATCCATACTGAAACCATTTCTGCCTTGCGAATAGCAAAGGTTTTGGGCACCTGTTCACCCACGACAATATGCAGTGAAGAAAAAATCAGAAAGCCTACGATGAAGGCAGTCGTATGCAGGGCAGCATCGGGCACACCCAGCCAATGAAAAGCAGGTTCCAGTAAGGCCGCCACTGCAGGCTCACCGACCCAGCCAAGACCCAGCGAGGCCATGGTTATACCCAGCTGGCAAGCAGCAAGATAGGATTCCAGATTGGCCTGAATCCTCAATGTTAACTTGGCCGCAGCACTGCCATTATTTGCCATGGTTTCAATACGGAACCCTCTGGCTTTAACCAGAGCGAACTCTGCCGCAACAAAAAAACCGTTGGCTGTTAACAAAATAACGATTGCGATTAAACTACCTGATAAATTCACTTTTTAATTCCAGATTTTCCAGTTTTCGGCCCTTGCGGGAATATCCTGCTGAATATTCGCAGGGGCGCGTATTCTACAGTGTATTAGATTACTAGATATAAATTATTATTCCGTTTCAGTCCAGCCATAACAGCCTGGCAAGCTCGCGAGTCCCATTATCACTGAATAATGAAATAGCTAAGGGAACAAAGTATAGTACGCAACAACACTTTTTATTGGAGTTTCCACCTGTCAATGACACAGCAAATTACTGAAAAACTTAGACGCACAAAAGGGTTTGTTTTCGATATGGATGGCACTCTCATCCTGGGCGACAAAAAAAACAATAATATGAATACCTTGCCTGGCGCAGCTGACTTTATAAACCTGCTTAAGGATAAAGGCATACCCTATGTGGTGATGACCAACGGCACCGCTCGTTCGCCCAAAGACTATGTAAAGGTGCTCAGTGATGCCGGCATCCCAATGGATGACAACACCATGATGACCCCCAGCAGTGTCGCGGCTGACTATCTGGTAAAACAAGGTTATAAACGCATTATGGTGCTCGGTTGTCCCGGCGTGTGGGAGCCTCTGGCTGATCTGGGCCTGGAAGTTGTGCTTTCCAGTATCGACGATCCAGGCCCTGTAGATGCCGTCTATATCGGTTGGTATCGGGAGTTTGGTTTCAAGGATATTGAGAATGCATGGCTGGCTGTGCGCGCTGGCGCCGAGTTGTATACTGCCTCTGATGTACCTTTCTTTGCCACCGCCAATGGTCCTGGCATCGGCACTTCCTGCGCTCTGGCAGCGGCTTTAAAACCCTTAACCGGAAAAGATGCTGTCGTACTCGGAAAACCTTCGCGCTTTGCTATTGAAGCCGCCGCACGGCATTTAGGCCTGGCCGTGGATGAAATAGCTGTGGTTGGTGATGACGCGGACCTGGAAGTGCCTATGGCCAAAAATAATGGGGCACTTTCTATTTATGTGCATACCGGTACAGGCGGCCCCAATGCCTTTGATGAACGTCCTGAATCTACCTGGCCGGAAATCTCTGTAGCCAATGTCGGCGCGCTAATGGCACTTTACCAGGACAGTGAATAAACCTCTTCCACCAAGTCCGACTCGTGTGTTGTTGGTCAATCCAACAAAATACCTGGGCAATCTTTTACTTGCTGGCGGTCTTATGCAAGCCTATGCAGAATATTGCCAAAATCAGCATATTGAATTGAAAATTGTTGTTGATGATAGTTTTCGCACACTTTGTGAAAACAGTTTTCCCAACGACTGTCTTATTTATTTTCCCCGCAAAAAAATCAGCCAGGCAAATTTTCTGAAAAAAATAGTCTTGTACTGGCGCTGTCTAAAACAGATTCGCGCCTTCAAGGCCAAGCTTGCCTTTAATATCGAAGAAGATTCCGCCACCAACCACCTGACCCGTTTTTCTGCTGCAGATTTCAAACTCGGCTGCAGCCATGTGCGCCACAAAAAGAGTTATGACCATGTCCTTGCTCTACACTTTGAAAACCGGGTACAGGAAAAAGCCCACCGCTGGCACAGTTACTATGAGGTGTTCGCCGCTTTAAACATGCCGGAACCTGAAAAAAATTATATAAAACTGACACTGGACGACTTACCTGGTCCCTTGCAAGAAAAATTGCAGCAGGCAGGATGGCAGCCGGATCGACCCACCATTGCCTTGCATGCTGGCGCTACCAAGGAATACAAAAAGTGGCCGCTGTCTCATATGGCGACCTTAATCGAAAAAATTCTCGCAGCAGGATTGCAAGCTGTCTTATTAGGAGCAGGAAGCGCTGACGAAATCGCTAATAATGAAATAGTGCAAAAACTTGATAATCATAAGCTGAATGTTGGCCCGATTAACCTGTGTAATAAACTCTCATTGACTGAACTCGCGCAATTTTTACCGCAGTGTGACGTCATGGTGGGTAATGACAGTGGTCCATTCCATCTGGGCTCCGCGCTTGGTATAAAAGGGATTGTTTTATGGGGGCCAACCAACAAAGACATCTGGGGCCCGCTGGGGAAAAACAGTGAAATTGTATCCGCAACGTTTACCTGTGATCCTGCCTGTAACAAGGGCAGCTGCCTGCATCAACATCGTTGTCTACAGGAAATTTCACCCGATCAGATATTTGAGAAGCTGATGGCTAAACTGGCACCTTAAAGTCCTTGACTGGCACTCAATACAGCTCAAATTTTCTACAATCAGCACCTTAGAAAAAGTAATACCCACACATAAGATTTTCCCTACTTTTTGCTTTCTTTTTGTTCCCTGTTTTTCCTTAGTTTCTGAACTTTTTAATTAATAGATTGCCTTAGAATGACCTCTGAGCAATAGAATGAAAAATTTGTATTTATTAACCAAGAAAGAAATAAAATGCGCGTATTAAAACTCTACAACGTTAATGATTATGAACAGCTGGAAAGGCCTGATAAATATCGAGGCTGCACCTTAAATTCTCCCGCCCAGGAAATACTGACTGACTTTACTTACAACCATCCCTATGTTGTAGAGTCGACAACCAGTGCTGTTGAAACAGAAGCTATGATGAAGAGAGCCCATGTCAGGCTGAAGTTCGTTATCGACAAAGAAGAGCGTTTTCTGGGAATTATTACCCTGACCGACCTGGGTCAGGACGGCTTGCAAAAATATGTCGATGCCGGTTTTCAACTGGAGGATATAAGCGTCGCACAAATCATGACGCCAAGATCAGCCTTGAAAGCCTTTAATTATGATGAGTTGGCTGAGTCCACTATTTGTGACGTGCTCACTTCTTTACAGATGACCAACCTGCATCACTGTCTGGTGTTTGATAAAACCAGCAGAGTCATTCGTGGACTGCTTTCCGCCAGCGATTTCGCAAAGAAGCTCGACATTCCCTTGCCCAGTGACGAGATACCAACCTTTGTTACTCTCTACAATATCCTCGTTGAACGAATTAACACTCCCAATAAAAAGGCGGGCTGATTCTTCTCTAAATACTGAAATTGTCAGCTGGTGGGTGCTTTATTGTTATTGATTGTGCAGATAAAATTACACACATCAATGAAAGCGAAATATTTAGGCGGGGCAAAGAGAGATAGAGTAGAACAGAGTAATGGCAAGCGCGGATAGAAGCAGAGAGGATAAGCGTTGCTCGTTATTTAGCATTATCAGTCATGCCACTTCTTCATGGATACCTTGCAACATAGTCTGGCCTTTACTGTCTGTAACACTTGCTAGAACAGCGACTAATGCAGATACCAGAAATGCTGGCAAAAGCACGTCAAGAGCACCAAGATAAGTCACCCCATTTTGCCATCCCATTACCAATAACAGAGACGGCACAGCAAACTTGAACAGGATAGTTGACAGAAAGCCGGCCACCATAGCGCACTTGGCCCCAAACGCTGTTAGTTTTGACCAGCACAAACTAAGTATCATCACCGGGCAGAATGTGGCAGCAATTCCGGACCAGCCAAAGATAATAATCCAGAACACCCCGTTTTCAATATCGTAAAGCAGGATGCCCATGCCAATAGCAAAAGAAATAAGCGCGAGAATCAGCGTTACTTGCTGACTCAGTTTTACCAAAGCAGCATCTTTCATTTCCGGATGACGAGTCTTTTGCCAGTAATCTCGAACTGCGGAACTGGAGGCAACAACCAGCAGGGAGTCTATAGTAGACATGATGGCTGAGAGCACCATGGCGATATAGACCCCGGCAAAAAATGGCAGCAGCAGAACCTGGGACATATAGGGAAGAATATTATCCTGATCAAAACCAAGATCAGCGTCCGTAAACAGTCCACGCCCTACAAGCCCAATCATTACCGCACCGGTATCTGCCAGAAGAGTCCAGGTTAATGCAACAACAGCCCCTTTGTTGATTTGATCTTCATCACGAATAGAAATAAAACGCACAAACACCTGAGGTGACCCCAGAAAACCAATACCAATAGCAGCAAAACCAAGCGTCTGAAATATCGACAGTGTTGTCCAGCCCTGCCCTGCTGTTAAGCTTAAATGACTGGAAAACCCCGATCCCAGAGTATCCAGAATATTACTAATGCCGCCAACTTCCAGCAGGCCAATCACGGGCAGCACAACCAATCCGGTGACCATTAGCAGTCCCTGGAATACATCCGACCATACCACGGCGATAAATCCGCCCTTGGTGATATATAAAAGCACAACAAGGAAACCTATGGCGGCACCCAGATAGTGGTTCATATCAAGAAAGGCATTGAACGCTTTACCGGTGGCAAACACCTGAGATCCGGCATAGATAGGCACGAAGACAAGCAGAGCACCGGCAGCAATCAAGCGCAGCCCGTGTCCCTTATCACGAAAGCGGGATTCAAGATAATCCGGGATGGTGACACTGTCATACTGATCGGTAAGCCGTTTGAAGGGTTTCGCCATCCAGAACCAGGCAATACCCACACCCAGTAATTCGCCCAGCACGATCCAGAGTCCCTGCAAGCCAACAGCAAAACCGGTACCGGTCAGACCGAGTAAAAGCCAGGCGGACTCACCTGTTGCTCGGGCCGAAAACGCGACATTGATAAAACCCAGTTTCTTGCCGCCGGCATAGTAGTCACGAATGTCGTGCATGCGCCGGGAAGCAAGGTAACCGATGAGCAAGAGGATGATGCAGTAGATAAATACTGCGGAGGATTTCCAAACTAAAACGCTGATGAAAAAACTCCTCTTAATTATTTACAGGAGAGGCACTAGCCGCACCTGCAGAATTAATTTTGTGGAGAAAGATAAGCCCCTAAATCTAAAAGATCCTTGTCACTGATTTCCGTCTTGCGAAAAGGCGGCATGATTTTCACACCCTTGCGAACAAACAAGGCGACAAGCTCCGGTGTCAGGTCGAGTCGTTCTTCCAGAACACCGGATTTTTCTCCCTTGTAGATAAATTCCAGTGCTGATGTTCCCGGATGTTTGCGTCCTCCAGGAGCATGGCAGGATGAACACCAGTGTTCGTACACTTCCTTGCCATGGACGCGATCACCTTCCTGGGCAAATAATCCGAAACTTAACAGGGTAAAGAGAAGAAATAGAAACGACTTACGCATTGTTGTCTCCTTTCTTTTCTTTATCTCCTTTATTCACATTAACAGCAGCAATGCCTTTACCTTCCTCATCGCGAATATGTTTCGGCCAGATGCCATAGCGTCCGGCCGAAATAATTCCCTTGGGGTCGATGGCGTCCTTGAGCGTTTGTTGTAATCTCAACAGCGCATTGTCATTAAAGGAATAGGCTGCAGCACAGTCATCCATGAAGGCGGTGTGGGTGCGGTATTCGCCCCAGCCATGTTCCGCCGCCACCTTAACCAGTTCCCGAAAAATTTTCCGGGTTTTTCTGTTTACATCAGCATCTCTGCTAACAGTGAATCCCACCAGAATGGTAAAAGTGCGTTGATGGTATGAATAAGGGGGAACATTAAAAACAGTGTTGCCTCCCATCTCCCGCAGTACCTTGCCCAGGACTTTATTGGATTCCAACACCGCTTCCCCGGTCATGGGCACCACCGGTGAGAAACCGAGATGGCCGTTAGTCCCAGCAGGATTAAAGTTGGAGCGGTTACCGAGTTGGAAAACCGACATGGAAGGCACACCCAGGTGATTTTCATCCGCTGTTTGCATCAACTCTTCATAGGGCATGGGAAAATTGAGGGATTCCTGATCCTGGTAACGTACGCCATCAATATCGGCAAATTGTCTCTTCACATATTCCCAGGAGCTGTCGACAATTTCCCGTGGTCCATAAAATTTGAACTGGGAACTCCAGAACGGGGTATTGTTGCTGAGAGCAAACTCGTCAAGGATGCGAATATCTTCCTCGTTAGCCCTGTCATAGCGCTCCTGCATTTCCGGATTCTGTCCTATGGCAAACTGCATGGGAGACTGCACCCCGGCATTGGAATTGAGTATCCCGCTGTACATCATTTTTGCGGTAATTCTCACCAGTTCATGCACATCGTTGTATTTCATGACCTGTACGGAACCAGAACGGAAAGCTTCCGGGGCCGGGCTTAACCAGAAACCCATCTTGGTGACGACACCAAAATTTGACTGGGCAAACAAACCATCCATCCAGGGACCATAGCCCCAGCGATATTGCTGCCAGGTTTCAGCATTCGGCAGAGCACCCATGCCGGTACGCACAATGTCGCCATCTGCCAGCACCACTTCCATACCGCAGTGGGCTTCGAAATGATCGCGGTAAGGATTAACGGTGTAGCCGACGCCATGATCCAAAGAATTCCCAATCAGACTGCCCCAGCCGGGATCCGGACAGTCTATCCACAGATCCAGGCCCTGTTCCTGAATATAGTTGTACAAGTCAAAATAGGAAACCCCTGGCTCTACAAGTGCAAAGGCATTTTCTTCATTGACCTCGATAATCCGGTTCATGCGCTTCAGATCCAGTACCACGCTACCAGTGAGTACGGGAGCCGAACCGCCATAGCCCAGGTTTTTACCCGTGGATACCGGGTAAACCGGAATTTGAAATTCATTACAAATAGCCATCAGGGACTGGACTTCTGCAGCGGACTGCGGTGCCAGGGCGATGGATGGAATCTTCTCTTCTTCCTCACCCCACAATGGCGAATAGGCATCACGGTAAAGGTCAACATCAGCCTCATCTGTGAACACCCAATCTGCTCCGATCGCTGACTCAAATTGCCTTACGGCTCTGTCAAAATCAGATTGGCTGACACCTGGTGGATATCGCATGTTTTTCCTTACCTGTTTTTATTATTAAAAAGTCATAGCTCTCAGGCGAAATAAGCCTATCATTATTCATTGAGTGTTTACACTTGTCGAAACATTCAAAAGATATTCCAGAAACAGTGAAACAATTGCATCCTGTACTCGAAATACATGGCTATGAAAGCTAAAATGGCTATCTATAAAAAATATCTAGAATAGATTTCCAATATGCCTGTGCTAATTAACCAAAATAAGAAAATCAAATTTTGAAAACTGAATTCCTGGGTAAGACTTTATCGGGTCCCTTTACCGTCCCTTCCGGCATCGTTACCTGTGCCGCCCCTATCATCCAGCGTTTTTTTGAGCAGATGCCCGAAATTGGCGTACTAACCACCAAAAGCATTTGTCTGGAACCAAGACTTGGTTATCGCGAGCCGATCCTGAGCCAGTATGCCCCGGGATGTTTCGTGAATGCTGTGGGTCTTACTAATCCTGGCGCCATCAAGTCAGCAGAATTGCTAGGCGAACTCAAGATTCCAGACGACCGCTTCCTGTTAATTTCTATTTTCGGCGGCAGCGTTGAAGAATATGTAGAAGTAGCGAAAATTCTGGCGCCATTTGGCGATGGTCTGGAGCTGAACCTGTCATGTCCTCACGCCAAAGGCTATGGCATGGCCATGGGACAGGATCCGGAATTGGTCAAGGAAATCACCGCTGCAGTGAAAGCTGCTGTCGATGTGCCTGTCATTCCCAAACTGACTCCCAATGTACCAAACTTCGCAGAAATCGCTGAGGCGGCTGTAGCTGGCGGTGCGGATGCACTGTGTGCCATTAATACCGTTGGTCCAGGTCAGCATACGCGCCATGGTCATGCTGTTTTAAGCAATGGCGAAGGCGGAATGTCCGGCAAAGGTGTCCTGCCGATTGCGCTGAAATGTGTCAGTCAGGTAAGCCATCTTGATGTGCCGGTAATTGCCTGTGGTGGCTTGTCCAGTGCAGAGGATATCCGTTCATTCCAGCATGCAGGGGCTACAATATTTGGTGTTGGCTCAGCCTTGATTGGCATGACTACTGATGAGATTGCCCATTATTTTAAAACCCTGACCAGTGATCTTGAACAAGGCTCTGAAAAAGCAGAATCCCTGGTACGTTACGATATCGACATGGAATTTACACCGATCACCCTGGTGGAAAACAAACGCATTTGTGACGACATCTGTATTCTTACCTTTGATGGCAAAGTACCGGTGCAAGCCGGAGAGTTCATTTTTCTGTGGATACCCGGTCTGGGGGAAAAACCTTTTTCTGCACTTACCGATGATCCCTTCTCTCTGGTAGTGATCAATCTGGGACAGTTCACTGAAGCCCTGATGAGTCTGGAACCAGGTACCGAAGCTTATGTGCGGGGACCTCATGGCATTGCGGCCTCCCCTCCAAAAGATGCCACAATAATGGCGGTCAGCGGCGGAACAGGACTTGCGGCGGTGTATCAGATTGCCAGAGATTTTTCTGCTAATGGCAATAACAAGGCAGAATTTTTCATCGGCGCACGCAGTAAGGAACGTTTATATTTTGTCGATGAATGTAAAGCCATTTGCCCAACACATATTGCCACCGATGATGGCAGTGAAGGCTTCCATGGCGTAGTCACTGAATTATTACGCAGCCGTCTGGCTGAGATTAATCAGGAAGAGAGGGATAAGCTGGTATTTTACAACTGCGGCCCTGAACCAATGGTCCATGCCGCAATCGCTGTACAAAAAGAATTTTGCCGCCCTGATCAGATATTCAATGCTATTGATTACATGACCAAGTGTGGCGTGGGTATCTGTGGTGCGTGCAGCTCAGCCGATGGTCGCAGACTTTGTGTAGATGGCCCTTTTCTTGTCGACACATCACCTTGAAAAGAGCTGGCTGGTTAAAATACTGAACGACTGGTAACAGTGGTGAGATATTCCAGAGCCGCACCTCCAGCGAGAGAGTTGCCAGAAGATTCCAATGCTGGCGACCAGACTGCCACCGAGTATTCACTGGGCAATACTGCAATAATCCCGCCGCCAACACCGCTTTTTGCAGGCAGGCCAACACGGTAAGCAAACTCCCCCACCGCGTCATAAAGTCCGCAAGTCAACATCAGTGAATTGACTCTTTTTGTTTGTAACGGCGTAAGAATTGTTTCTTCTACTGCACCGGACATGCCACGGTTGGCGAGAAACATTGATGCTGTCGCCAATTCTGAACAGGTCATGGCAATTGCGCACTGGTGAAAATACAGGTCCATCACTTCATCCACATCATTGTGCAGATTGTTTTTGCCTTTCAGGAAGTTGGCCAGGGCTCTGTTGATATACCCGGTTTCAGCTTCTGATGTGGCTACATTTGTATCAAAGCTGATCTCAAAACTGCCACAAAGTACCTTCATATAATCCAGCAAGGATTTTTTAGGATCTTCCAGGTTTGAAACAAGAATATCACTGATGACCAGAGCACCGGCATTGATAAACGGATTACGCGGTTTACCCTTTTCATACTCCAGTTGGACCAAAGAGTTAAAAGCATTACCCGACGGTTCCCGCCCTACCCTGCGCCACAATTCATCACCGGCAAAACCCATAGCCAGGCTTAAAGTAAATACTTTGGAAATACTCTGGATAGAAAACCTTTCTTCGCAATCGCCAATACTATAAGTATCGCCACTTACTGTTTTTATTGTCATACCGAATTTATCGGCAGATACACAAGCCAGTGCAGGAATATAATCAGCTACTTTTCCTTTTCCATACAAATCCTTGATATGGGAAGGTAATTCCTGAAGTACTTTTTCAAAATCCATTGAGTTCCAGTTTTATTAAATGCACTTAATCGCGGTAAGTATTTACCGGTGGGAGCTGAGCACCAGTTCCCCGCGGTCTTGCTTCTTCTGCGACGACATTCACTCTAAGTGATCCAATTCCATCAATACTGGCTTCGATCACTTCGCCATCCTGCAAAAAACGTTGTTCTCCACGTACTGATGTACCCATACCGACGCCACCAGAAGTACCATTGTTAAGTACATCACCCGGGTAAAGCGTAATCAGGGAGGAGGCATATTCAATCAGTTCATAAAGGGAATGAATCATGTCACCTGCAGTGGCTTCCTGCATTTGCTCTTCACCGATGCTCAAGGTCTGACGCAATTTTTCCATGGGATCGCCATAAAATTCCTTGGGTACTATCCAGGGTCCCATTGGCGCAAAGGTGTCATGTCCTTTGCCAACAAACCAGTCCACGCCCTGAAAGCCACCAGGTGGACGTCCGCCGCGATCACTGATATCCATAGTGACCATGTAGCCAAAAATATAATTTTGCGCCTCTTCTGCACTGACATATTTTGCGGCTTTACCGATAACGGTACCAAGCTCAACTTCCCAATCTGTCTGTGTACGTCCATAGGGAATAACTACTGAATCGCCATCACCAATCACAGCGCCGCGAGTCGGTTTCAGAAATAGATAAGGTGCACCACGATTTTCCCTGCGTTCACGCCTGGAGTCAGCGATTTCTTCTGGTGTGCCAGTTTCATTTACATGGGTATAGAAATTTACCGCGGCATTCATGATCTTGCCCGGGTACATAATGGGTGGCAAGGTATCGATGGTATCCAGCACATGAATCCATGCCGGTCTGTCTATATCAAGCAGGTCATTGAGTACCAGGTAATTGGCGATTTCATACAAGCGACGTTTCAGCCCATATTCATAGCGTTCAATTAAATCGATCATGTCATCAGGCATTGGCAGTTCAGGTACCATGCCTGTATTTTCCAGGCTGGCATTTGCTGCATCAAGCTCTACGATCAAGGCATCGCGAAATACCAGACCTACTTCTGCAGATCCATTGATAGAGAATGTCCCTACTTTGAAGGGCTCAAGAATTTCGTCTGAGCTTTGAGCGAAAAGTGAAGTGGTGAAAGAAAATAAAAGAACTGCTGACAACAGCCTGATTGTTTTACCTGCAAACATGATCCATCCCCCTGGTCATTTTTTGAAATACTTTTTTATAGAGAGGAAGTGTCACTCGGGTGACAGGGATGTGTCAAGCAAGTCACAAGCATATGCTTGTGACTTGTAACTTGTAACTTGTGACTTGTGACTTGTGACTTGTGACTAGTTTTTATAAACAGCCTGTGCTGCAGCAACAGCCTTACCGCTATTAATGCTAGCGCCCATATCGGTCAAAACAGCATCAAGAGCGCCAAGGAAAATCAAAACGTTAGTTTTACAGCTACTTTGCCCCATCAAACCAACACGCCATACTTTACCGGCCAGTGCACCAAGACCAGCACCTATTTCCAGGTTGTAGTCGTTTAGCAGAGCTGCGCGAACCTTCGCCTCTTCGACACCTTCCGGTATGGTCACAGAATTAAGTTGTGGCAAGCGATATTCAGGGGCTACAACGAAACTCAGACCCATGGCTTCCACACCTGCGGCAAGTGCCTTGTGATGATAGGCATGACGAGCCCAGGCATTTTCAAGACCTTCTTCTTCAAGCATTACCAGGGATTCATGTAAGCCGTACATGCTATTTACCGGGGCAGTATGATGATACGCACGGGCACCTTCACCCCAATATCCCATCACCAGGTTCATATCCAGAAACCAGCTTTGTACTTTTGTTTTACGATTGCTGATCACTTCTACTGCTCTGTCACCGAAACTTACTGGTGATATACCAGGAGGGCAGGAAAGACATTTCTGCGTGCCGGAATAAATTGCATCAATTCCCCAACCATCGACGTCGAGTTCAATGCCAGCAAGGCCTGTAACGCTGTCTACCAATGACAAACAATCATATTTATGTGCCAGTGCGGTTAATTCTTTTGCATCACTGCGAGCACCTGTTGAAGTCTCAGCATGCACAAAGGCCAGCACTTTTGCGTCGGGATTCGCTTTCAGAGCATCTTCCACTTTATTGAGATCAACAGGGGCACCCCAATCGTCCTGCACCATTACCGGATGTGCACCACAACGTTCTACATTTTCTTTCATGCGTCCGCCAAACACCCCGTTCTGGCAAACCACTGCTTTATCGCCTGGTTCAAGAAGATTATAGAAGCAGGTTTCCATACCAGCTGAACCAGGCGCTGAGACAGGAATAGTTAATTTGTTATTAGTCTGGAAGGCATACTGAAGCAAGCTTTTAATATCATCCATAAGACCCACAAATGCAGGATCAAGATGGCCAATGGTTGGAGCACCCATAGCAGCAGTAACGCGGGGGTTTACATCAGAAGGTCCGGGCCCCATCAAGGTTCGAAGCGGCGGATGGAAGGATTTACTCATGGTTCTATCTCGCTATATTCACGTTAATATAATTTTCAATTTTCGGAAATAAAAAAAGCCGAAAAGACGGCTTTTTTCTGCAACTGCTCAACTCTGCGCTACCTGTCAGGATTCTTCGACACCATCATAGTCTAAGTCTTCTTCAGGACGGTCAACGAGTTCAACATAAGCCATAGGTGCTTTGTCACCGGTACGTAAGCCACATTTGATAATGCGCAGGTAACCACCAGGGCGTTCAACATAACGCGGACCAATTTCTGTGAACAACTTGCCAACAGATTCCTTGTCACGCAAGCGGGAAAAAGCCAGTCTGCGGTTAGCAACACTGTCCTGCTTGGCTAAAGTTATCAGCGGCTCAGCATAGCCACGCAGTTCCTTGGCTTTAGCCAAAGTTGTTTTAATGATTTCGTGTTCAACCAGGGATGAAGTCATATTGCGAAACATCGCTTTACGATGACTACTGTTCCTGTTGAGCTGACGCCCACTATGTCTATGACGCATGGTCTTATTTCCTAAAAATAACTATTTAAACTTTCTATAATTCCCACTATTCAGGAGCGTTATGAGTGCCGGTGAGACGAGGCGGAAGCAAATTTTTGAGGGAGTTTACAGTTTTTGTAAATGACCGACTAAAAATTTACTTTCAACGACGTATAACCAAGCGCAATAGCTCCTAAGCTGCCCGTTCGCTAAGTTTGAGAGAGGAAGGAGGCCAGTTTTCAAGGCGCAGACCAAGGGATAATCCTTTAGAGGCCAATACGTCTTTAATTTCTGTCAGTGATTTTTTACCCAGGTTAGGGGTTTTCAGCAATTCCACTTCGGTGCGCTGAATCAAATCACCAATGTAATAAATATTTTCTGCTTTAAGGCAGTTAGCTGATCGAACGGTAAGTTCCAGATCATCAACCGGACGCAGCAGGATAGGATCAATCTTGTCTTCCTGTTGCTCTGGTTCTTTAATCGCATCGCTTTTGAGATCAACAAAAACACTCAGTTGATGCTGCATGATAGAAGCCGCCTGACGAATAGCTTCTTCTGGATCAATTGTGCCGTTAGTTTCAAGCTCCAAAACCAGTTTATCCAGGTCCGTACGCTGTTCTACACGTGCATTCTCGACTGAATAAGTAACGGAATTAACCGGCGTGTAGGATGCATCAAGCATCAGTTTGCCTACAGCACGAGTTTCATCATCTGCATCGATTCTTGTATCAACAGGTGCATAACCGCGACCAACACCAATTTTAATGTGCATGTTGATAGCACCATTTTCATTCAGGTTACAGATAAGGTGCTCAGGATTAATAATTTCAACATCCTGTTCCAAAGTAATATCACCGGCAGTAACCGGACCTTTACCACTTTTGTTCAGATTAAGAACAACTTCATCTTTACCTTCTAGAATAACAGCCAGACCTTTAAGGTTCAGGATGATTTCAATGACATCTTCCTGCACACCCTCAATTGTGCTGTATTCATGAACTACACCATCAATTTCCACTTCTTCTACGGCACAACCAGGCATGGAGGATAATAAAATCCTGCGCAAGGCATTGCCCAGTGTATGGCCGAAGCCTCTTTCCAATGGCTCCAGTACTACTTTTGAATGACACTTATCAAATTCTTCAACCTGAATAACTTGAGGTGTCAGAAAGTCAGCTAACGAAATTTGCATGGAATTCCTCTCAGACCTGGTAATGACTGAACGTTATTTCGAGTAAAGCTCAACGATCAAGCTTTCATTGATTTCGGAAGACAGTTCACTGCGCTCCGGCTTGTTTTTGAAAACACCTTCTAACTTGTCAATGTTCACATCAATCCACTCATTTTGGAGTCGACTTGCAGCCTGATCTAGAGCTGATTTGATGCGCATCTGGTTTTTGGCTTTTTCACGAACTGTAATGACATCGCCATCAGAAACTTGGTAAGAAGCAATATTGACAGTTTGTCCATTTACCTGGATTGCCTTGTGAGAAACCAGCTGTCTGGCTTCTGCACGAGTGGCACCAAAACCAATTCGATAAACAACATTGTCCAATCTTGATTCAAGAAGCTGCAGCAGGTTTTCACCGGTAGCACCTTTCAAACGAGCTGCTTCCTTATAGTAATTACGGAACTGCTTTTCAAGTACACCATACATACGGCGCACTTTCTGCTTTTCACGCAACTGCACACCATAATCGGACAAACGTGAACGGCGGTTGCCATGTTGTCCAGGTACAGCTTCAAGATTACATTTATCATCCAGTGCACGTACGCCACTCTTCAGGAAAAGATCAGTACCTTCCCTTCTGGATAATTTACATTTTGGTCCTATGTATCGTGCCATACTATATTTTCCAGTTTTCTCTTATCTTTTGTCTTTTTAAACTTTAATCTTTTAACTCAATATAAGCTGTTATACGCGTCGACGTTTTGGTGGTCGGCATCCATTATGAGGAATAGGCGTGACATCAGTAATATTGCTAATTTTCAGACCACAGGAATTCAGTGCTCTGACAGCAGATTCACGTCCAGGTCCTGGACCATTCACCCTCACATCTACATTTTTAAGACTGTAGGCTTCAACAGCAGCTTTACCAGCACGTTCTGCTGCAACCTGTGCCGCAAACGGGGTGCTCTTTCTTGAGCCACGGAATCCAGAACCGCCAGAGGTTGCCCAGGTCAGTGCATTACCCTGACGATCAGTAATAGTAATAATCGTATTATTAAATGACGCATGGATGTGTGCCACGCCATCATTGACGGCTACTCTTGCTTTCTTGCGAGTTGCTCCGGGTTTAGCCATTTACTGTTCTTCCTGTATTAACTATTTTCGTTCTGTTCTTTTCGTACTGTTTTTAAAACTATTTCAAAAACAGTGACTGTTAATGCTTATCTACGAATTGGCTTACGTGGCCCTTTACGAGTTCTTGCATTGGTTTTGGTTCGCTGACCATTAACCGGCAGACTACGACGATGACGTATACCACGATAGGAGCCCAAATCCATCAAACGCTTGATGTTCATGGAGATTTCACGACGTAAATCACCTTCAACAGTCATTTTAGTAATTTCATTTCGGATAGAGTCAAGCTGCTCTTCACTAAGATCACTTACTTTAGTGTTCGGTGTAATACCGGTCATATCACACAGTGCTTGTGCTTTTGTAGGACCAATACCGAATACATAACGCAGTGAAATCACGATATGTTTGTTATCTGGTATGTTGACTCCGGCAATACGGGCCATATGCTAACTCCAATGTTTCTTTTGTTAACAGCTTTGCTAGTTAACGTTATTTGGTAACGATAATTTGCAAGGTTATCTGTTTAGTAAAATATCTATAAGTATTAGTTACTTATCTATATTATTTGTTCATTATTCAGTCGTTTGTCGTTGTTCTTCAATGCAGCCTGCGGATGCCAGTAAAAAAGCGCGCTAGCTTATCGTCTGGCCTGTTAAAAATCAAGCTAACAGACAAACTGGGTAATTTAACCCTGTCGCTGTTTATGGCGTGGTTCCTTGCAAATAACTCTTACAATACCGCCACGTTTAATAACTTTGCAGTTACGACACACTTTTTTTACTGATGCTCTGACTTTCATGAATCTTCTCCAAACCTCTAAAAGCAATATCTATTAACTACCGCTTGAATGACCCAATGTTGGATTTTTTCATCAGAGATTCATACTGATGAGACATCAGATGAGACTGAATCTGTGACATAAAATCCATACAAACAACCACTACAATCAGTAGTGAAGTACCGCCCAACTGGAAAGGGACATTGGCCGCAACCTGCAGAAACTGGGGTAACAAACAAATCATCGTAATGTAAACCGCACCAAACATAGTGAGTCGTGTCATCACGCTGTCCACATAAGTAGCAGTCTGCTCACCTGGACGGATACCCGGGATGAAAGCACCGGATTTTCGCAAGTTGTCTGCAATCTCTTTCGGGTTGAAAACCAGCGAAGTATAGAAAAAGCAAAAAGCAACAATTAATGTAGCAAATACAAGTATATATAGTGGTTGGCCAGGTCCAAGGATCAGCGCAAGATCTGCCATCCATTGCATGCCTTCATTCTGACCAAACCATTGACCCAGAGAGGCAGGGAATAACAAAAAGCTGCTGGCAAAAATTGCCGGAATTACACCCGCCATATTCACCTTTAAAGGTAAATGGCTGGATTGTCCCTGATACATCTTCCGGCCTTGCTGGCGCGGCGCATAATTTACAGTAATTCTGCGTTGTGCTCTTTCTACAAAAACTACACAAGCAATCACTACTGCTGCAATTACGGCAACAATAAATAGTGCTATCGGTTGAATCTGACCTTCAGCTGCCTGTTCCAGTGATTGTCCGATTGCTGCGGGTAGGCCCGCGACGATACCAGCAAAGATAAGTAATGAAATACCGTTACCAACGCCTCTTTCGGTGATTTGTTCACCCAGCCACATTAGAAACATGGCACCGGTAACCAGCGAGACAAATGCTGTGAAATAAAAGCTGAAATTTGCATTAAATGCTAACTGGGATAATAAACCCGTGGTAATAGCAATAGCCTGAACAGAAGCAAAAAGCAGTGCGCCATAACGCGTGTACTGACTGATTTTCCGACGACCAGATTCACCTTCTTTCTTTAATTGTTCTAACTGCGGAGTTGTAGCAGTTAATAACTGCATAATAATAGACGCAGTAATGTAAGGCATTATGCCAAGAGCAAAAATACTCATGCGCTCAATAGCACCACCGGAAAACATATTAAACAAGCCCAGGAATGTACCCTGATTCTGGTTAAACAGTGCTTGTAACTGATCCGGATTGATACCAGGAACAGGAATATGCGTACCTATGCGGTATACCAAAATTGCGAACAGCACAAAAGCAAGTCTGGCTTTTAATTCAGCCAACCCGTCTGCTTTTCCTGGTCTCATTCCTGGTGTCGCCATTTTAAATATATATCCCGATTACTCTTTAATTCGTGAAGTTTTTTAAGTTAGTGCAGCTTATGCGCTAGCTTCTTTTTTAACTTGTTTAACTTTCTTGCCTTTAGGCTTCTCAACGGCGTCTATAACCTTGCCGCCTGCTGCTTCAATTGCAGACCTTGCACCTTTGCTTACACTTAAGCCTTCTACAGTGACAGCACTAGTCACATCACCGGAAAGCATAATTTTCACACGCTTGGTATTTCGTTTGATGATATTGGCTTTTTCTAAAGTCTCAATATTGATAACACCACCGTCAATTTTATTAAGCTCAGCTGTGCGAACTTCTTCAGTAACGCTACCAATACGGGAATAAAAACCGAATTTTGGAACACGTTTCTGCAAAGGCATCTGACCGCCTTCAAATCCTGGCCGCACACCGCCACCCGAACGAGATTTTTGGCCTTTGTGACCGCGTCCGGCGGTTTTACCAGATCCGCTACCTATACCTCGGCCAACACGTTTCTTCTCCTGAATAGAGCCAGGAACTGGAGCCAATGTATTCAATTGCATAGTAGTATCAGTTGTCATAGTTATTCTTTCTGTAATAAATAGTTATTCTTTCTGTAATAAATAGTTTTTATTTCTGCAATAAGAAATTATTTATCAATAATTAAAGCTAACTTCAGTTCAGTCTTCCACTTTAATCATGTGGATCACTCTATTGATCATGCCACGTACAGCTGGTGTGTCTTCCACTTCCACTGAATGACGAATACGCCTCAGGCCAAGTCCAGTGAGACAGGCTTTATGCGCTTTCAAAGCTCCGATAGGGCTTTTCAAAAGAGTAACTTTAACTTTATTTGCTGCCATGATTTCTTACTCTATCTTTCAGTTACTTTAATTTTTATTTGTCGGCTTATCTGTCTAATCCGACAATTTAGCCAATAATCTCTTCAACGGATTTGCCACGTTTTGCTGCAATTTCTTCAGGAGCACGCATGGTCTGCAAGCCTTTAAACGTTGCTCTAACCACATTAACGGGGTTAGTCGAGCCATAACATTTGGCCAGTACATTATGTACACCGGCTAGCTCGAGAATGGCACGCATTGCGCCACCAGCAATAACTCCGGTACCTTCAGAGGCAGGCTGCATATAGATCTTGGAAGCGCCATGCCTTGCTTTAATTGGGTATTGCAAAGTATCACCGTCAAGTTTGACGCTAATCATATTGCGACGAGCAGCTTCCATGGCTTTCTGGATAGCCAGAGGCACTTCACGCGCTTTACCGCGACCGAAGCCAACTTTGCCTTTCCCATCACCAACCGCTGTTAGCGCAGTAAAACCGAAAATTCGTCCACCTTTAACCACTTTGGCTACACGGTTTACCTGAATCAGCTTTTCCTGCATGCCTTCTTCGTTTTTATTTTGTTCTTTTTTATATGCCATTTGTATAAACCGTTTACCTAGAATTCCAATCCATTTTCACGTGCAGCATCTGCAAGAGCTTTAACACGACCGTGGTACTGATACCCACTACGATCAAAAGCGACAGTAGTGACACCTGCTGCTTTGGCTTTCTCTGCAATCTCTTTACCTACCAGAATAGCAGACTCAACATTGCCAGTTTTCTTTTCGCCCAGGGAAGTAGCGGTTGCCAGCACATGATGATCAGGAGAAATCACCTGCGCATAAATATGGCGGGGACTTCTGTATATGCAAAGACGATTTACACGCAATTCGCTGATTTTAGCCCGTGTTTTTTTGGCGCGTCTCAGACGAGATGTTTTCTTCTCGTTCATAGTTATATCTCTTCTTCCTAATGTCTTTAAACTAATTTATATCTATTACTTCTTCTTCGCTTCTTTTCTGAATACACGTTCGTCAGAGTAGCGAATACCTTTACCCTTATAAGGCTCAGGTGGTCTAAACTTTCTTATTTCTGCAGCAACCTGACCTACTTTTTGTTTGTCAGCACCCTTGATCAAAATCTCTGTCTGAGTAGGAGTGTCAGCAGTAATACCTTCGGGCAACTGATAGTCAATTGGATGTGAATAGCCAACAGTCAGGTTGATTGTTTTACCTTCTGCTTTAGCTCTATACCCAACTCCGATTAGCTCCAGTTTCTTTTCGAAACCATCGCTGACACCTACTACCATGTTGTTGACCAGGGAACGGAAAGTTCCAGTCATGGCTACAGCTTCTTTGCTTGTTTTCTTTGCAGACAACTTAAGCTGATTATCTTCATTAACGATATCCACCAGATCATGCAATTGCAGGTCAAGGGAACCATTGCTTCCTTTTACTGAAACAAGGCCGTTGGCTATATTCACCTCGACGCCCTTAGGCAGATCGACTGGACTGTTTGCTATTCTTGACATAATCCTGCTCTTTTAAACTGTTATAACTTGTATTTACTAAATAGTTTCTTGTTTTGGTACTGATTAAAAAACTGTACAGAGAATCTCACCACCGATACCGGCGTTCTTGGCAGCTTTATCAGTCATCAAACCTTTATTAGTGGAAATAACACTAATACCCAGGCCAGCCTGCACTTCAGGAATATCGTCTTTACCGGTGTATAAACGTAAACCAGGACGACTGCCACGATGCAAAGACTCAATAACAGGCTTGCCATTAAAATATTTAAGATCAATATTAATTTGTGGCTTCACCAGGTCATCATTGACTGAATAACCGTTTATATACCCTTCCTGCTTCAACACATCCAGGATAGCCTGTTTGATTTTTGAAGACGGGCAGGACACATCAGGAAGGCCGGCCATCTGGGCATTCCTTATGCGTGTCAGTAAATCTGCAATGGGGTCTGACATACTCATTAATCTATTCCTCTATCTCTATCTTGCTGACCGGTGAAAATCACTTTCCAGCTATTGTTTTTTACCAGCTGGCTTTGGTCAGACCAGGAACATCACCTTTCATGGCATGTTCACGTAATTTATTTCGGCACAATCCAAATTTACGATATACACCGTGTGGACGGCCTGTAACTTTACAACGATTGCGCTGACGAGTAGGACTAGCATCCCTTGGAAGCTTCTGCAGTTTTACCTGGGCATCCCATTTTTCTTCATCAGAGGCTGTCTGACTTTTCAGTACAGCTTTAAGCGCAGTACGTTTTTCAGCGTACTTGGCAACCAATTTGGTGCGCTTGTGTTCTCTTTCAATCATTGAGGTTTTAGCCATAACTTATCTTCTCTTGCCTTCTTTGAACATTTATCTTCTATCTATTTTGGTTAACAAATCATTATCAGGCGCTAGCTGCAGGAGCGGCTTCGCCTCTTAATGGAAAATTCATCGCTCTTAATAAAGCTCGACCTTCATCATTATTTTTCGCTGTCGTAGTAATAGTAATATCCATACCACGTAGTGTGTCGATTTTGTCGTATTCAATTTCGGGGAAAATAATCTGCTCGGTAACACCCATTGCATAATTTCCACGGCCATCAAAAGATTTGGCGCTGAGTCCCCTGAAGTCACGAATTCGTGGAATTGCAACAGATACAAGGCGATCCAGAAACTCATACATACGCTCGCCGCGTAAAGTTACTTTACAACCCACAGGCCAGCCTTCACGGACCTTGAAACCAGCAACAGATTTACGGGCAAGGTTAACAATTGGTTTCTGGCCACTTATCTTGGTCATATCACCCAAGGCATTTTCCAGAACCTTCTTGTCACCGAATTCACCGCTACCCATATTTATTACCACTTTGGTAATTTTGGGTATTTCCATAGGATTCTGATAAGAGAACTGATTATTCAGCTCTTTCATCACTTCATTTTTGTAAAAATCTCTTAAACGAGCCATGATCTTTATATAACCTGTCTTTGTTTAACGTTTATCTATTTACTAAATCTAATCAATATTAGATCAATTTCTGTTCCGCTTCGAGGCAGTGTCTAACTAACAATCTAATTAAAAGCCTAATCAATAGACGAATTGTCAGATTTAAAAACTCTGACTTTGTCACCACTGTCATTAACACTAATTCCTACTCGATCAGCTTTGTCCGCTTTCGAGTTGAATATAGCAACATTGGAAATCTGAATTGCGGCTTCTTTTTCGACGATACCACCTTGTTTCCCAAGATTTGGGTTAGGTTTGGTATGACGCTTCACCATATTGATTCCAGACACAATCAGTCGTCCATTATCCAGCACGCGGGTGATCTTGCCGCGCTTGCCCTTGTCTTTACCGGCAATCACAATCACTTCATCATCACGTTTTAATTTCTGCATTGTACTTTTCTCAATTCAACTTCTGGTTAACCATCTGTAGGAGGGACTTTAGTCCCGAAAAATTCGCGGTTAAAACCGCTCCTACAATACTTCCGGTGCCAGAGAAATAATTTTCATGAACTTCTCATTTCGCAGTTCCCTGGTAACCGGTCCGAAAACACGAGTTCCAATAGGAGCATCCTGAGCATTTAGCAGTATTGCTGCATTATCATCAAACTTGATCAAGGATCCATCCGCTCGTCGTACACCACTCTTGGTTCGAACAACGAGTGCACTCAGTACCTGGCCTTTTTTGACCTTGCCTCTTGGAATGGCTTCTTTAACTGTAACCTTGATTACATCACCAATTCTGGCATAACGACGATGAGATCCACCAAGCACCTTGATGCACATCACTTTTCTTGCACCGCTGTTATCGGCCACATCCAAATAGGACTGAACTTGAATCATCTAACTTCTCCGATGCTAAAAACCCTTGGGTAGTTAACAACTCTTTATCTTAAAACTAAATTTTTATTTGCTGACCTAACTTTTGTTACGTCAGTATTTTTAATCTTGTTCCAAACTATCTTTAAACGATGGTGGCTTTTTCATCAATTGAAACCAGCGCCCAGGTTTTAGTTTTGGATATTGGGCGAACTTCTTTAATAGTGACAGAATCGCCAGTCTGACATTCATTAGCCTCATCATGGGCGTGAAGTCTGGAAGATTTAGTCAAATATTTACTATAGACAGGGTGCTTTACGCGCCTTTCAACCAGCACAGTAATGGACTTGTCCATCTTGTTACTGACAACCCTACCAGTAGCAGTACGCGCACTTTTCTTAGCGCCTGCAACTGACTCTTCTGTCGCGGTATTTTTCAGATCTGTTTCAACGGCTTCTGTCATTTTTTCTAAAACCTGTTCTCTTTAATGGGCCTGATTAGTACTTCTTTCAAGACCGTTTTTCATTAATCAGGGTTTTTACCCTGGCAATATCTTTACGTACTGCAGTCACCATATGCGACTGACCAAGCTGGCCAGTAGATTTCTGCATACGGAAATTAAATTGATCACGTAAAAGCTCAACGAGAACTTCATTAAGTTCTGTTACTGACTTTTCTCTCAACTCGCTTGTTTCGTATTTAGCCATTACATCACTACCCTTTTAGCAAATTTAGTTGCGAAAGGAAGTTTCGCTGAAGCCAGAGCAAATGCTTCTACTGCTATCTCTTCACTGACACCTTCAATTTCGAACAATACCTTGCCAGGCTGAATCTGGGCTACCCAGTATTCAACATTACCTTTACCTTTACCCTGTCTTACTTCAAGAGGTTTCTGGGTAATTGGTTTGTCTGGAAAAACGCGAATCCAGATTTTCCCACCACGTTTTACATGACGCGTAAGTGCACGACGGGCAGATTCAATCTGACGAGCTGTCAAACGACCACGGCTGACAGCCTTTAAACCATATTCGCCGAAACTGATACTGCTGCCACGATGGGCCAGACCACGATTACGGCCTTTCATTTGCTTGCGAAATTTGGTTCGCTTCGGTTGTAACATCCTTAACTACCTCTTAAGAATTCTTTTTTGGTTCAGTTTCAGGAACTTCTTCAGTGTCGAAAACTTCACCTTTAAAGATCCATACCTTTACACCAATAATGCCGTAAGTGGTTAAAGACTCACTGGTGGCATAGTCAATATCTGCTCTGAGTGTATGCAGAGGTACACGCCCTTCGTGATAACGCTCTGAACGGGCAATTTCTGCACCACCAAGACGACCACTAACCTGTACTTTTATACCTTCAGCGCCTTGACGCATGGCATTTTGCATAACACGCTTCATCGCTCGACGGAACATTACTCGTCGCTCAAGTTGCTGCGCAACACTGTCAGCAACTAACTGAGCGTCCAGATCCGGCTTACGAATCTCTTCAATGTTGATGTGCACAGGCACACCCATTTTTTTGATTAATTCTGTACGAAGCTTTTCAACATCTTCGCCCTTCTTACCAATTACAATACCTGGTCTCGCAGTGAAAACAGTAACTCGGGCAGTTTGGGCAGGACGCTCAATTTCAATCCTGGAAACAGATGCTGCTGCCAGCTTCTTTTTCACCAGATCGCGTACTTCCATATCCTCGAGTAAATACTTGGCGTAGTCTCTGCCGCCTGCATACCAGACGGAAGTATGCTTTTTAACAATACCCAGTCTTATGCCTGTCGGGTGTACTTTCTGACCCATGTTTTCCTCTTCTTAACCGTTATTAGTCGCGTTAATGGTTTTAATCGTTATCAGCAACTTTTACTGTAATGTGACAAGAGCGTTTCAAAATTCGATCAGCTCTACCCTTTGCGCGAGGACGAATACGTTTTAACGTCATTCCCTCATCCACATAAATACTGGACACTTTCAACTCATCAATATCGACACCTTCATTGTGCTCGGCATTGGCAATTGCTGAATTCAAAACTTTCTTGATAAGGACAGCCGCTTTCTTTGGGCTATAAGTAAGAAGCTCTAGCGCTTCTTCCACACCTTTACCACGAACCTGATCAGCAACAAGCCTGGCTTTTTGGGCCGATAATTTGGCTGTACTTAATTTTGCTGAAACTTCCATCATTCCTACCTCTGTGTACTGTCACTCTTTACCATTAAAGTCTGCGGGATTAACGTGCTTTCTTATCTGCAACGTGTCCACGGTAGGTTCTTGTGACAACAAATTCACCAAGCTTGTGCCCAACCATATCTTCCGAAATCAGCACGGGTACATGTAGACGGCCATTGTGTATGGCAATTGTCAGACCCAACATGTCCGGAGAGATCATGGATCGCCTGGACCAGGTTTTGATCGGCCTTCTGTCATTACTGTCCACAGCAACCTGCACTTTCTTCAGCAGGTGAAGGTCAATAAATGGTCCTTTTTTTAATGATCTTGGCACTTTAGTTTTCCTCTAATTCTTTATCTGCTAGCACGACGACGGCGAACAATAAGTTTATCCGTTCGTTTATTCGTACGAGTCTTGTAACCTTTAGTCGGTGTACCCCAGGGTGAAACAGGATGCCTGCCACCAGAAGTACGGCCTTCACCACCACCATGTGGATGGTCTACCGGGTTCATGGCAACACCACGAACAGTTGGCCTGACACCACGCCAGCGTTTAGCACCGGCTTTACCCAAAGAACGCAGGTTATGCTCACTGTTAGATACTTCTCCCAGTACTGCACGGCAGTCAGACAATACTTTACGCATCTCACCTGAGCGCAGACGCAAAGTGGCATATTGACCGTCTCTGGCCACCAACTGAGCTGAAGTACCAGCACTGCGTGCAATTTGCGCACCTTTGCCTGGCTTCATTTCAATACAATGCAAGGTGCTGCCCATTGGAATATTACGTATCGGCAAGCAGTTGCCAGGCTTCATTGGCGTAGTATCACCTGAAATAATCTCATCTCCGGCACTTACTTTACCTGGAGCAATAATGTAGCGACGCTCACCGTCTGCATACTTCAACAATGCAATGTTTGCACTGCGATTTGGATCGTATTCCAGCCTTTCTATAGTTGCCGGGATATTGTCCTTGTTACGTTTAAAATCAATAATTCGATATTTCTGCTTATGACCACCACCGCAATGTCTGCGTGTGATACGCCCTGCATTATTACGTCCGCCATTTTTATGCTGGGCTTCAACAAGAGGAGCATAAGGTGCGCCTTTGTGAAGATCAGGATTCACCACTTTAACGACGAAACGACGTCCAGGGGAGGTAGGTTTTGATTTTATGACTGCCATTTTCTACGCTCTCCTTAACCCATTTCCGCAAAGTCAATTTCATGACCCTGCTCGAGACGGATATATGCTTTTTTCCAGCTCACACGAGTCCGCATTTTGCCTTTAGCCGTGCGCTTTCTTTTACCTTTCACATTCAGGACCTGAACTTCTTTCACTTCGACATTAAACAGGCCTTCAATTGCTTTCTTAATTTCAGGCTTGGTAGCATCTCTGGCCACTTTGAAAGTAACCTGGTTATTCATTTCAGAAATGATAGAGCTCTTCTCTGAAACATGAGGGCCTAATATGATGGTCAACATTCTTTCCTGATTCATGCCAGCATCCCCTCTACTTTCTTGAGCGCAGGTAATGTAATCATTACCTTCTCAAAACCAATCAAGCTAACGGGATCAACACCTGCAGCATCCAGAACATCAACCTTGTGAAGATTGCGAGAAGCAAGATAAAGGTTTTCATCAACCTCATCGCTAACAATCAATACATTGTGCAAGTCATATTCAGTCAATTTTTCGATAAGCCCTTTTGTTTTATGGGAATCGACTTTGAAATCATCTACAACGAGAAGGCGGTCCTGACGAACCAGTTCAGAAAAGATGCAACGTAATGCTCCACGATACATTTTTTTGTTAATTTTTTTCGAGTGATCCTGTGGTCGAGCTGCGAAGGTTACGCCACCTGAGCGCCAGATCGGCCCTCTTGTAGTACCTGCACGAGCACGCCCAGTTCCCTTCTGACGCCATGGTTTCTTACCACCGCCGCTAACTTCAGATCGGGTTTTCTGCTTTACAGTACCCTGACGCGCTCCTGCAAGATAGGTAACTACGACCTGGTGAACCAGACTTTCGTTAAATTCTTTGGCAAAGCTATCGTCAGATACGGAAACTTTTTTTGCTGCCTTCTTACCAGGCAGTGCAACATTCAAATCCATTGCTTACCCCTCAGAAGACGTTTTAGTTTTAACAGTTGGCGAGATAATGACATCTGACCCCGTTGCTCCAGGAACAGAGCCCTTAATAAGAATCAGATTATTATCGGTATCGACTCTCACTACTTCCAGACCCTGGGTAGTAACCTTCACGTTACCCATCTGGCCAGCCATTTTTTTGCCTTTCCAGACACGACCCGGTGTTTGACATTGTCCGATCGAACCAGGAGCACGATGTGACAAAGAGTTACCGTGGGTAGCATCCTGCATGGAGAAATTGTGGCGCTTGATTACGCCCTGGAAACCCTTGCCTTTTGAAGTACCAGTAACATCTACAATCTGCCCTTCAGCAAATGTATCTACTGTGAACTCAAAGCCAGGTGTCACTTCCTTTTCAGCAAAAACAGATTGCTCATCACGAAACTCCCAGAATCCACGACCGGCATCAATGCCCGCTTTGGAATACTGACCTGCTTCGGATTTGGAGACATGGGAGCCTTTTACAGACCCAGTAGTTACTTGCACAGCGCTATAACCGTCAGACTCAACGGTTTTTACCTGAGTAACCCTGTTCGGCAGAACTTCTACCACTGTAACGGGTATAGAGGACCCGGATTCGGTGAAAACGCGGGTCATACCGCTTTTCCGACCGACTAAGCCAATCGACATTATCTTACCTCATCGTGTAAGGGGCTTTAACCCACTATGGCTGCTTTCGCATTACACCATGTTATTTGTACTGCCCGGATCCTGTAAGTAGCCTGGCAAAGTTTATGTATTTAGAGTGCCAGCAGTTTTGGCTACAGACACTTACAACTTAAAATTCTTTAAACCTCTATTCTTTAAACCTTTATTCGTTAAGCCTTTAATAAAAAGCGCTTACTTACCGCTTTTAGGCTCACTCTTACCAAGACTGATTTGCACTTCAACACCGGCAGCAAGATTCAGCTGCATCAATGCTTCTACAAATTTTTCAGTCGGCTCAACAATGTCGAGCAAACGCTTGTGAGTACGAATTTCGTACTGGTCACGCGCATCTTTATTGACATGAGGAGAGACGAGAATAGTAAAACGCTCCTTCCTGGTAGGTAGAGGAATCGGACCTCTGACATAAGCACCAGTACGTTTAGCGGTATTAACCAGTTCCTGTGTAGACTGGTCAATCAAGCGGTGATCAAAGGCTTTTAGCTTAATTCTGATTCGCTGGTTTTGCATATGACCAACATCTCCCGACGTCAATAAAGTTATTAAAGAACATTTAAAAGAGGTGAAATCAACTTAAGTTTTCACCTCTAAAAAAGAGCGCAAATTTTACGTGCGCCCCCCCGCAGAGTCAAGGAGTTTAGCCGTTAAATTAAGAAATAATGAGAGCTTATTTTTCTTTCTACTTTTAGCCGGAATTGTTTTCCAATCCGGATATTCAAATAACGATTAAATCGTTATATTTCAATAAGTTAAGCGCCTTTCTCGATGATAGAGCTGGCAACAGCCAAAGGCACTTCTGCGTACTTGGTAAACTCCATGGTATAGGTTGCTCGCCCCTGAGTAGCCGATCGCAGGTCTGTTGAGTAACCAAACATCTCTGCCAAGGGCACTTCGGCATTAATAACTTTGCCGGATGAGCTGTCTGCCATACCCTGAACAATGCCGCGGCGACGGTTCAAATCACCCATCACATCACCCATGTAATCTTCAGGCGTTACAACCTCCACCCGCATGACCGGCTCCAGCAACGCCGCATTGGCCTCTAAAGCGCCTTTTTTTAACGCCATGGAACCCGCAATCTTGAACGCCATTTCACTGGAATCCACATCATGGAAGGAACCATCAAATAAAGTGACTTTCATCGCCAGCAGGGGGTATCCAGCAAGACAGCCATTTTTCATCTGCTCCTGAACACCTTTGTCAACCGCCGGAATATATTCCCTGGGCACTGCGCCACCGACAATTTCATTTACAAATTCATATTCTGAGTCAGCAGGTAAGGGCTCAAGACGCAACCAGACATGTCCATACTGCCCACGACCACCTGACTGCTTTACATGCTTGCCTTCTATTTCAACGACTTTGCGAATCGTTTCACGATAAGCAACCTGAGGCTTACCAATATTGGCCTCAACGCCAAATTCCCGCCGCATGCGATCAACCAATACATCCAAATGAAGCTCACCCATACCCGAAATAATGGTTTGGCCTGACTCTTCATCTGTTTCTACCCGGAACGAAGGGTCTTCCTGGGCCAGTTTGCCCAGCGCAATACCCATTTTTTCCTGATCTACCTGCGTTCTTGGCTCTACTGCGACAGAAATAACAGGTTCCGGGAAATCCATTTTCTCCAGGGTGATGACATTATCAATACTACACAGCGTTTCACCGGTGGTAACATCTTTAAGCCCGATCGCTGCAGCAATATCTCCAGCAAGCACTTCTTTAATCTCTTCCCGTGAGTTGGCATGCATTTGCACCATTCGGCCAACACGTTCTTTCTTGGCCTTTAGCGGGTTATAAACCGAATCGCCAGATTTCAAAGTGCCTGAATACACACGGAAAAAAGTTAGTGTGCCGACAAAAGGGTCAGTAGCAATTTTAAAGGCCAGGGCGGAAAATGGCGCACTATCATCAGCCTCACGGGTTTCCAGTGTGACGCCATCCTCCAAAATACCTTCAATCGCTTTAACTTCGATCGGTGCAGGCATAAATTCTATAACTGCATCCAGCATTGCCTGAACACCTTTATTTTTAAAGGCAGAACCGCACAGGGTGAGTACAATCTCATTCGCCAGAGTTCTCACTCTGAGGCCATGTTTGATTTCTACTTCAGTTAACTCTTCCCCTTCCAGATATTTATTCATCAGCTCATCATTGGCTTCAGCGGCTGCTTCAATCAATGCTGATCGCCATGTCTCACATTCAGACATCATGTCTTCTGGAATTTCGCCATATTCAAAAGTTACACCCTGATCAACTTCATTCCAGATGATGCGCTTCATCTTGATCAGGTCAATGACACCTTTGAACTCATCTTCAGCACCAATGGCGAGCTGGATAGGGACAGGATTAGCGCCAAGACGTTCTTTCATTTGCTGAACTACTTTTAAAAAGTCAGCACCTGCGCGATCCATTTTATTCACAAAAACTATACGTGGGACTTCATAGCGATTGGCTTGGCGCCACACTGTTTCAGTTTGAGGCTGTACCCCTGAGCTTGCACACAAGACCACTACAGCACCGTCAAGAACCCGCAGTGAACGCTCCACTTCAATCGTGAAGTCAACGTGGCCGGGGGTATCGATGATATTAACGCGGTGTTCGTCAAACTGCTGGTCCATGCCACTCCAGAAACAGGTTGTGGCAGCAGAGGTGATAGTAATACCACGCTCCTGCTCCTGTTCCATCCAGTCCATGACGGCCGCACCATCGTGCACTTCACCTATCTTGTGGGAAATACCAGTATAGAAAAGCACTCTTTCGGTTGTTGTGGTTTTGCCTGCATCCACATGAGCAACAATACCTATATTTCGATATCGGCTTAGTGGAGTTTTTCTGGGCACAGTAAAAACCTCAACAATCTCAGAGTGGAAATAAAACCTGGTTTAAAAACGATAATGCGAGAAAGCGCGGTTGGCTTCTGCCATGCGATGGACATCTTCACGTTTTTTGACAGCACTGCCGCGGCCTTCAGCTGCGTCAGAAATCTCGCCAGCCAGACGCAAAGCCATAGATTTCTCACCACGACTACGCGCATGATCAACTAACCAGCGCATCGCCAATGCATGACGTCGATCGGGACGTACTTCCACAGGCACCTGATAGGTAGCACCACCCACACGGCGGGATTTAACTTCCACCAGAGGAGCAATATTGTCCAGAGCAAGCTCAAAGGCTTCCAGTGGATCTTTGCCGGACTTGTCAGCGACTACTGCAAGAGCGCCGTAGACAATTTTTTCTGCAACAGATTTCTTGCCATCAACCATTACATGGTTCATAAACTTCGCAAGGGTTTTGTTACCGAACTTGGGATCGGGAAGGACTTCCCGCTTAGCTACAATTCTTCTTCTTGGCATAGTTTTCTCTCTTCAGGCTTATCCGGCATTAATGAGTTGCCTCAAATTCCGGCCTTACTGGAATGATTTAATTATTTATAACCGCAGTTATAAAAAGTTATTTAGGCCGTTTGGTTCCGTACTTTGAGCGACCCTGCTTTCTGTCAGCGACACCGGAAGTATCCAGAGAGCCACGAACAGTGTGATAACGAACACCCGGCAGGTCTTTAACCCTACCGCCCCTGATCAGGATCACGGAATGTTCCTGCAGGTTATGACCTTCCCCACCGATATATGAAGTCACTTCATAACCGTTAGTCAGTCGTACACGACATACTTTACGCAGTGCCGAGTTCGGCTTCTTAGGTGTTGTAGTATAGACACGAGTGCAGACGCCACGACGTTGCGGGCAACCCTGCAACGCGGGGACATCACTCTTGTCGAGCTTGCTTTTCCTGGGCTTGCGAACCAGTTGGTTAACAGTCGCCATCTATTGCTCCGAAATTCTTTGTTTATTTAAAAAAGAGGCGCGATTGTAATGATCACGCCCCACCTAGTCAACTCATACTAGTCACAAGTCTCAAGTTACAAGTACCAAGTTGCCAGCTGAAAGTAACGGCTTTTGCTTGAGACTTGTGACTAGCGACTTGCGACTGGTTTAATCCTCTGCCGCTGCTGCAGCACTTTCTGATTCTGCAAGTGCTTCACTTAGTGCAGCTTCCATTTCACTGGCTGACACTGTGTCTTCAGACAAACGGGCCTCGGCAATGCGCTTCCTGTTTGCATGATAGGAAAGCCCGGTACCAGCTGGAATCAATCGTCCTACGACAACGTTTTCCTTAAGACCTTGCAGGTAATCACGTTTGCCACTGACCGCAGCCTCCGTTAATACACGCGTGGTTTCCTGGAAAGATGCCGCAGAAATGAACGACTCTGTCGACAGAGATGCTTTAGTGATACCAAGCAAAACACGTTCAAATTTCACGATTTCTTTTTCTTCATCTCTCAAGCGCACGTTTTCCTTACGCACTCGAATAAATTCTACTTGCTCACCTTTAATGAATGCAGAGTCACCCATCTGGATGATTTCAGCTTTACGCAACATCTGACGAACAATAACTTCAATATGCTTGTCATTGATACGCACACCCTGAAGTCGATAAACTTCCTGAACTTCATTCACGATGAAACGAGCCAGTGCTTCAACTCCTTTCAGGCGCAAGATGTCATGAGGATTAGGTGGTCCATCAGACACAACCTCACCCTTCTCTACATATTCCCCTTCGAAAACTGTCATTTGACGCCATTTCGGAATCAGTACTTCGTAATGATCACTGCCATCAATCGGATTCACACCATCTGTTGGTGTAATTACCAGTCGACGTTTGCCTTTGGTTTCTTTACCAAAACTTACCGTTCCGGAAATTTCAGCCAAAATGGCAGGTTCTTTTGGCTTACGTGCTTCAAACAAATCAGCAACACGAGGCAAACCACCAGTAATATCACGAGTTTTAGAACCTTCCTGAGGAATACGGGCAATTACATCACCAATATTCACATCAACACCGTTTTCTACACCAACAATCGCTTTCGAAGGCAGGAAGTAATGGGCAGGAACATTTGTTCCTGGCAGGTTAAACTCTTTTCCTTTGTCGTCAACCAAGGTGATGGCTGGACGTAATTCTTTACCAGCTGAAGAACGCTCGGAAGGATCCATTACAGTGATATTGGTCAGGCCGGTTATTTCATCAGTCTGACGTTTCACACAAAGCCCCTCTTCCATGGCTTCAAAACGGATCTTACCAGCAACTTCAACAACAATTGGATGCGTATGCGGATCCCAGCTGGCAACAATATTTCCAACCTGTACTTCAGAATGATCTGCACCATTAATAATTGCACCATAAGGCAATTTATAACGTTCTTTTTCACGTCCGTTGGTGTCATTAACTATTAACTCACCAGAACGTGATACCACTACCAGCTGACCATCTTTACGTTGCACAGTTTTCATGTTGTACAGATGGATAGTACCGTCCGTTTTAACCTGAACATTGTCTGCTGCTGTAGCACGAGAAGCCGCACCACCAATATGGAATGTCCGCATGGTTAACTGAGTACCAGGCTCACCGATGGACTGTGCCGCAACTACACCGACTGCCTCACCAATATTGGTCAAATGACCTCGGGCAAGATCGCGGCCGTAACACATACGACAGATACCGGCATCAGCATCACAGGTGATAGGTGAACGGGCAATAACTTCGTCCACACCATTGGTTTCCAGTATTTCCACCAATTTTTCATCAATCAGGATACCAGCTTCAAGAATGGTTACACCATTTCCGTCCAGTGCATCCTGTGCCAGAACACGACCCAATACCAATTCACCCAGAGGTGCAATAATGTCGCCACCCTCAATCACAGGTGTCATAGTCAGGCCGTTATCAGTACCACAATCTTCTTCTTTAACGACCAGATCCTGACTGATATCAACCAGGCGACGCGTCAAATAACCAGAGTTCGCTGTTTTCAAAGCGGTATCGGCCAATCCCTTACGCGCACCATGGGTAGAGATAAAGTACTGTAGTACGTTTAGTCCTTCACGGAAGTTAGCGGTAATCGGTGTTTCAATAATCGATCCATCCGGCTTCGCCATCAATCCACGCATTCCGGCCAGCTGACGAATCTGCGCGGGGGAGCCCCTGGCGCCAGAATCCGAATAAACATAAACAGAGTTAAAGGATTCCTGCTGCTCTTCCTCACCATCACGATTAATTACACTTTCATGGGACAAGCCATCCATCATGGACTTGGCGACCTGGTCATTTGCACGCGACCAGATATCAATCACCTTGTTGTATTTTTCACCCTGCGTTACCAGACCAGAAGCAAACTGTGATTCAATTTCAGCGACTTCAGATTCAGCAGCGGCAATTAAAGTAGCTTTTGCATCAGGAATGACAAAATCATTCACGCCGATTGAACAGCCTGACCATGTAGAGTAGCGATAACCCATATACATTAATTGGTCAGCAAAAATAACCGTCTCTTTAAGTCCGACATTTCGATAACACATATTGATAATATGTGAGATCTGTTTCTTGGACATTTTCTGGTTAACCATGCTGAACGGCAAGCCATCGGGCACGATACTAAACAGGATTACACGACCAACTGTAGATTCCACAATACTGGTAGATTCCTGCCTGTCACCGTCTTCGCTAAACAGCACTTCTGACAAACGCACTTTAATGCGGGACTGAAGATGCACTGCTTTGGTACTAAATGCTTTGACAACTTCATCCACATTGGCGAAGACCATACCTTCACCCTTGGCATTAACACGCTCACGGGTCATGTAATAAAGACCCAACACCACGTCTTGAGAAGGCACAATAATCGGCTCACCAGATGCTGGTGAAAGAATATTGTTGGTAGACATCATCAAGGAACGGGCTTCGAGCTGCGCTTCCAGAGTCAGCGGCACGTGAACTGCCATCTGGTCGCCATCAAAGTCAGCGTTGTATGCTGCACAAACCAGAGGATGCAATTGAATAGCCTTACCTTCAATGAGTACAGGTTCGAAAGCCTGGATACCCAATCTGTGAAGTGTTGGCGCACGGTTCAGCATAATCGGATGCTCACGAATAACGTCCGCAAGAATATCCCATACCTCTGCTGTTTCTTTTTCTACCATTTTCTTGGCAGCTTTAATTGTTGTTGCTACGCCACGCAGAATCAGCTTGCCAAGGATGAAAGGCTTGAACAGTTCCAAAGCCATTTTCTTGGGCAGACCGGCCTGATGTAGTCGCAAGGTAGGACCCACCACAATCACCGAACGTCCTGAATAATCCACACGCTTACCAAGCAGGTTCTGACGGAAACGACCCTGCTTGCCTTTAATCATGTCAGCCAGTGATTTCAGCGGACGTTTGTTGGAGCCGGTAATCGCTCTTCCGCGACGACCGTTATCCAGCAATGCATCTACTGATTCCTGCAGCATACGTTTTTCATTACGCACGATGATATCCGGTGCATTCAGGTCGAGCAGTCTTTTCAAGCGGTTGTTACGGTTAATTACCCGACGGTATAAATCGTTCAAATCCGAAGTTGCAAATCGACCACCATCCAGCGGAACAAGTGGGCGCAGATCAGGTGGTAGCACAGGCAATACATTGAGTACCATCCATTCGGGCTTATTGCCAGAGTTTAAAAAACCGTCAAGCAACTTCAGACGTTTGGAGAGTTTTTTCAATTTGGTTTCAGAATTTGTCTGCGGAATTTCTTCACGGATACGGGTGGATTCTTCAACCACATCCATATCTGCCATCAGGTCCTGAACGGCTTCTGCACCCATCTTGGCTTCAAAGTCATCACCAAATTCTTCCAGGGCTTCGTAATACATTTCGTCAGATAGCAACTGGCCTTTTTCCAAATTAGTCATACCCGGATCAATAACCACAAACGATTCGAAATACAGAACACGTTCGATATCGCGCAGTGTCATATCCAGCAACAAACCAATACGTGAAGGCAGTGATTTCAGGAACCAGATATGGGCTACCGGACTTGCCAGTTCGATATGGCCCATACGTTCACGACGCACTTTACTCAACGCTACTTCAACGCCACATTTCTCACAGATAACACCTCTGTGCTTTAGACGTTTGTATTTGCCGCAGAGACACTCATAGTCTTTTACCGGGCCAAAAATTTTGGCACAGAAAAGTCCGTCACGCTCCGGCTTAAAGGTACGGTAGTTGATGGTTTCGGGCTTCTTCACTTCCCCGAATGACCAGGAGCGAATCAGTTGTGGTGATGCCAATCCGATACGAATTGAATCAAAGTCTTCAATCTGTGTTTGTGACTTCAATAAACCTAATAGGTCTTTCATTCTATTCCTCCACCCTAACAGGGTTGATAAATTCTCTGGATTTAGTCGTATTTACAGAAATGTGGAAATTCTGCCAATCACTAAATCCTGAATCAATTCTCGACTTCCAGTTCCATGTCGATACCCAAAGATCGAATTTCTTTAACAAGTACGTTAAAGGATTCGGGCATACCGGCTTCCATGCGGTCATCACCATCTACTATATTTTTGTACATCTTGGTTCTGCCGTTTACATCGTCTGACTTCACAGTCAACATTTCCTGCAATGTATAGGCGGCACCATATGCTTCCAGCGCCCACACTTCCATCTCTCCAAAGCGTTGGCCACCAAACTGGGCTTTACCGCCCAAAGGCTGCTGGGTAACCAGGCTGTAGGAGCCGGTTGAACGAGCGTGCATTTTGTCATCGACCAGATGATTCAGTTTAAGCATGTACATAATACCCACTGTTACCTTACGGTCGAACTGATCTCCAGTACGTCCATCAAAAAGACTTACCTGACCATCTTCACTCATGTCGGCCAGCTTAAGCATTTCCTTGATTTCGATTTCACTGGCACCATCAAATACCGGAGTTGCCATTGGCACACCCGCTCTAAGGTTTCTTGCCAGCTCAAACACTTCATCATCACTGAAGCTTTTCAAATCTTCAGTACGACGCGATTCGCCAATCCCGTTATAAATCTGATCCAGGAATTTGCGGATATCAGCTGCTTTCTGTTGCTGCTGAATCATGACATTAATTTTTGCGCCCAGCCCTTTTGATGCTGCACCAAGATGAGTTTCCAAAATCTGTCCCACATTCATTCGGGACGGAACACCCAGTGGATTCAGAACGATATCTACAGGATTACCAGATTCATCATATGGCATGTCTTCAACCGGCATAATTACCGAGATAACACCCTTGTTACCATGACGTCCGGCCATTTTGTCACCAGGCTGGATGCGACGCTTGATCGCCAGATACACTTTAACGATTTTCAACACACCCGGTGCCAGATTATCGCCCTGGGTCAGCTTGCGTTTTTTGTCTTCGTAACGCTCATCAAGTTCGATTCTGCGTTCCTTGAGTTGAACACCTGCTTTCTCAAGAGCTTCACTCATGCTTTCGTCTACCAGACGAATCTTGAACCACTCTTCCTGGTCCAGATTATCCAGATATTCTGCACTTAGCTTGTCACCTTTCTTCAGCTTAGGTCCGCCAGATACACCTTTACCCAGGATTAACTTGCGTAAACGCTGAAAAGTCGCTTCTTCAACAATACGAAACTCGTCTTCGATATCTTTACGTACCTTGGATAACTGCGCGCCCTCGATTTCCAGAGCACGCTGATCTTTTTCTAGACCGTCACGGGTAAATACCTGAACATCGATAACCGTACCTTTAACACTGCTTGGTACCCTTAGTGATGTATCTTTCACATCAGATGCTTTTTCACCAAAGATAGCGCGCAGAAGTTTTTCTTCTGGAGTCAGCTGGGTTTCACCTTTTGGCGTCACCTTGCCTACCAGGATATCGCCGGCATTTACTTCAGCTCCGATATAAACGATGCCGGATTCATCCAGACGACTCAGAGCACTTTCACCAACATTGGGAATATCTGCTGTAATTTCTTCAGAACCTAACTTGGTGTCACGAGCGATACAGGTCAGCTCCTGAATATGAATCGAGGTGAAGCGATCTTCCTTCACTACTCTTTCCGAGATCAGGATAGAGTCCTCAAAGTTATAACCATTCCAGGGCATGAAAGCTATGCGCATGTTCTGCCCCAGCGCTAACTCACCAGTATCAATTGAAGGACCATCGGCGAGGATATCCTGAACACTTACGCGATCACCCTCTTTCACCAGTGGTCGCTGGCTGATACAGGTATTTTGATTTGAGCGGGTGTATTTGATCAGGTTATAGATATCAACACCTGCTTCACCAGCTTCTGTTTCTTCATCGTGGACACGCACAACAATTCGGGCAGCATCAACACTGTCGATAACGCCACCACGCCTTGCGATCACACAAACACCAGAGTCGCGAGCTACATTGCGCTCCATTCCTGTGCCTACAAGTGGCTTCTCTGAAATAAGAGTCGGTACAGCCTGACGCTGCATATTGGATCCCATCAATGCACGGTTGGCATCATCGTGTTCCAGGAAGGGAATCAAAGATGCGGCAACAGATACAACCTGCTGTGGAGACACATCCATATAGTCCACCTGATCAGAAGGCATCAGGGTAAATTCATTTCTGTGACGAACGCTGACCAGTTCTTCTTCAAACTTACCTTTCTTGTCCAGAGGAGAAGAAGCCTGGGCGATAACAAAACCACTTTCTTCAATCGCGGAAAGGTAATCAATTTCATCTGTTACTGCACCGTTCACCACTTTACGAACCGGGCTTTCCAGGAAGCCATACGCATTGGTACGCGCATAGGTCGCCAAAGAGTTGATCAGTCCAATATTCGGGCCTTCAGGAGTCTCAATAGGGCAAACACGGCCATAATGTGTTGGATGTACATCACGCACTTCGAAGCCGGCACGTTCGCGAGTAAGCCCGCCTGGCCCAAGCGCGGAAATACGACGCTTGTGAGTCACTTCTGAAAGAGGGTTATTCTGATCCATAAATTGTGACAACTGGCTGGAACCAAAAAATTCCTTAATCGCCGCTGCTACAGGTTTGGCATTGATCATATCCTGAGGCATCAAGCCTTCACTGTCTGCCATAGAAAGGCGTTCTTTCACAGCGCGTTCTACACGGACCAGTCCAACACGGAACTGGTTCTCGGCCATTTCGCCAACACTGCGAATACGTCGGTTACCCAGGTGATCGATATCATCAACCGTGCCGAAACCATTTCGAATTCCGACCAGAGTCTTGATAACGTCGACAATGTCTTCTTTGCTAAGTACGCCATCACCTTCTGATTCAGATCGACCCAGGCGGCGGTTAAATTTCATGCGACCAACCGCGGACAGGTCATAACGCTCTGATGAGAAAAACAGATTGGCGAACAGATTTTCAGCAGACTCTTTAGTCGGCGGCTCGCCAGGACGCATCATTCTGTAAATTTCTACCAAGGCTTCGAGACGGTTAGTGGTTGCATCAATGCGTAAGGTATCTGATATAAAAGGACCACAATCAAGATCATTAGTGTAAATAGTCTGGAATTCGCCAACTCCGGTGCTTACCAGGCCTTCCATAATTTCTTCAGTGATCTCGGCATTACAAGGGAACAACACCTCACCGGTTTCAGTATCAAAAATATCTTTTGCCAGGGCATCACCAATGACAAATTCAGCCGGTACATCCAGTTTTGTCAGCTTGGCTTTTTCCAGCTCGCGAATATGGCGAGCGGTAATTCTGACTCCGGATTTAACGATGACCGTGCGCTTGCTCTTGATATCAAAATTAAGAACAGCACCACGCAAACGTGAAGGAACAAGCTCAACCGAGATGTTGCCATCCTTACCAATGAAATAAGTATTATTGTCATAGAACATCTCCAGGATTTCTTGGGTGCTGTAATCCAGTGCTCTGAGAAGAATGGAGGCTGGCAGCTTACGACGTCTGTCGATTCGTACATAAACCATATCTTTTGGATCGAATTCAACATCAAGCCATGAACCACGGTAAGGAATAATTCTTGCCGAATACAGCAATTTGCCCGAGCTATGTGTTTTACCACGGTCATGATCAAAGAATACGCCAGGTGAACGGTGTAACTGAGAAACCACCACCCGCTCTGTACCATTAATCACAAAAGTACCGCTGTCAGTCATCAGGGGAATTTCACCCATATAGACTTCCTGCTCTTTAATATCCTTGATGACTTTTGCTGTAGATTCTTTTTCGTAAATAATCAGTCGGACTTTTACACGCAGTGATACTGCATATGTTGCGCCCCTCAGGACACACTCACTAACATCAAATTCTGGCTTACCTAATCTGTAGCTTACATATTCAAGCAGAGCTTTTCCGGAATAACTGACAATCGGAAAAACAGATTTAAAAGCGGCATGGAGCCCCTGATCCAGACGTTCCTCAACCGAGGTATCAGTCTGGGTAAACTGTTTGTATGAATCAATCTGAATAGCTAGCAGGTAAGGAATATCCATCGGGCTTTGCAGCTTGCCAAAGTCCTTACGGATACGTTTTTTCTCAGTATATGAATATGCCATCAGCAGTTCCTAACAAGTGATTTTGTTCCAGTTGCCCTAAATACCCATAAATGTATCTGACAACCCCTGTACCACTTAACCTGTTCAGTAAACAGGTAATCTAAATTCTTTTAATCTCTACAATTATTCTCAACACTTACTCTCTACAAGCACAACAACGCTGAGAGTTTTGAGAATTCTTACAAACACGGAAAGGCGGCTGTCCACACTGGATAGCCGCCTTCCTTCATAGTGCTTGCATACAAGAGCAATCTTACTTGAGCTCTACAGATGCGCCGGCTTCTTCCAGCTGCTTCTTGAACTCTTCTGCTTCGGCTTTGCTTGCGCCTTCCTTGATTGGAGAAGGAGCAGCATCGACCAGATCTTTGGCTTCTTTCAGGCCCAGACCAGTGATAGTACGAACAGCTTTAATGACGTTAACTTTCTTTTCACCGGCTCCGGTCAAAATAACGTCAAATTCGTCTTGCTCTGCAACAGCAGCGCCAGCATCACCAGCAGCAGGTGCAGCAGCAACAGCTACGGCAGCGGCAGCTGAAACACCAAATTTTTCTTCCATTGCTGAAACCAGTTCAACAACATCCATTACTGATAATTCAGCAATCCCATCAAGGATTTCTTCTTTAGATAGAGCCATTACGCTTATCTCCTATTAATAAATTTTAATCGTTAGTAACTCTGGTTGGATAAAATATTGCCAACCAGATTAAGCTGCTTTCTGTTTCTGATCGCGCACTGCCGCAACCGCCCGTGTAGCTTTGGTCGGTACTTCGTTGCACGTCTGAACCAGTTTGGTCACCGGTGCCAGCATGACACTCATAAGAGTGGCGATCGCCTGATCGTATGTTGGCAACTTAGCCAAAATATCGATCTGCGAGGCAGGCAGCAGGTTTCCACTTATTGCGAGTGCTTTTACTTCAAACCCTTGGTTTTCCTTGGCAAAATCCTTTAGTACGCGAGCTGCCGCGCCGGGATGATCCTGAGAAAAAGCCAGAATTGTCGGGCCGACAAGCGCTTCGTTGAGACATTCATAATCAGTCCCGGCAACTGCACGCTTTAACAAGGTATTCCTGACAACTCTCAGATAAACATTGTTTTCACGAGCAATACGACGAAGTGCTGTCATTTCCTCTACAGCGGTACCGTGATAATCGGCAAGTACTGCAGACAAAGCACCTTTAGCAGCTTCATTGACCTCAGCAACAATTTGTTGCTTATCTTCCAGTCTTATAGCCACTTAATAGTTACTCCTAAGTTATGAACCACTGCAAAAACCTATCGGCTTTTTAGTTCATATTTATTTCTTACGCTGACCAGGCACTTGTAAACAAGCACTATCTAAACCAGCACCAGCCTCCAATTTTCTGGAGACTTTCAATTTGGTGAATGATCCGGCCAAACTTTTTTAACCGGACGGGTTACACCATCTGCGTAGGACATTAAGCCACTAGCCTTTTGTAAGGCGAGCACTGCTGGTTTGCAGTTCTAACCATACTTCGGGCATTCGGCTCCTACGGTCTTTGATAGCGCTGCAGATTATTTAAATCTACAACACCCCAAAGTCTTGTAACGTTCCCCCAATACTTTTAAAAGAGGGAACAATGCCTTGTGATATGCAAAGCACACCACAGGACAATTAATATTATTTAAAATTCCAGTGACGACTGGTCTACCAGGACACCAGGGCCCATAGTGGAGGACAGCACCACTTTCTGGACATAGTTTCCTTTGGCGGATGCTGGTTTGGCTTTTTTCAGGTCAACCAGTAATGCCTCAAGGTTGCCCTTAATAGCATCAATTTCGAAACCTACTTTTCCAATACCACCATGGATAATGCCGTTTTTGTCTGTTCGATAACGAACCTGACCGGCTTTAGCGTTAGAGACTGCAGTCTCAACATCTGGCGTGACAGTGCCAACTTTTGGATTTGGCATCAGGCCTTTCGGGCCCAGTATTGTACCCAGCTGACCTACAACTCGCATCGCATCCGGAGTCGCAATAACTACGTCAAAATCCAGGTTTCCGCCCTTAATGCTTTCTGCAAGGTCTTCAAAACCCACTATATCTGCACCGGCTTTTTTCGCTTTCTCGGCATTTTCACCTTGAGCAAAAACAGCAACACGAACGTCTTTACCAGTACCATGTGGCAAAGTAGTTGCGCCACGTACCGCCTGATCAGATTTCCTCGGGTCAACACCAAGGTTGATGCTGACATCAATTGATTCCTTGAACTTCACTGTAGATAGTTCGTTGATCAGAGATATAGCTTCATTGATACCGTAGGCTTTGCCCGCTTCAATTTTTTCCGCAATCAATTTTGCGCGTTTAGTCAATTTAGCCATTACACGACTCCTTCTGTTTCAATGCCGGCACTACGAGCACTGCCTGCGAGAGTCCGAACCGCAGCATCCATATCGGCAGCTGTAAGATCCGGCATCTTTAGCAGAGCAACTTCTTCCAACTGGGCACGATTAAGCTTGCCCACTTTTTCAGTATTAGGGCGGCCACTGCCTTTCTTCAAACCGGCAGCTTTCTGCAGCAAAACTGAAGCAGGAGGCGTTTTGGTGATAAAGGTAAAACTGCGATCGGCATATACCGTAATTACAACCGGTATTGGCAAACCTGGCTCAACGCTTTGAGTTTCTGCGTTGAACGCCTTACAGAATTCCATGATGTTTACACCGTGCTGACCCAATGCTGGACCAACAGGAGGACTTGGATTGGCTTTACCTGCAGCAACCTGCAGTTTGATATATGCCAGTACTTTCTTAGCCATGTTATAACTCCTTTGGGTTCAAACGCAGAGCCCCATGGCTCTGCTCCCCTGGCGCCAACTCCAATAAGAAATCAGCGACTTTTTTAATTTAGATACTCTGTTATTCCAGAATACCCACCTAATTCACTCAAAGCCCGCTTGCGACGCGGGACTTGAAACTTGTGACTATTCCTAGCCCTTTTCTACCTGAGAAAACTCAAGCTCAACCGGTGTTGAACGACCAAAAATTGATACAGCAACTCTGACCCGGCTTTTTTCGTAATTCACTTCTTCCACCGTCCCGGTAAAGTCATTGAACGGTCCATCAGTAACACGAACCAATTCACCTGGCTCGTAGATAGTCTTATGAGAAGGCTTATCGACCGTCTCTTCAAGACGATTCAAAATCTCATCAACTTCGCGCTGGGTAATAGCAGCCGGTTTTTGAGCGGTACCACCAATAAAACCCATCACCCTTGGTGTATCTTTCACCAAATGCCAGGTGTCGTCATTGAGTACCATTTGCAACAGGACATAACCCGGGAAAAACTTTCTCTCGCTTTTCCTTTTCTGACCGCCACGCATTTCAAGCACTTCTTCGATGGGCACCATGATCTCACCGAAATAATCTTGCAGCTGTGACAGAGCTATTCTTTCTTCAAGCGCCAGTTTTACCTTGCGCTCATAACCAGAATAAGCATGTACCACATACCAGCGTTTTTGACTCTCTGCTGCCGACATACCTGCGCCTTCTTTTATTTCTTCAGCCAACTCGTTTGCACCCTGTCCCAAAATTTTAACCGCCTGTGAAACAAATATTTTTATCCGATAATCAAGGCGATAAGCCAACTCAACAATGAGTCAAGGCCCCATAAAAGGATTGCTACAATAATCACCACAACTACAACGATCAAAGTGGTCTGCGTGGTTTCAGCCCGAGTCGGCCAAACAACCTTGCGAATTTCACTTCTGGCTTCCATGCAAAGAGTAACAAAAGCACTTCCCTTGCTGGTTTGAGTGGCAATCCAGCCTGCAACACAAGCCATAACCAGTAAACCGATAACACGGTAAAGCATGGATTCAGCAGCAAAATAGCTATTGCCGTAAACACCTGCAGCAACAAGAATTGCTACGATGATCCACTTAAGTGAATCCAGTTTGTATTGTGTATTTCTTACCTTGTCATTCATCTAATAGCTTCTACTTGGACTAACGTCTCTATTTCCAGGAATGAGCCCCGGATTCGGTCATTATCGCCTGCCACCGTACTGCCAAACTAGCGCTTCCGGTATGGCAGGCCAGGAGGGAATCGAACCCCCAACCTGCGGTTTTGGAGACCGCCGCTCTGCCAATTGAGCTACTGGCCTATTACTTCTTTACTCTTCCCAATCAAACAATCAAACAATTACTCTTAAGACAACTAAGCCGAGGATGCTTTCAGCAACCTCGGCTTAAGCTTACAGCCTTAATTTCTTTATGCGATTATCTTGGCAACAACACCAGCACCAACGGTTCTGCCACCTTCACGAACTGCGAAACGCTGACCTTCTTCCATGGCAATTGGAGCAATCAGCTCTACTACCATTTTAATATTGTCACCAGGCATTACCATTTCAACGCCTTCTGGTAATTCACAAGCACCTGTTACGTCAGTTGTTTCAAAGTAGAACTGTGGACGATATCCTTTAAAGAAAGGAGTGTGACGACCACCTTCATCTTTGGACAGTACGTAAACTTCCGCTTCGAATTGAGTATGAGGTGTAATAGAACCTGGTGCAGCCAATACCTGACCACGCTCAACATCTTCACGCTTGGTACCACGCAACAGAACACCAACGTTTTCACCGGCACGACCTTCGTCCAGTAATTTGCGGAACATTTCAACACCGGTACAAGTGGTTTTCTGAGTATCTTTAATGCCAACAATTTCAATTTCTTCGCCGACCTTAACAATACCGCGACCAATACGACCAGTTACTACAGTACCACGACCTGAAATTGAGAAAACATCTTCGATAGCCATCAGGAATGGCTTGTCGATATCACGCTCAGGCTCAGGAATATAAGTATCCAGGGCTTCTACCAGTTTTTTCACTGCAGTAGTGCCCATCTCATTGTCATCTCTACCTTCCAGAGCCATTAAAGCGGAGCCAATGATAACTGGAGTATCATCACCCGGGAAATCGTACTGATCCAGCAACTCGCGAATTTCCATTTCAACCAGTTCCAGCAATTCGTCATCGTCAACCATGTCGGCTTTGTTCATAAAAACGACAATATAAGGAACGCCTACCTGACGACTTAACAAGATATGCTCACGAGTCTGTGGCATGGGGCCATCAGCAGCAGAACATACAAGAATTGCTCCATCCATCTGAGCAGCACCAGTGATCATGTTCTTCACATAGTCAGCATGGCCCGGACAGTCAACGTGGGCATAGTGACGATTCGCGGAATCGTACTCCACGTGGGAAGTCGAAATAGTAATACCACGCTCTTTCTCTTCGGGCGCGTTATCTATTTGTGCGAAATCTCTCATTTCACCACCAAACTCTTCCGCACACACACGAGTTAATGCTGCGGTCAGCGTTGTTTTACCATGGTCAACGTGACCAATGGTGCCAACATTGACGTGTAACTTATTTCTCTCAAACTTTGCCTTCGCCATCGAAAATGCCTCCGATTTATAATTTGCTAACTTTATGTGGATATTTGCTCAGATTCTCTGAAGAATATCACCGCTAATTTTTACTAATACTGTGCGCCAGAATCTGGTGCTCACATCCGGAGTTGAACCGGAGACCTCATCATTACCAATGATGCGCTCTACCAACTGAGCTATGCGAGCATAGTTCTTTAAATGGCTTTCCGGGTCTTCAACCTGAACTCCCAAACCCTAATACTTCCCTTTCCTGTTGCTGTAAAAGCTTCTTTACACAAGCAACTATGGAGCGGGTAGCGGGAATCGAACCCGCATCATCAGCTTGGAAGGCTGGGGTTCTACCATTGAACTATACCCGCAAATCCTTCTTAAACACTCGCCTACCAGTTACCTTGCCCAGCCATTTACAATGATGGCTATTCAGGTATCCAGGCTTGCAAACCAAAAAACAGAGGACCAAAAACTCTTCCCACAACTTTTATATAAACAACTTTATAAGGAGCTGAAAGAGTTCCTCGTCCACTGTTTTCTGCATATCGCTGCCACCAGGCATGCGAAACTTCTGAATGGTGGAGGGGGGTGGATTTGAACCACCGAAGCTTTCGCGTCAGATTTACAGTCTGATCCCTTTGACCGCTCGGGAACCCCTCCAACAAAGCATCAGACGTATTTCAACCACCTGGCTCTACACAGAGCCGGGCATTTTAGGGGAATCACTGGCGTGATGCAAACGTTTCGCAAGGTTTTTCTTTTACTTCCAGCTCAAGCCCTTCTGATAGCAAATCCAGCAATTCTGAGCCCTCCAGCAATGCCTGAGAAAGCCCCTTAATTGTGACCCAAATCTCGTTGTTAGCTGTCACAATATTCTGGATAGACGTAGCAAATCCCTGGCCTGCAAGCCGTTCTTGCAAAGCCAGCGCCAATGCTTGCTGACTAAAAAGCCCCAAAGAAATACCCCCTGAGAGCTCTCCGCTACTAATGATGAAACTTTCAATTTCATTTTCCTGCAGGGTCTGAAGTGTCTGTCTTGCGGCAGTTTCAGAATTAAATGGCGGCATATAGACCCGGAAATTGGCAGTTTCTACAGATGGCAACAGCTCAGCACTGGCTTGAAATCCCCGCTCCAGCAAGGCCGATACAAGGAAATCACTTTCAGTAGTGTTATTGAATACTCCCAAAGAAATGCAGGTCAGCGGCTCAATCAGTTCGGGCATAGCCAGTTTTTCCACTTCACTGAGTAACTCCAAGCTACGTGAAGCCTGCCTGCCTGGTGTCCTGACCATGACAGGTTCTGATTCTCGAGGCGAATAGATATTCCATGACAGGTAAGCCAGATTGGCAAGTATCAACAGAATGACAAATGTACGCATAACGAATTAAGCACTAATTAGGAGCTAATAAAAATCAATATAAGTAATAATAAAACACTAATCCGTTTTCTTATAGAATGCTCGGGAGTGTTTAATTTGTCTATTAAGTTAATAAATATATTCAATAGGTATATTAAGATGCAGGATTGCCAGAAATTGTTACTGCCTAAGGTAAAGCAATAGCCAATCCCTCAAGTACCAGATCCTTTTCTACCCGATGCGCTAAGGCAAGGTTTTTGCTCGCTAACAAGGCATCGCCACCAGTGAGGAAGCAGTTCACCTCAACTTCATTAAAATCTGACTGCTGAGCGTTTCTTTCTATTCGTTCTATTCCGCCTACCCCCTCTTGAGAGGGCTCTTTAATACTCGCTTTTAAAAACTGTTTATAACAACGCTCTGCAAACCCGGTGACCATTGTTGCGATGCCATTGCTAATCGCCTCTTGCGTATTTAGACCAGGTTCAAGTGATATCGAGTCTTGCAGGGCAATATTCAATGCTGAAGCTTTTCGCGCCAGGCTTTCCTGCATAAGGTGAAAACCAGGCACTATATACCCGCCCTGATGAATGCCTTCAGCATCAACACTATCAAATGTGATTGCGCTGCCATAATCAAGAACACAACATGCATTCGCAGTTTTTTTGTAAGCGGCAAGTAAAGCCAGCCAGCGATCAATTCCCATCATGCTGACATCAATATATGAATTAGTAACTCCGCCACAATTTTTCTCAACTTTTGCAAATTCAGCTTGTAGCTGCCACTTCTCATTTAGCATTACCCCAAGATTATCTCGAAATTGCTCGCCCCTGACACTGGACACTTTCACTCTGTTAATATTTTTCATGTGCTGATCTAAATCAGAAATCATCTGTTTCAGATCGCCAGCACCAGATCCGGAGCTAACTGCAGTCAAGACATTACCGGCCACAACCACATCTGGATTCTGTTGCTTCTCGCCAACAATGCGCCATTTTATTCTGCTATTACCAGCATCTATTTCGAGGATCATTTGACCGACCTTCTCCTCAAGCTCACTTCACCGCCAGTAACAAGCTGTATGCCCTGCTCTGTTTCCAACAAGAGTGCGCCAGTGTCGGAAATACCACGCGCTATACCAAAGGCACTCTGGCCCGTTGTAATCAGTTCAACCTGTTTGTCTATCATGACATCATGGTCCCGCCACTCTGCATTGAAATTTGTTAATCCCCCGGATTGAAATTCATCCAGCGCTGACATTATATGGGAGATAACCGCGCTCACCAGCAGATTACGATCGACTTTCCCGTCTGTCAGCTGAAACAGGTCTGTCCAGGGCTGATCTACACCTTCCATGGTCTCGGGGGGGCACTTGATATTAATTCCTACGCCAATCAATAGCTGGCAAATCCCTGAAATATCTCCCGTAATCTCCAACAAAATTCCTGCCAGCTTTTTCCCATCAACAATAACATCATTAGGCCATTTGACACCGAGTCCGGCCAGCCCTTGCTGTTTGAGTGCCCGAATAATGGCCAGACCAACAACAAGGCTGATGCCTTCTGTACCCATAGTACCAGTATCAATTTGACGCACCATGGTAAGGCAAATATTGTGGCCAAAAGGACTCACCCATTGCCTGCCCCTTCGCCCTTTACCACTGGTTTGTTGTTCAGCCAGATGCGCAGAGTATTTGCCGGCAAGCGGTAACAGCGTGCCATTTTGTAACAAACGCATTGCATGAGTGTTGGTTGAATCTATAGTGTCGAGAATTTCAAGATGATGTAATGCTTTATTCAAGGCTGCCGGCATAGCAGCGCGGATTGAATTTGAATCCAGGAGAGTAACAGGATGGACTATCCTGTAACCTTTGCCCCGGACAGAGTGCACCTCAATTCCCAGCTCACCGACCTTCTTGATATTTTTCCATATCGCTGCCCGGCTAACACCCAGCATCTGTCCCAACTCAGAGCCAGAGTGAAATTGGCCATCAGCAAGAATCCTTATTAATGGATGCAAAATGCCCGTCATTGGTTTCAGTGACAACCTCTCAAAAAAAATCCGGAAAGCCTGGCTTTCCGGATTTTAGTAAAAACAAAATATGTTTAGAAATGCATCCAGGCTTTGGATTACATATCGTAGCCTCTTTCATCATGCAACACGATATCCAGGCCAACGGCTTCGTCTTCTTCAGTAACACGCATGCCAGTAATTGCATTAACAATTTTTAATACAATCCATGTTAATACAGCCGTATAAACTATGGTTGCCACTATACCTGTTAATTGCACCATCAACTGGCTGCTCATGGTGACCCCTTCTGCATAGCCCTGTCCACTTAATATTCCCAGACCTGCTGATGCAAAAATACCGGCTAAAAATGTTCCCAGGATTCCACCGACCCCATGTACCGGAAATACATCCAGCGAGTCATCAATACGAAAGTAATTCTTAACCAGGCCAGTAGCAAAGAAGCAGACCATGCCTGCTATAAGCCCGATAATAAGCGCCCCCCCTGGGCCAACAAATCCTGAAGCTGGAGTAATGGTACCCAATCCTGCAACCATGCCTGTTACCACACCAAGTACGGATGCTTTACCGTATTTAATTTTCTCCATCAAAATCCATGACAAGGAGCCTGCCGCGGCAGAAATATGAGTAACCAGCATGGCCATCGATGCATTGCCATCTGCTGCCAAAGCACTGCCGCCATTAAAGCCAAACCAACCAACCCAAAGCATGCCCGCACCTGTGACAGTCATTGTCATATTATGAGGAGGCATTGGTGTTTTACCAAAACCACTTCTTGGTCCTATTACCAGGGCACAAACAAGAGAAGCGATCCCCGCTGTTATATGAACGACGGTACCACCAGCAAAGTCCAGCAAGCCTCTCTCAAACAACCAGCCACCTTCAGCCCATACCCAATGTGTTACTGGTGCATAAACCAGTACCAGCCACAGCACACTGAATAACATAACCCCACTGAACTTCACTCGTTCGGCAAAGCCACCGAATATCAATGCTGGTGTAATAACGGCAAATGTCATCTGAAAAAGAGCAAACAAGGATTCAGGGATAGTTCCTGAAACAGTGTCTTCAGCTATATTGGCAAACAGGACATTGCTAAACCCACCGATAAAACCATTGCCTTCACTAAATGCCAGGCTATACCCCAGGATCAACCAGACCAATGAGGCCACGCATGTGATAGAAAAACATTGCATAAGCACCGACAGGACGTTGCGAACTCTTACCAGCCCTGCATAAAAAAGAGATAAACCCGGGATAGTCATAAAAAGCACAAGTGCTGTTGATGTCATTATCCAGGCCGTATCTGCGCCATCAATTTCCTGAGCCAGGGAAGCCACAGGTGTAATTATCAGACCAGCCCAAAGCAAGCCTTTGGCAATAGGTTTTTGAAACATAATACCCCCTCGGAAATATTTATGATTGGAATAAAAGTAGTGAAAAATTAGAGCGTGTTTAATCTTATTTAGATTTTTTTATTGATGACCGCACCAATGTCGAGCATAAAAGAAAACCTATTTGGAGACAAGGCAAACAGCCCCATAACTGTTCGCGAGCAATCAACAGCAAGCCATTTTTTTAATAATTACCCAGCATAAAGCCGCAAGCAGGATGAAATCTAAAATCCGGTAACCGAGCAAAAAATTCAAGCCAATTATTCAAAGCTGTTTCAAACCATCACTATTAACTAGCAATCATTCTGGTCCATATTTTTCAGTGAGGGGATAACACACCTTCACCTCTTCGTTTCACTTCCATTACGGATACAAAAGAGTGCAATAACAAGAAATACCGCCCTTTATTGGTGCGAGCTCTGTGCAAAAGGCTGTAAAGAATTAGCAGGGAACACTTATCTTACTGATTTTAAAGTTTTTTATTTTTTTGGCATGGCGATTGCTAATTATAAATTGTTTTATCGCGGCTTATAGCGGACTAATAAAGCACACAATCCTCTGGCTTCGAATTTAGAACAGAATAACTGGAAAGGACAAAAGTAAATACCAGCAACACTGACACGGTTTTACTCTGACTTATTCAGTTGATTTTAGATTGTGAGAATTTCCCCGGCAGGCTCATAAGCAAGAATAGCTTTAGTAGCTGCCAGAACGATGTACCAGGAGAATCAAATGAAAATGATCAATGCGATTATCAAGCCCTTCAAGCTTGATGATGTCAGGGAGGCCCTGTCAGAAATTGGAGTTCAGGGAATTACTGTCACTGAAGTGAAAGGTTTCGGTCGACAAAAAGGCCACACCGAATTGTATCGTGGTGCGGAATATGTTGTTGACTTCCTACCCAAGTTAAAAGTTGAAGTAGTAGTGAAAGACAGCGCTCTTGAACAGACTATCGAAACAATTTCGAAAGCAGCCAAAACTGGCAAAATCGGCGACGGCAAAATTTTTGTATCTACGATAGAAGAATCAATCCGTATCCGTACCGGTGAAACTGGCGATGATGCCATCTAATTAGAAGTGTTATACCAGGCTTTCAGGAGGGCTTAGTATGGAAAATCAAATTTTTGAACTGCAGTATGCGATGGACACCTTTTACTTTCTGGTATCGGGTGCCCTGGTAATGTGGATGGCTGCTGGATTTGCGATGCTCGAAGCAGGTCTTGTGCGTGCCAAAAACACCACAGAAATTTTAACCAAGAACGTAGCGCTATTTGCTATCGCTTGTACCATGTACCTGATCTGCGGTTACGAGATTATGTATGATGGTGGCTACTTCCTTAGCGGTGTCACTACTGTTGCACAAATGGACGATGCCGCAGTTGCAGGTGTCTTGGCCGAATCAGCTGAAGCCGGTTTTGACGGTGATTCAGTCTATTCCGGAGCCTCTGATTTTTTCTTCCAGGTAGTATTTGTTGCTACAGCAATGTCCATCGTTTCCGGTGCGGTTGCCGAGCGCATGAAACTCTGGGCTTTCCTTGCATTTGCCATTGTCATGACTGGCCTGATCTACCCAATGGAAGGTAGCTGGACCTGGAATGGTGATTCAGTATTTGGCCTATATGCTCTGGATTATGCTGACTACGCTGGCTCAGGTATTGTGCATCTTGCAGGTGCAGCAGCAGCCTTGGCTGGTGTATTACTGCTCGGTCCACGAAAAGGAAAATACGGTTCTGACGGTTCCATACACCCGATTCCTGGTGCCAACTTGCCATTAGCAACTCTGGGTACTTTCATTCTCTGGATGGGCTGGTTCGGTTTTAACGGCGGCTCAACATTGAAACTTGGTGGTATCGCCGTAGCCAACGAAGTAGCTAACGTATTTCTAAATACCAATGCTGCAGCAGCGGGCGGACTTATTGGCGCATTGATTATAGCCCGCATTTTGTTCGGCAAAGCTGACCTTTCAATGATTCTAAACGGCGCATTAGCAGGTCTGGTAGCTATTACTGCTGACCCAGCTTCCCCCGGCCCTCTAGCGTCTACCCTGGTGGGTATGGTTGGCGGCATCATCGTTGTGTTCAGCATTATCATGTTCGATAAACTGCGCATTGATGATCCTGTCGGCGCTCTTTCTGTACATGGTGTAGTGGGTATCTTCGGCGTGATGGTGGTATGTGTCACAGGTGGCGCCTCTGTCGGCGGCCAGCTGGTCGGCATGTTGACTATCTTTGTCTGGGTATTTGTTTCCAGCCTGATTGCCTGGTTCATCATCAAGACAATAATTGGTCTGCGTGTCACCGAAGAGGAAGAATACGAAGGTGTTGATCTCTCCGAATGTGGTATGGAAGCCTATCCTGAGTTTGTCAGCCAGAAGTAAGTCTCTATTCATTAAGAGATTTTAGATCAAAAAAAAGCGCCACTGTTGTGGCGCTTTTTTTATATCTGGATAAAAGAAAATTCTATCTATCTGAACCTTGTCCCTGTCCATCAGTGCGGCCAAGTGTAGTTCCGTCCGACAAAATAACACCAACATAGAGGCCGCCCTGGCTGCCATCATTAAGGGTAATGGCATTACGCAAGGGGTTTGCAAAAACGGTTACCTTGTCACCAATACTTAACGAGCTGCGTTTCCATCCCTGATTTATCAAGACATTTGGCGCCGTCATCTCAATAGTCCACAAACCATCCGGAGCACCTTCTACGGTCCCTTCCAGCTTGAATGAGGCATGAGGATTAATCCATCTAACCTGCGTTATTTCTCCTTCAATTTTAATAACACTTTCGTTATCAAAAGCAGCGGTTGAATGATGCGCAATGACGGGCACAGCAAGCAATGCCAGCATTGCAGAAAAAATCCAGATTAGTTTCCTGGGTAAAATTTCAAGTTTCATTTTCTAGTCCTGATGTAATATATGTTCATGTGTAAATCTATTTTCATCTGCAAATAGCAGCCAGTGTAATACAGTCTTATCGGCTCAATCCGTCCTGACCCGCCTGTGTGCTGGGCAGGTTGTCATTGAGGTCAGGCAAGCATTCCACTTCTCCTATATCCGTATTATCCACTCTTAACCAGCTCTTGGTATTACGCCATTCACCAACCCATCCATTGGGGTCGGTCATGATATGTTCGATTTGCAGAACTTCGCCATTTTCCAGCAGACGAAATCTTTCCTGCATGCGGAAATCTTCAGAAATCGGGATTCCTGTATCAATAAAATGATTATAGGTTTCCATATAACGCGTATTCACTACCAGCTCTTCACCTTCCCATTGGCCAATGGATTCACCATTATAGGTATAGATAATCAGATCAGGATCTGAATAATCGCGGCCATCCAGAAATATCTGCCTGAAACCGTTATTAAAGTTGGATACCATATAAATTGCTGTCGGTAACTGGATCATGGCAATAGGCCAAACTCGCGTCATCAGCATGGGAATTCCTGCTGGAAAACACTGGCCTATGGCATCCCGGAAAGGGCGCCCTTCTGCTCTTGCCCGCTGCCCTTCTTCAAAATCCAGTTTTGTCTGACCAATAAATTCTGGATATGGCGGGCCATACATGAAATTACTAAAGCCTTCACTTAAATCCACAAACCAGGTGCCGGTCAAATCAAATGGCGGTGCCGGGCGTTCTTTGGCAAGGTTTTCCGGTGCCAGCGCACCCAATTGGCCTGGATGCTGCGGAATCATTCTGCTTAATTGCTCACGTCTTTCAGCGGCTGTTTGCGCCATTACTGTGGATGACAGTAAAATTGATAACAGAAAAAAGCTGACTCCTTTACTTATCTTGTATTTCATTTCCTTCCCCTTAAAAAACTGTGCACTACTTTTGAAAGCCCCTACGTGCTGTAACTGGATATATCGAGCACTGAGAGTACTGCTTGCAGCCAAACGCACTACAATAGTAAACCGGGAAACAGAGGATAAAAGCCTTTGATTGCGATGTCCATATTTTGAGCAATAATAGCAATGCGCGAATCAGGTACACAGGATATAATCCTGCCCAAATTGGATATGGTTAATAGATCTTAATTAAATGGCAAAAAAACAGAAAAAAAGAAAAGGAAGCTCCAGAAATGGAAGTTTGGGCGTCGCTACTCAGACTGTAACTTCAACAGTTGCAGTAAGAAAAATCCCTGAAATTCCAGTCTTCTGGATTGCCGTCATAATTCCCATCATTTGTCTCGTTGGCGCCTGGACCTATCCGCCTGTCGCAACCCCGATGGAATTAAAGTCCTATGCTTCCCAAATATATCTGTCAGCCTTGTTATTAATCTGGTTTTGGATGCTCAGAAAACAGCCAATGGTAACTCTGACATTTTCACCCGGCAGAATAGCCTTTGGATTACTTTTTATTGTAGGAACCTTATCAATTTTATGGGCCAGCAACCCGGATTTCTGGGTATATAAATGGAATAAATGGTATGCAGGCTTTGCTATTTTTCTGCTGGGATTGCAAATCTCACAGAATGAAAAAAACCTGGACAAGGTAGTCAATTTAATCGTACTGGGTGGGCTTAGCGTTGCTCTTATAGGTATCGCACAAAACCTGTTCGGTTTTGATGGCGTACCTCAAACGTCCTTTCCTTCTTCTACCTTTGGCAATGGCAACATGGCGGGGCAGGTTATGGTGCTGACCGCGCTCCTTCCTTTATATTTTCTGTTTAAAAAAAATATAACAACAGGAAAAATCTGGTTTTATGCATTTTCATTATGCTTTTTAGCAGCCTACACTTTTTATACCAAAACCCGGGCAGTATGGCTTGCCTTTGGCCTGGAAGTTTTTCTAATCGTTCTTTTCATTTTATTTGATCGGGCTAAAAAATCTGAATGGCTATTTTGGAATAATGAGAAAAGCAAAGTAGGAGGCGTAGCACTGGTTTTCTTATTATTAATGCTGAATTTTAATCAAAATGGATTCCAACCGTTTTGGAAAGTTGCTATTGATGAAATTTCATCTATAGCCGTTGCTGTTGGCTCTTCTGCTGCAGAAGGTGAGCCTCGGTATCTAATCTGGGGCACTCTCCCAGATATGATAAAAGATAAGCCATTAACAGGTGCAGGACTTGGTAACTTTTTCGAAACCTATAATACCGGTGGATATAGCAACTTCAACATATTGGGTGTCCAGCGAATTCATAATGATGTGTTCGAATTGATTGTAGAGTTGGGTTTTATAGGCTTGGCTTCACTTTTAATAATCATAATCACTATGTGCATTCTTTTATATAAATTATTCCTCAGGTCTACAGGCCAGCACAGACTAGTGTTTGCACTATTAACGATTGCCGTTACGGGCAGTATGCTTAATGCTCAGGTTAGTTTCCCGTATCAGCTGCCGGTTCCCCTCGTCATCATGCCATTTTTCATGGCATTAATAATCAGGGGTTCGGAAGATACTGAAGGAAATACCACTACTATTACTTTCCCCCCCTTGTTCAATCGAATTGCAACAACTCTCTGCGGTCTGGTTTTCTGCTTTTTCCTGATCAATGATCTGGCCTGGTTTAGAGATGTTCATGTCCTGAATAAAATTCTGAAAGGTGATCTCAAAAATGAAGAATGGAAACCTGTTAATCCCATTTATAACCAGGTCTATATCACCGCCGGCAGAAGTGTTTACCAGGCCCTTAAGGTGGCAAACAACAATCAATTAGCATTAAAAGTGTTCCAGCCTGTACTTGATTATTGGCCAGATGTTCCTGCCCATTCTATGATAGAAGCAGAGATCCACCTGGCTCTGATGCAATATGAGGAATCCGAAAGTTGGGCCAGAAAAACTATCGAAACCCAGCCAGAAGGATCATATCTTGGCGAATACTTTCTCATGCAAATATTTACTACTCAAAGTGATTTTGAAAAGCTGCGTGAGATATATGAATCGCTAAAGACCGAGCCTGAAGAGTTGTTGAAGCAAAACCGGAATACTTATAATGCTCTCCACTCTATGGCTATCAATCTTCAGGATTTTGAAAACGTCACTTATTTTTATGAAAAGTTTTTGGAGAACTACGGTGAGTTTGCACCAATTATTGCTAACCAGGCAATTTACTACATCAACATTGGTAATTTCCAAGAAGCCATCCCCCTTATGAGAAAGGCACTGGAATTAAGTCCCAATTTAAATTACCGGGAAAGTTTTGAGCAAGTAATGGCCCAATATCCCGATTATTAATAATTCTCGTAATAGTTCTCGGATAATAAAACATGATTCACAGCTGACTCTTGTCAAACCACAAATTTGTCTGCTATTTGATTTTCACCAAGCCCACTCTGTTCGAGCTACTTTGATGAATCAACAGATTCCCTTCCATGGTGACCCACATATTTCTCACAATACCGACACCTGACGGTATAGCCCAACTCTGAAAGGATGCATTTTCAGGATCAAAGCGCACCAGGGTATCCGGTCTCATGCCCGACTCGTTGTACCAGATCTTGTCGTCAATCACTGCCAACGCATAGGGGTGGGAGGTGGCTCCGCTAGGGGAATCCCATTGCGCAATAGCACCACTGACGGGATCCAGTCGCCCAATCTTCCCTTGCGTTGAATTTACAAACCAGACCATGCCCTTGCTATCCAGACTCAGCCTTCTAATTCGGGATGCGTCATTAGGGATATCGTAGTAACGAACCGCCATTGTCTCAGGGTCCACGGCGCCTATCTTGTTTGTCCCGTTAAAGGCAACCCACACTGTGCCATTGGCAGCAACCTGAATACCATAGGGTCTTGGTTCCGACGGGACCTCTGTCAGCTCGCCGGTCTCGGGATCCAGGCGACCAAGCATGCCGGCGCCCTGGGCGGTGAAATACAGGTTTCCATTCGGGTGAAAAGTGGCGGAATGCGGATCGCGGGCTTGTGTTGGATATTCTGTGATCAAGCCTGTAGCGGGATCCAGCTTACCAATAGTGCCGTTGCTGTTTCCGGTATACCAGATATTGCCGTCTGCATCGGGCACAATACTGTGAGGCCTTGCTGCTATTGGTAGCTTGTACTCGTCCATTTCTCCGGTAGCCGGATCGAGTCTACCGACAAGACTCGCCCACATTCCCGTCCACCAGATTGAACCGTCCGGTGCTTCAATCGGATCTCTGGAACGTTGCCCCAATGTAGGCACTATCCACTCTTTAATTTCTATCTCTGTGTTACCTGGAATTAACACAGGCTTCCTGGTCTCATCAGCAGGAAAGTGTTCAGCCAGATATTCTGCAATAGTTGTTGCCTGGGCACCTGGCAAATCAACCATGGCAGTAAATACATGCTTCCATTCTTCCGCGCTATCGTAACCCGCTGAAGTGACGATATTGAATGAACTATGACAACTGTAACAGGCAATTTCCACCAACTGCTTGCCATCCCCTTCAGGTAACTGGGGAATCTGGAATTGCGGAGGCTGTGCCTGGCTGTTATTTATTACAAGCAAAAGAAGTACTGGAAATATTTTGCGGATCATGGGTTTTGCTCCCCTTGAATTTATCTTTTCTGAAAAAGAATCGGCTTAAGCAACTAATATAGCATCTAATCATAAAGCTCAATGCCCGGTAAATGCCATAGTTTATGTAAATGCCATTGAAACATAGAACATTGATCCTGAATCAGGTGAAAATGAATACCACAATTCAGGCTTTTATCGCTCCACCCAACTTTTGCAATAGCCTGCTAGAATGTATGCAATAAGGTAATCCAGGTTGTGAATTTAACGCATTAACTGTCCATGAAATTTACCATCCACAAATCAACTGTTCTCGCAGGCGCCATATTAATACTGGCGTTTTCAAGTTCTGCAACGTTTGCACAGCTGTCACTCACCACATCAGATAAAAATATTGTTGCAGCAATTTGCAGCAATCAAAGACCGCAATTGCCCGTGCTTACCGGACGCAAAAAACTGTTACTGGCAGCGTCGACCGGGCAAAAACATGATCTGCATGACCAGTTAACCGGCAACATCAAAGCTAATTCTATTAATACTACCGGGGCGATTGCCTGTCTCGACATTAAACAATCAACACTTGAAACCTGTGATTTCGGCCCACTTTTCCCTGGCATTCCCAGAGTACGTCAGGACTACTCATTGAGCATTTATTCTGTCGAGCCATCAGTAGAAGGTTTTTTAACTTACATAGTCGAAGGCGAAGTACCCCCGGCCTGTGAAAATGCCGGAACAATTGACAGTTCCGTTACAACGATTTCCGGTGCCTTGCCAAATGGCCAACTTGTCTATGATGCGCTCTCATCTCTAATGCTTACATCAATCGATGCTGATGATGATGGCTATACAAACCTTGAAGAATTCGTGCAGGGATCAGACCTGAACGATGCCGGCAGTCCGGGGATGGAAATTTCAGTGAGTGCTAACAACAGCGCCAATTTAATCATAGCGGAAGGTGAAGCCATCACTCTTTCTATCAGCCTGAATCCAGGCACTCTACGCAGGGAACAGGCAAAATATTATCTCTATGCTGACTCATTGTCCGGCATGTTTTCCTATTTTTACCCGCGCCGCTTTGAACCTGTTGATACACGACAAATTTCAGCACAAGGGCCGGCACTGCGTTTCAATGATGTACAAATCATTACGCTTCCCGCCCTTGGTGTTGGCGACTATGAATTTACTTTTGATGTAGATATTAATGATCAAACCAGTTTAAGCAGTAGCGCAAAAATTTCTGTTGTTCCCAATAATTGGCAGTTCACTGAAGTAAGCCTGGCCTCAGGTATCGACTATTCGCACGGATATGCCCTTTCCAATTCAGGGTCGAGTCATGATCGTCGTACCAATACTGCAGGTGTGGCAGCAGGCGATTATGATCAGGATGGCTGGGTAGACCTTTATATTGTCAGGGGCACTGTTGGACCTAATCAGCTTTTTCGCAATCTCGGCAACGGTACCTTCGAAGAGTCAGGCGCAGAAGCAGGAGTAGACCTTTCAGGACAGGATAATGCCGCAGCGACATTTGCAGATTATGACGGGGACGGTTTTCTGGATCTGATTGTAACCGGGGTCAACGGCACTCAGGTCACTCTATTTCGCAATGATGGCGATGGCACCTTTACAGATATAACGAAGTCCTCAGGAATTTCTGAAATGCCAATCAGCATGGGAGTCTCTTTTGCCGATTATGACAAAGATGGGGATCTGGATTTATGGATCAACCACTGGCTTTTTACCACCGACCAGGGGTATTTGTGGCGTAATAACGGGAATGGTACTTTTACTGATGCCAGCCTTGCTGCGGGAATCCCTGATGGTCTGACAGCTGATTTCACCACCAATTTTTCCGATATAAATAATGATGGCTGGCTTGATCTGCTTATCTCTGGTGATTACGGCTCCAGTCAAATATTAACCAATGATCAGGACGGAACTTTCACTCTTGCCACTACTGATGTCATCAGTGATGAAAATGGTATGGGAGGAGCCGTCGGTGATTATGATAATGATGGTGACCTTGACTGGTTTGTGACGAGCGTTTATGACTTTCGAACTACCGTCGACTTTCCATGGGGCGTTAGCGGAAACCGTTTTTACCAAAATGACGGACAAGGCAATTTCACCGATGTCACCGATGTCACCGGAACACGTGTTGGCTACTGGGGCTGGGGTGCCTGTTTCGCTGATTTCAATAACGACAGCTGGCTGGATTTATTCCATGTTAACGGCTTTAGTGGCGGCGGAGATTCCAGCCTGACTCCCTTTACCGAGGATCCTTCACAACTGTATATCTCCGATCAAAATGGCAGCTTTCTGGAAAGATCTTTTGAACTGCAATTGAATGATCAGGGTCAGGGCCGCGGCATCGTCTGCTTCGATTATGATCGGGATGGAGACATCGATATTTTTGTTGCCAATAATCGACAAGCGCCATCATTGTTTCGCAATGACAGTAATGACATGAACAATTATCTGCACATCCAGCTGGAGGGTGAAGATTTAAATTCCGAAGCTGTTGGTGCCAGAATTTACCTGACAGAAAACGGACTCACCCAGATGCGTGAACTGCGTGCAGGAAGCAACTACCTGTCCCAGAACCCGGTGGAAGCCTACTTTGGACTGGGCACCCGCGACAAGGTAGCTGAAGTGCGCGTCGTCTGGCCATCAGGGGCAGAAAAAGTCCTGGAAAATGTTAATGCTAACCAGCTCCTTTATATCTCCCATCCCTGAGACCCTTAACACGCTTCTTGAAATTAAACTTCAGACAAAAAAGGCCGGCTGAATAATTCAACCAGCCTTTTTTACAGATTTTTTAAAACCAAGGAATTAAGCCAAAGCTTCCTTGGTTGTTTTAACAATCGCTGCAGCACATGCATAAGGACATGCATTGGATGCAGGGCGACGATCTTCCAGACGACCTTTCCAGCCATCTTCCACAGTACCAATGGGAATTCGAATAGACGCACCACGGTCAGATACACCATAACTGAATGAATCAATCGACTGAGTCTCATGCTTACCCGTCAGACGCTGATCATTATGTGCACCATAAACACTGATATGACGCTCAATATTTTTACCAAACTGTTCACAGATCTTGGTAAAAACATCCTGATCGCCAGAGTCTCTCATCGGGCCATTTGAGAAGTTGGCATGCATACCTGAACCATTCCAGTCAGTATCGCCAAGTGGTTTTGGATGCCACTCAATGGCCATGCCATATTTTTCTGCAGTCCTTTCCAATAAGTAACGACCAAGCCAGGTTTCATCACCCGCTCTTTTCCCACTTTTGGCAAATACCTGGAACTCCCACTGACCAGCAGCAACTTCCGCATTAATACCTTCAACATTGAGTCCAGCTTCAAGGCACAGGTCAAGATGTTCTTCTACCATGGTACGGCCATAAGCATTTCTGGCACCTACTGAACAGTAATATGGGCCCTGTGGACGCGGGTAACCGGCATGAGGAAATCCGGGAGGAAGATTAGTGTCTGGATCCCAAAGGAAATACTCCTGCTCAAATCCGAACCAGAAGTCCTCATCGTCATCATCAATTTTGGCGCGGCTGTTAGTGACATGTGGAGTACCATCTGCATTCATCACTTCTGTCATTACCAGATACGCATTACCACGATCAGGATCCGGAATGATGCAAACAGGCTTTAACAGGCAATCTGAATCGCCGCCTTCCGCCTGTCCAGTTGAACTGCCATCAAATGACCACATAGGGCATTCTTCAAGAGTGCCACCGAAGTCAGACCTTACCATTGTCTTGCTTCTAAGGCCCTGTGTTGGCACGTCGCCATCGAGCCAGATATATTCCAACTTGGATTTCATGATGTTCTTTACTCCTAACATGTTTTTATAGGTTGAGTTCTCAGTTATGCAATTTGTGTACCTGACTAATGTTTTGTCACATAACGGTGCAGAAAAGTGCTCAAGTGTACCTCAGCAATTCTCTGTAAAAAAGAAAAAATACGATTAAACCGTGTATTCACGGGCACTTAAGGTTCATCAAAAGATCAAAGAAAAATTTTTGTCACTTGCCGGGGTAAATTCAATAATGCACTCCAATGATAATTAAATTGCACTATTATGATGCATAATGGATCAATATTGGTGCGCCTGTCGCTGAATTATTACTGAAGACACCCTTGTTTTGTTCTGTCAAAATACATTCTCCCGGCATAGTGAAGACAAACATAACCGTCAACATTACTTTGTCCAAAGAGATTAGAACTTTATCTGCCATGCTTGAAATTATACCTGAAATTTATGTCTGACTTTCCTGAGCTTCCAGTCAAAGAATACGCAAACGTCTATAAGGAAGATACCGACAAGCCCTTACCGGCAAAAATCGATCCTAATCTGCGTTACGCCTTTTTCTCAACCATTGCCAAGGGCGGTAAATCCCTGATCAAGTCATGTAAGGATATGAATCTTGGTCGTGTCGTGTGCTACAAAACACTGAAAGCGGAATTTGCCGATGACCCCATTGAGCAACAACGTTTATTGCGTGAAGCAAGGGTTTCGGCAATGCTTCAGCATCCCAATACTCTCCCCACCTATGAACTGGGTCGAGATAATAATGGTCATTACTATTTCACCATGAAGCTGGTCCATGGCTACACCCTGCGTGAAATTCTCGATTACCGTGATCGCTATGATTTAACCCAGCTTATTGATGTCATCATTCAGGTAGGACATGCACTGGAATACGCCCATTCACATGGCGTCCTGCACCGCGATATCAAACCAGAGAACATTCTGGTTGGCCCATTTGGAGAAGTCATCCTGATGGATTGGGGACTTGCAAAGGTCTGGGATATTGCAGGCACACAGGAGAGTCTGGGGGATGGTCTTCTACTCGACACAGAAGACATTTCAATCACTGGCCAGGCTAAATTACAGGGCACAATCTGTTATATGTCACCGGAACAAATCAAAAAAGACCCGGCAATTGATGGCAGAACTGACATCTATAGCCTGGCAGCAATTATCTATGAAATATTGGCAGGCAAGACAGCAACTCAAGGTGAAACCATGGACGAGTTGGTAAGAAGTACTCTGGATGATATTCCTGAGCCTCCATCAACTATCATAAGTTATTATATTCCGGAAATTGTGGAATCAGTGTGTATGAAGTGCCTGAAAAAAGATCCCAATGAGCGAATTCAAACCATGGGAGAAATGCTGCGACTGTTACAGGAAACTATCCGCCTGGATTAACGCCTTACTTTATCTGGAGTTTATCTCCAGTTCAGCCAATTTCTGCAAGGGCTATAGTGATATTGTCCCTGCCACCCTGCCCATTTGCCAGATCAATCAAGGCTTGAACCCCTTGATCAAGATCCTTGCCTGAATCCAAAAGCGTTTCAAGCATGCGCTCTTCAGTGACCAGATCGCTGAAACCATCTGAACAAACCAGCAGCAAGTCGTCTTTCTTGATATCAACTTCCTCGCCATCCGGTCTCGTATAGGGGTTATTGCCGAGCATACGACTAAGAATACTTTTTTTGTAACTTTGACCCACTTCACCCCGTGACAGCATTTCCTGGTAAAGGGTGTGATCTGTACTCAGCTGAGTGACTTTTTCTTTGCCACGGTCAATCAGATAAATTCTTGAGTCGCCCATCCAGGCAAAACAAGCTCTTGTCTCATCGATATAGACACAAGCAAGCGTAGTGCCCATCTTGCTACCGGACATATGATTTTTCTTGTATTCGATAACCTGCTGATTAGCAAAGGTGATGCTGTCGATAAGTGTTTGAGTGATATCGGAAGTATCCTGAAGATAATCTTCACGAGTCAGGTACTGAAAACAACTTTCCACCGCAAGCCTGCTGGCGATTTCTCCGTGCTCATAGCCACCGGCACCATCCGCAACAATAACAAGTCTGTTGTCAGGGTCAGTGAAGAGATAATCTTCATTGTTTGTCCTGACCAGACCGACATCAGTTTTAGCGATTATTTTCAGCATAGATAAGGCAAAGGATTACGAATCATTAACCCTTTTTAGCCCAAAAGTGGAATTTGATCTAGGGGAATCTCCTAGAAACGGAATGTTTTTGTGTATTTCAGTGCTATCTCAGACTTTTCCCGACTTAACTGGGAAAATGTTCCTTCAGAATCAAAATTGTAATTGATCACCACAAAAAGATCCTCGCCAGCCTGAGGATTCCAGCGCAATCTGCTGTTAATTCCTACCGTACTGGAGGCATTGTCATACTGCACCAGATTGACCCAGGACCATTTTGAATTGAAGGCATAGTTCGCATTCGCCCTGACCAGCCGGACTGTAAAATCTCCCTGAGGCAATTCAATATCCTGATAGTTGTAACTCAAATTCAGGAAAAAATGTTCATCAGGGCGCCATTGCATACCAAAATCAAACTGGCTTCGGTCACCATCATAAAACTCGCCGATATTGATGCCTATGGAAGGCGCAAAATTACGCTGATTGGACACCTCAATTTGTGCATTGAGGTTGGTAAAGCTGTATTTACCGGCAGGGATAACAATCCCGGGACGGATTTCAAAATCCCTGTCCAGGCCTTCCCGGTTTCTCGACACGCCCAGTCCTATCTGATCACCACGGTGCGTATTAAGGTTAATAAAACGCGTGAACAAATTTTCGCTGACCAGCTTGCCTGTTGCCAGATCGCGGTCCTGAGTGAAACGCCCAAATATATTGTAGGTGCGAAGAAGTGGATGGTCGACAAGAAAATGCCTGAATCTACCCATCAATGAAAAAGATTCAATACCCCGTTGATTGGCGAATCCCAGAGCAGGATTAAAGTCTTCACCAATATAGGTATAGCCGACATTGCCGCCCAAACCATTACCCTGAGTATCCAGATTAACCCTTACGCCATAAGCTTTGGCGTCACCAGTCAGACCATCCGTATCTGTCTGTTGGTACCAGGCATTACCACGCATGGTATAGCGCCGGGAAAACCGGGTGTTCTGGTAGCGAAAGTCCATGCCCGCCAATGTATTATCAACAATACTATTGGGATTACCCTGAGTCACAATGGCACCAACGCTGGACTCAGACAGCACGTTCACCGCAGCTCGTCCTACAAACAAAGACTGCCCATCAAGAGTGGCGGTATCACCCTGCTGAACCGCTAAAGCGCCCACATTCCATTGCCCAACACGACCAGTCATTTTAAGGCCGGCATCAATATCCACCGGTTGGCCTGTCGCACTACTCAAGCCAATGCGCCTGGAATAAAAGGGAATACCATTTTGATTATTATTAAAATTCCCGCCGCCACCCAGACCACCGAAGCTGAAGATATCTACATCCTGCAAAAAGAAGTCACGTTTCTCAGGAAAAAACAGGGAAAAACGACTCAGGTTCACTTGTCGGTTATCCACCTCAGTGGCAGAAAAGTCTGTGTTTAGGGTCACAGCACCGGTGAGATTTGGCGTGATTTTGTAAAACACATTCAGCGAGGGATCAATGCGATTACCGCTGGCGCCACTGACATGATCTTCATCCGTCGCCATGGCGAGTGAGGGAATGATATCCAGCCCCTTCCCCTGTCGAATATCACGGATTCCGGTAATCAGACCCGTCGTAGTTGGATTGATATTACGGTTAAAAGAAGACCAGGCTATTTCTTCACGTTTGCGGGCGATAGTACGCGCAATAGTAAAGCCCCAGTCTTCAGTAGTTGGATCAAAATTCAGTGTTATAAAAGGTATCGCGACTTCTGCAGTCCAGCCCTCATCATCAATGCGGCTTTCAACCAGCCAGATTCCACTCCAGTCACTGTTCAGGTTGTTAGGCTGATCATATACGCCTTCACGCCGTATGCCATTCGGATTGACCTGAAACTGGTAGCCAGTTCGGCCATTATTGAAAGTATCCAGAATGAATTCAAAGGCATCATCAAATTGCATACCCTGACCCTGAACCAGCTGACGGGCACTGATGCCCGAAGGGTCGCTGTCATACAGCCTGGCCCCTACATAAAAATAGCTGTCGCTATAAGCCAGGTAAAATTCGGAACGTTCAGATGGCTCACCCTGATCTACTGGTGAAAATTGATGCAGGTCAGAGATTACCGTGGCTGTTTTCCATATTTCATCATCAAGCACACCATCAATTTCAGGCGCCAGATCAGTACGGACAATTTCTATGCGCTTTCTGCCTGGGTTGGCTGAATCTGAAGATAAGCCCACTTCCTGTGCAGTGAGCACAGGAATGTTTAGTACCAGCAGAACTGGTAAGAAGAGAAGCCGATTCAGGAAAGAGGGTTGCTGGAGAGCTGTGCCTGAAAGCTTGGTGTATTTTGCGCCCATTTGATATTAGCCTGTCAGACAAAAATCACAAGACGCGCAGTATAACTACCTGATTTTAATAGTAAACAGTAAATCAACGAATTCACAAATTATTCATATTCTTCAAGGCTAACTAGTTTATTCTCACTTGTACCCCTATTTCTCATGTATCGATTTAGCCAGGCAGGTTTTTAAATATAAAATGAGGAGCAGATTATTAAGGGGACATGGGAATTACCAGTTTTTGACAATATAAGTGCTAAATTTTTCCTTCAGAAAAGTAGAAAACATCATTATTCCTGCAGCAACTCTGATAAATATTGCAGCCCCACTATGCCATCCTGATCATTTGGATCCATTTCATTGACCAGAGTAAAAAGTTCAAAAGACTCCTGAAGTTCATTTGTTAATATCTTGAGTTTGGCCAGGTTGGAAATAGCATCAATATTTTGTAAATCCAACTCCCTGGCTCTAAGAAAATAATTTTCAGCCACAGTTAGATTTCCACTCAATGCCTCTATATTACCCAAGGTAACAGTAAACCTGGATTGCATTGGCAACGATAAAGTGGAGATATTTAAATTATCAATCAGTGCCTTTGCCCCCTCTAAATCACCAGCTTCCTGCAAGCTGGCAGCATAATTTGAAAAACAGGATTCCTCCGAGTTATTTCCTCTATCAACATGATACTTGATTAAGGGAAGTGCCGATTTATAGGTCTCATTCGCCTGAGCCAACTTACCTGCAACATAATAGGCTTCTCCCAACATACAGTATGATCTGAAGCTATTTTTATTAATCGAGATCTCATGTTGAAAAAATGCAACTGGATCACGCCATAAATTGTTTCGTTGCCAGGTCAATCCAGCCAGTACAACGATGTATGCAAGAAAGGCGGTAACAATATTCTTTTTTGAGCGCCTGTTTTGAAGAACATTTAAAGCTAGCCAGGCACTTATCAGGCAAAGACCAAAGTTCGGCAGGTAGGTTCTGTGATCAAAGCCAAAATCACGGATTGGGATAATGCTCGATTCAACCAAATGGGCTATGTAATAAAATAATATCCCGAAAGACACTACAGGGCTCTTCCTCCATAAAAACATCCCAGCCAGCAGCATGACTATATGCAAAATAGCCAGAATGGGGGTGTGTACCCCGTCAGCCCTAGTTGGACATAATCACCTGATTGCTTAAGAGTCACTTATAGCCCATCGTTAACCCGAGAGGAATTGATGATGGAAAAGAAAAGAAGTGCAGAAAAGACAGTTCGCGATATACGCCGAGCTACCCGAAAACATTATTCAGCTGAAGAGAAAATCCGTATTGTACTGGAAGGCTTGCGCGGTGAAGACAGTATTGCGGAGCTGTGCCGCCGTGAAGGGCTGAACAGCAATGTGTACTACCGCTGGTCCAAAGAATTCCTGGAAGCAGGCAAGAAGCGTCTAGCTGGCGACACAAACCGTGAAGCGACCTCAAGCGAAGTCAAAGAACTAAGAGCCGAATCCTCTGCCCTGAAAGAAACACTGGGTGAACTGCTCATGGAAAATCGCCTACTGAAAAAAAGCGTTCTCGGGGATGGGGTGGACGATATATGAGGTATTCTGCCGCAGAGAAAGGCGAAATCATACGTCTGGTTGAAAACTCCAGTCTTTCTGTGAGACGGACCTTGGCGCGGCTGGATATTCACAAGTCCACATTCTATAACTGGTTAAAGCGTTATCAGGATAGCGGTGTTGATGGCTTGGAAGATCGTAAGCCCTCGGCCAGTATGGTCTGGAACAAAGTGTCGCAAGAACACAGCACCGCTATTATCGAAATGGCTCTGGAGAAGCCCGAGTTGTCTCCACGGGAGTTGGCTGTTAGCTACACTGATGAGAGAGCGTATTTTGTCTCAGAGTCTACTGTTTACAGGCTGCTAAAGGCCCAGGACCTTATCACCAGTCCGGCTTATATCCTCATGCAGGCTGGTGACAAGTTTCAGCACCCAAGCCGAAGAGTAAACGAGCTTTGGCAAACGGATTTCACCTACTTCAAAATTATTGGCTGGGGATGGTATTACCTCTCCACCATATTGGACGATTATTCACGTTACATCATTGCCTGGCGCTTATGCACTTCTATGAGCAGCAGTGATGTTTCCGACACGCTGGACGATGCATTAGCCTTCACAGAACTGGAGCATGCTACGGTTAAACACAAACCGCGATTGCTCAGTGATAACGGCCCTTGTTATGTCTCAGGTGAGCTATCGAATTATCTGGAAACCAATAACATGGTCCACACCAGAGGCCGGCCATATCATCCACAGACTCAGGGCAAAATAGAGCGGTGGCATCGGTCGATGAAGAATCAAATTCTGCTCAACAACTACTACTTTCCAAGTGAGTTAGAAGAGCATCTACAGCGGTTCGTAAACTACTACAACCATGAACGCTATCACGAGTCACTGGATAACCTGACGCCAGCAGATGTATATTATGGTCGTGGACATGAAATACTGGAACAACGTGAAAGGATTAAGATCAACACCTTGGCGATGCGCCGGAAAATGCATTACGATAAGCAGACTAAGTTACTAACCCAGATGGGCTAATGTGTCTCTTAAATCAGAGCTAACTTTGTCCAAGAGGGTTTGACGACGTACAGT
>CAWUSW010000027.1:0-2600 GCA_963925675.1 uncultured Pseudomonadales bacterium
ACGCGGAGCACCTTTATCGCCGGCCATTCCTGGTCCGGCAAGAACCAACCCGGCGCAACTGGAATCCTATCCGCCAGCAGAAATTGCCAGCTACCCGGAACAATACTGGATGGTCGGGCCATTCAATGACTTTGCCATTGACGCTAATGGCGAGCGCGTTGCGATCAGTGACTTCACGGCACGAAATGGGGAAGCCCCAGAGGGTGTTGAGCCTTTGCCGGTAGACTTGTTCACCTCCGAAGATTTTTACGCCGATCGCGACTTATGGAGCGACCCACGTTATTTCCGTTGCAACAGCTCGGAAGCCATTCAGGCGCAATGGGCTACCGGTTTAATCGGTGATGCGGCCCCCGAAAGTGCAGCATGGGGACATTGCGATAGGGACTATCCGCGCGCGGCTATTATCAGTCCTTATGAATTCCAAAGTGCGGCAGCGCACTACAATGGCTTGCTGGCGGAAACACAAGCACGCGGCGGTCCTACACAACATACCTATGCCACCGTGCCCGGGGACTGGAATGGCCGCTATGTATGGCCGCGCGGACAAAACTGGTCTGCAGAGTTATTCTGGAATCAGGTGCCTACCATTTTGTCGCTGATGACCGAGGAATATCAGACGCGCTTTGTGCAGGAGGCCTACCACCATGGCAATACCAATGCTGCACAATGGCCAGCCATGTTTTGCTGGCCGGAAGGCTTTATGCGCCGTTTTCATTACCATGGTGTCACCAATCAGCCCCATCAACTGCTGGTTACCCCTGAACTGGTCCAGCTTCTAGCTGGCGATGCCGACAACTTTATTACCAATATTCATATTGGTCGCCGTTTTAATATGGATGGCGCAGTACCTAGACTGGGCGCTGATGTACCGCAATGGTATGGGGAAACAATTGGTTTCTGGGATGAAGAGGTATTGATTACCTGGACTTCCAATATCCAGGGTTGGAAGGTGCATGGCGGGATGGAGTTTTCCAGCAAGCTGCAGGTCTTGGAAATTTATACGGCCAATCGTGATGACAATGGCGACGTATATGGACTGAACCATGAAGCCATTTTTTATGATCCCGAGGCCTTAGTGGAACCTATCCGTATCGTGCGTAACCTGGAACGGCAGGGCGGACTCAACGATGGCGATCCTTATCAATTCATCGAGTGTGTGCAGTCAATTTTCAATATCAGCGGCATAGCCACCCCGGCAGCGCCAGGTGAAGCGATTGAATACATAGTCCCGGATATGTACGGACGCCCCTGGGCAGAAAACTGGGAGCGCTTTCACGAACAGGATATGGAAGGACGAGAAGAAGCTGAAGATATTTTCAGTTTTTAAAATCAGGGACAGTGACTTTTTTAAATTAAAAGTCACTGTCCCCCTAATTAAAACTTATAGCTTGTAGAAACGACAAAACTGCTGAACCAGGCAAAGTTATAAACATCATCTGAATCCACTCCACCTTCAAGACCTCGATAGCCGGCACCAATTGCCCAGCGTGGGTTGAGGGTGTATTCCACACGCAAGCCCAGATCAATGGCGCGTCCGGGTCCGCCTGCCAGGGCATCCATCTCGGCGTTCAAATACCATTTGTTGCCCAGGCGATAACGCGCAGCAAGGTATAACAAGGGTACAACACCGACATTGTCATCGTTTGCGCTTATTTGCCCCTGGCGTAACTTGATTTCTGCATCGCGAATTTTCAATGTGCCACCAAGCCACAGATCCAGTCTGTCCTGATCAATCATGTGATAACGGTAGGAGGCTCTCCAGGAATTAAATTTATAACTTGCTTCCACCGCTAAGCCAGATTGGAACTGCCCGCCGGCAAAATCCACATTCGAATTCAGGATATTTGTTTCCGTATAGGACAAGGGCGCCAGCAGGACTCTCATGCCATGCTTTTCATTGATATTCCACACCAGGTTGATGCGCGCGCTTAACCAGGGTCCATTACCGGAAATATCATCCAGCGCATAGCGCGTGCCCAGATTATCGTTGGGAATTTGCACATCATTGCGAGATTGCTAGGTAGATCCAAATTCGGTTTCCAGAACAAAGGTTGGTTCATCATCTTGTGAAAAAGCAAACTGGCTAGCCAGAATGGGTAGAATTATTACGATGAGTTTGAGTGTAGAGCGAATAAAATTAGTGGAGATCATTTGGATGCGAAATGTATATGGGTTGTAGTGCACTTACGCAGAGAAAGCAGAAATGGATTTGTTAAAGGGGACAGTGACTTTTTTCAAATATAAGTCACTGTCCCCTGATTAAAACCCAGAACAAGTCGAAGTAATAAAAAACAGCAATAAAAAATGAAATGGCATTAATGATTAAAAAGAAAATGTTGAGCAGAGCATGGAAAACACCAATGCGTTCTATGGTGTAGCCAAGATGCCATAACTCAGACAGCAGATCGAAAAAACCGGATTCATCATTGGAAAAACTGCTCATCGCGAAATAGAAAATGAATTGCCACAGCAGAAAAATAAAAAACAGGATGTTTATTAAAGGCAGCAGTACAAAGAAAAAAGCATTTTGGCTTTGCACATCAGTGAAGTGAAGAGAAAGTGCCCCGCTTACGTAGATTATTGTTGTCAGCATTACTAGA
>CAWUSW010000028.1:0-6701 GCA_963925675.1 uncultured Pseudomonadales bacterium
TTGTAGATACTTCTTCAGCGGGAAATTTATAAGCCATTGCCCAGCGCGGGGTACGAGCATTCATGCCCAATCTATTCTGCAAGGCAAAGTGATTTACTTTTATGACAACACCGTCAATTTCATAATCAAGATTATTGCGTAGAGCCAAAACTTTCTGGCAGAAAGCAAAACTATCTACCACACCGGTGCACGTTTGGCGCTCAGGGTTTACTGGCAGGCCCCAACTGTCAAAATACTCAAATACCTCACTCAATGAGTTTGGTAATTCACCGCCTTCGACCAGGCCATAGCTGTAACAAAACATGGTCAAAGGTCTTTTTGCAGTGACCCGCGAGTCCAGCTGCCGCAATGTCCCCGCTGCAGCATTACGGGGATTTACGAATACCTTCTCTCCCTCATCAACAGCCTGTTTGTTCATGCGGGAAAAACCTGATTTGCTCATGTAGATTTCACCGCGTACTTCCAGACGTTCAGGTATACCCTTACCTTCGAGTCGCAGTGGGATATCAGCGATAGTTTTTACATTGTGAGTAATATCTTCGCCGGTTTTGCCGTCCCCCCGGGTTGCAGCGCGTACCAGCAAGCCTGCTTCATAGAGGAGACTGACCGCCACACCATCAATTTTAGGTTCACAGCTATATTCAATAGCATCCTCGATACCAAGGCGTTTCTGAATTCTGCTTTCGAATTTATGCAATTCGCTCTCATCAAAAACCTTATCGAGAGAGAGCATGGGGAGTTCGTGAGTGATCTGTGTAAATCCGCCAAGAGGTTCGCTACCCACTCTTTGGCTGGGAGAGTCTGCGCTGACAAGTTCTGGCCAGGCGCGTTCTATTTCCAGCAGGCGATCGAACAGGCCATCATATTCCTGATCAGTGATTTCCGGTGAGTCATCCCGGTAATAGAGAATATTATGGTGTTCTATCTTTTTGCGAAGCTGCTGGAGCTCTGCGTCTAGATTGTTGGGGGGTGCTGCCATTTTTGCATCACCTGAGAAAAGAATTCATGCAGTTATTAAGGTCAGGAAAATAGTTCTTCGCAGAGCTACTTTCTTGCCAGCATCTCCAGTTCAAAATCACGGATACGCTGGCGGCTATGCTCAATTGTTTGCCGGGTAAAAACACTTCTATCTTCATCTTTTAGCAGGACATCCAATTCGTTTTGCAAGGCCTCAGCAGTACTCAGCATTTCATCAAAGCAATGCATATTGCCCAGATTGTTGGGTATTTGCATAAAGAAACTGACACCTGGTGTTGTAAAGTCTTCCATTTCACTCATGGAAAAAGTCCCTGGCTTAAGCATATTCGCCATACTGAACATCACCGGGCCTTTCCCGCTAGTATCCGCGTGACGATGAAAAATACTCATCTCACCAAGCCTCATGCCCTGCTTGAGTAATATTTTTAATAAATCTTTGCCTTCAATTTGAGTCTCTGATTTAGCCATGACATTAATAATAATGACTTCATGTGCCTGCTCATGCTCTTCATCTTCGTCCATCTCCTCGTCATGCTCAGCGTCATGCTCAGATTCAAACAAGTCGTGGTGTTCCAGCTCCAGCTCACCTTGATCGTCGCGACTAAAAGTAAGATCCTGATCACCAAAAGAAGGTTCGATTCTCTCATGCTGTGCATCACGCCCACTCAAAAAACCTTTCTTTTCCTGAGCTTGATGTGGACTCTCACTAGCAGAGTCATCTTCAATATCAAGATCCTCATCGTTCCATTCGCTCGCTTCATAGCCGTCATCGTCTTCATGGCTATCTTCATCAAGGTTATTATCAATCTCATCCTCTGAATCCCAGGAATCATGTTGCAGGTCTTGGTCTAATTCACTAATTTCTTCAGCGGCGTCAGGGTCATCCTGGACATCCCACTGGTCCTGAGCCTCAACTTCGGATTCATTGTCAGAAGCATATTCCTCAATGTCATCGTCAGTGAGATCGACAGACTCCATCAACACCGGCACATCTATTTCTGCAGCTTCACTTTTCAGGGTTGAATTTGAACGGTTAATTGTCCGGGCACCCCCATTAGGGAGTTCTGATTTGGTCAGTGGGTCGGCAGGATCATCTCCTGCAACAGGGGGTATATTTTTGTCCAGTTTTACAACAATGCGATTTTTACGCTCAAGCCACTTGCGTCTAAATCCATCAAGCAGGATTAGCACGATAAAGATAATGACTATAATGGCTAACCAGTCTCTGATACCCATATATCTTCTCTAGTCTCTCTTTTCACTATCTCACTTTTATCTGTCTGAATAATGCCTTAAAGATAAAAGCCTAATACGTTATGGTTTTTTATGGCCTGATGAATACTCAGGGTCTTTTTATAATTTAACGTGCAATGACAAAACGATTATACCGCGACCATTTCCACCGCTTCATCGACATCAACCGCCACCAGTCTTGAAACACCAGGCTCATGCATAGTAACACCCATTAACTGATTGGCCTGTTCCATTGTAATTCTGTTATGTGTAATAAATATAAACTGCACCAATGAAGACATCTCTTTAACCATATCAATATAGCGCCCAACATTGGCATCATCCAGAGGCGCATCAACCTCATCAAGCATACAAAACGGGGATGGATTAAGGCGAAATATCGAGAATACCAGCGCAATCGCAGTCATTGCTTTCTCACCACCTGACAATAGATGAATAGTGCTGTTTTTCTTACCTGGCGGTCTGGCCATAATTTCGACACCAGTATCCAGTAAATCTTCGCCCACCATATTCAGGTAAGCATGCCCGCCACCAAAAACTTTAGGAAATAATTCCTGCAAGCCATTATTAATTTTATCAAAGGTCTCCTTGAAGCGAGTCCTTGTTTCCTTGTCAATTTTTCGAATCGCATTTTGCAGTGTTTTCAGCGCGCGGTCCAGATCATCATTCTGATCATCCAGGTAGATCTTGCGCTCTGACTGGGTGTCATACTCATCAATAGCCGCCAGATTAATTGGCCCCAGGCGATTAATACGATTACCCAGTTTTTCAATTTCCTCTTCACAGAATTGTTCAGTAAGTTCTTCAGTGATCTGCTCGAGCACCTTTAACTTGTCATAGCCATTTTCCGATAACTGCTGTTCCAATGCGGCTCTTTTAACCGTATCCCCTTCAATTCCCAGACGGTTACTGACCAGGTCGTCGCGAATACGTTGTGACTCTTCCTGAGACTGGTTCCTGGCGCTATCCAGCTCCCGTTGCTGATGATCAGCTTCATCAACACGCGCTTTTGCAGCGCTCAAGTTACTTTCGATGGAGAGGCGCGAAGCCAGTTTTTGTTCCAGCTCTTCCTTTAATGCGGGTATCGGCACATCAGCTTGTTGTAGATATTCTTCCAACTGCTTCTCACGGCCTGCATAAGATTCCACCTGATTGGAGAGCCGCTCCAGATTGTGTTTCAGGGAATCCAGTTGTGCTGACAAGGTCTGATGTTCCATCGCCAGTTTGTGGAAATTATCCTTATCTGCAACGGCTTTTTCACGGGTTTGATCCAGAGTCGTTCGGCAATCATCCCTGCCATCAATAAGAACTTCTCTACGAACTGTATGCTGCTCCATCTTGTCCAGAATCTGCTCGAGGTTTTCCCTGGACTTGCCAATATTGGTCTTTTCAATATCCAGCTGTTTTTCGAGACCGCTGATTTCTGTGGTCAAACGCTCACGGCGTTCTTCTATCTGCTCAATTTTAGTCAACTGGGCTGATTTATCTGAACTGGTCACAGAAAGAAGACGGTTTACTTCTGTGAGTTCTTTCAACAGGCCATCCCTGTCTTGTTCCAACGTCTGCAGGAGCGACTCTTCGCTGCTTAAAAGCTCTGTGCACTGCTGAATTTGTTTTTCAGCCACGCTTATATTACTTATAAGAGATTCCAATTCATTTTGACGCTGGATAACCCCGGCTTTTTCATCAAAATCTTTAGCTATCCGCAGCCATGAAGGCCCCAGCCAGATACCCTGCGGGGTAATCAAGGATTCCCCAGGATTTAACTGCTGACGTAAAGACATGGCTTCCTGAAGCGAATCAACACAATAGATTCCATTCAGCAAGGCATTGAGATTTTGCGATGAGCGGACTTTCTCGGACAACAGCGCGGCCTGAATCACCGTGTTCCCGGGAGCTACAGCTGTCTGGTAAGCGGTATCGATGATATGAAGGTTGCCTTCAGTGAATTCGCCAAGCACCTCACTTACAGTGTCCAGGTTATTGACACACACCGCTTGCAGACTTTCCCCCAGGACCATTTCCATAGCCCCCTGCCAGAGTTCATCTACTTGCAGGTTATCACCCAGTCTTGGATTAGCAGCCAGGTTATTGCGCTCAAGCCAGCTGACAGTACCTTGTGCATTCCTGCCAAGTGCCGCCTTCTGCAAAGCATCCAGCGAGGCTTTTTGGCCAACCATGGCCTGTAACTTACTGCGGCGTTCATTCAGCTCATTGTTGGTGGTCTTGATGCTCTGTCGTGTTTTATCAATTTTTTCATTCAGTGATTGCTGGCTCGATTCGTGAGCAGTCTGCTTTTCCATCAGCAGCCTGAGGATTTCCTCAAGGCCTTCCAGGTCTGAGGCATTCGGCATTTCCAGATTTTCAAGTTCATGCTTCAGAGCTGATTTACGCTGTTTGCCGCGCTCCACAATATTTTCCAGGTGATTAATGCGTTCCTGCTCTACTTCTGCCTTCTGTGAGGTTTCGGCTGAATCTTCATTAAAATGATCCCACTCAAGCTGCCATTGATGCATTTTTTCTTCAGAGCTCACCAATGTAGAGGCCGATTCCTGCTCACTACTGCGGGCCACTTCAAGCTTCGGCGTCACTTCAGTAATCGCGCTTTCCAGCTCTGAAATTTTAGCGACATCTTGTTCCAGCTCACTTTGGAAATGCACAAGTGATTGCTTTATTTCGCCAAGATCGAGTTCCAGCTGCTGCTTGCGTTGCCCCTGATATTCAATATTTTGTTCAATCCGGGATATGTCGCTACCTAGTGAATAATAGGTACTCTGAATTTCCTGATAAGCATCATTAGATTCAGTGCTTTCCTGACGCATTTTTTCAATATCAGCTTCCAGTGAGCGCGTTCTTGCCACACTGGCTTCCAGTTTGATTTCCAGCTCGCTGATTTTCTCGCCAGCTGACGTTACTGTGTTATTGAAACGCTGCCATCTGAGCGCTTGCAGGTTTGCCGTGGTATCGCGTTCCTGCTGTTTAAATTCTTTATACTTTTCTGCTGCCCGGGCCTGGCGCTGAAGATGCTGCAGTTGTCGCTCAAGCTCCTCACGAATATCCGTCAGCCTCTCGAGGTTTTCCCGCGTACGTTTAATGCGATTTTCAGTTTCTCGTCGTCGTTCCTTGTACTTTGAAATACCGGCGGCTTCTTCGATAAACACGCGCAGCTCTTCAGGCTTGGATTCAATGAGATTAGACACCATGCCCTGCTCAATAATGGAATAACTGCGCGGTCCCAGCCCGGTGCCAAGAAAGATGTCCTGAATATCCCGGCGACGGCACTTGGTACCATTAAGCATATAGGTGGACTGGGCTTCTGTATTCACAATGCGCTTTACTGAAATTTCAGTAAAAGCGGCATATTCGCCCTTGATGGTATGGTCGGAATTATCAAAGATCAGCTCTACAGTGGCCTGACCTACCGGCTTTCTGTTAGCGGAACCATTGAAAATGACATCGGTAAGATTCTCGCCACGCAGTTTACTGGCAGTGCTTTCGCCCATCACCCAGCGCACTGCATCAATAATATTGGATTTACCACAGCCGTTGGGACCAACGACGGCACAAAGATTACTGGGGAGGTTGACTGTTGTCGGGTCTACAAACGACTTGAATCCTGCAAGTTTAATACTATTAAGTCGCATTGATTATGAATACCCTGAAGCGAAAATGATCTACTTATTATTCGTAGAATTTTATCCGATATGGAATACAAACTCATTAAGAATTTGTCCTCAAAGGGGACAAATTGCTTGCCAGACACAGAATGTTTTTCAGATTATGGAAATACTGCTTCAGGAGCACTGCAGCTTGTTACTGATATGGCTAATAGTGGTATTTAACTTTCAGTGATAAAATGCCCGCCTTTCAGACAGTGAGCTCATAACAGCTTGAATCTTATATTATTTTTAATATTGAAAGATCGCATGATGATTCTTACAAGGTTTAATTGATATACAGATACAATTAATCACATTTACAGCGCTAATGAATATGGCGGTAGTCCTAATTATGGGTTTTCACGAAAGATGAGTATCTTTGCCCTTCCAACAGCATTTTTCGTCACCTTGGTCGCTATCCTTGTGCTTAGGCCGCTAGCCAGCAAATTCGGACTTGTAGACAAGCCTGGTGGTCGAAAAACCCATAGTAAAGACACGCCACTAATTGGTGGGCTTGGCATATATCTGGGATTGTTACTTGGCTGCCTTTTCAATGCTGAAGTCATGGCGCATTATCAGCCTTTGCTGCTGATATCTTCCCTTTTGCTGCTGACCGGACTAATCGATGACTATTTCCCCTTATCTGCTATAGCCAGACTGGGAATCCAGATAGTAGCCGCATGGCTAATGTATACCCTGGGCGAGAATCAGCTAGTCAGTTTGGGGAAATTATTCGGAGACAATGAGTTGTTGCTGGGACGCTACAGCATGCTGATGACGATATTTGCGACTGTCGGCGTAATCAATGCC
>CAWUSW010000029.1:0-17807 GCA_963925675.1 uncultured Pseudomonadales bacterium
GTTTTCATCGAAAAAATCAAATAGCACATCCGGCGCCAGATTATGAGCAAGATTATCCTGATTGTTTTGCCGGGCAATTTCACTGTATCTGCCAGACAACCTGTCTAGTCGGTAACGCGGCTTGAAACCCAGAATTACCCCAATGCCTTTCCATTTTATAAACCCTGCATCAAGTTGAAACTGATCTCCCAGAATGGTGTACGCCCGGCTGTTGCAGAAATCACCCTGTTGAAGTGAAGCAGTGAAGTTATAGTCTCCGGATTGCTCAAATGTCAGCCGGGCTACGGGAATTTCCTGATTGAATTGGTCGTAGATATAGAAAGGGGTCGATAGCAGAAGTGCAGTTACACCCGCAATAAAAAGTAGCGTAAATCGGCGAAAATATTTAAAGAGTCTTCTGATCAAGAAACCATCCTGATTTTGCAATACAGGTATTCTCTTGCAGGCGCGCTAAATTGTATAGGTGGGATCTTACTTTTTATCTGCGCCAATCAATTGTTCCAGAGTGAGGATTTCAAACCCGTCATTCCCGGTAACATGCTCCAGGATGCGCTCTCCCACTGCAAGCCGGCCGGGATCAATGCCCATAACATGTGGATGCCAGATGAAAAGTACGTATTTTCCCTTATCCGTAGCGCTATCAAGAGTCTGAAGCCAGTCTTTTTCCACGGTGGCATTGTCTTTTTTCTGCCAAAGCCAGTGGCTGGCGTCAACGCCTACCCATTCCCAGGGTGCTGACCAGAGAGTTTTTGTGAGCTGGCAAATTTCACCGCCATCTTGCCCGGAAGGACAAAGGCTTGAATCAATGGTGTATCCCAGATCGGTGAGGATTTCACTGGTAAAACGCGTCCGTTTACCCCCAGGGGCCCGAAACGCAGTAGGTCTTGCGCCATTTCTTTCAATGGCTTCAGTGGCACGAGCGGCTATATCAAGGGCCTGATCATAATCAAGTGATGGCCACAGCTCATGCTGCCAACCATGCATGCCCAGGGTGTGACCATCAGCAAGCACTCTGGCAATACATTCAGGGTAAGCATCAGCGCTCCAGCCCTCTAAAAAATGGGTTATCTTGATATCAAAACGCCGATACATGTCCAATAGTGCCGGAAAGCCAATTTCCAGAGCAGGGCGTTCTCCGGGCAGGCGTGGCACATTGATGACGCCTCGGCCAAGGTCGGCAGCATCACCAAGGTTGTCCATTGTGAAACAAACACGCGTTGTCATATAGGGTAGATTATCAGCAACTGGAAAAGGCGCGAAGGATACTTGAGCTCTCTGCAAAAATCCATTGCTTACTCTCTTGAGATCGCTGTTTTAACATCGGCAATGCCCTGTGTTTCTATAATTTCTCCCCGACCAGTGAAGATCAGGCCGCACAGCTTTTATCAATAAAACCGGTGTCAGGGAAGGGTATATAAATGATTAAATGTGCTTTGTAGCGATATCATTTTATCCGTAATCATATGCTGACGCAGGCATCCTTCATTATCTGGTTAATTTTTACATGCAGTTGCATGGGTGAAAATGGTTTGCTCAGAAATTCTTTTGTCCCCTGTTGTATACCATGTCTGGCCAGAGCATCGGCAGGATAGCCGGAAATGAAAAGCACGGGAATATCGGGATAGCGCTGGTTGAATAATTCAGCAAGTTCTCCTCCACTCATGCCTTCCATGACAACGTCTGTGACTAAAAGATGGATAGGCATTTTCTGTTTTGTCATTAATTCAATTGCGGCTTCCCCTGACTGGGCAGAAATTACTCTATGGCCGGCAGTTTGTAATACAGATTCAGTGTAGTCACTTATTTCCTGCTGATCTTCCACTACCATAATCGTGTAGGAATTTCCGGGCTGGCTTGTTTCCGGGCTGGTCTCTAACTGTTCTGATGCTGATACATTTGTCACAGGTAATAAAATGGTGAACGTTGTCCCTTCGCCTGCTTCGCTATCGACAATAATTGACCCCATTGATTGTTGAATGATGCCGTACACTGTTGAAAGGCCGAGACCTGTTCCGGTGTCCTTGGTGGTGAAGAAAGGGTCAAAAATGTGCTTGCTGATTTTTTTGTCCATTCCCTTGCCGTTATCCCTGACAGTCATTTCTACATATGTGCCGAACTTTATTTCCATTGTTCTGGCAGAGTGCGGAGAAATACTGCAGGTTTTTGTATTGATGTTTAATACACCGCCTTCAGGCATAGCATCCTTGGCATTGACTACAAGATTTAATAAAACCTGCTGTAGTTGACCTGGGTCGGCAAAGACGAACAGGTGGTTATCTTTGAGATCTAGCTGAAGCTGAATGTCTTCACCCAGCACGCTTCTGAACATTTCAGCTGAGTCTTCTGTAAGCAGACCAAGGTTGACGGGGACGTGACTCGTTGCCTGTCGGCGGCTGAATGTCAGTAATTTTTGAGTTAATTCTGCCGCCCGGTTGCCAGCTTTTCTTATTTGCTCCAGTATTTTTGCCAACGGCGCATTTTTGGCATTGGCTTCTAGAAGAATTTCGCAGTAGCCATTAATTACTGTCAGTAAATTATTAAAGTCATGGGCAATGCCGCCAGCAAGGCGGCCGATAGACTCCATACGCTGGCTAAATTCCAGTTGTTGTTCGAGTTGAGCACGTTCTTCTTCTCTTTTTCTTTGTTCAGTAATGTCTTCAACCGTTGCCTGGATTAATTTCTCATCACCGGAATCAAAGGACATTAAATGCACTTTACCCAGCCATTTTTCGTCATCAGGTTTGACATGATTCCATTCAATTGTTGACTCGCCTTGCTCCTTTACTTTCTGGTCCAGTATTTCAAAAGCTTCTTGTATACTGATTTTTAGACCCTGCTCTTTGGAGGAGACCTGCATTAGTGATTTTCCGATTAATTCTTCTTTGGACTCATATCCATATTGTTTTACGGCGGCCGCATTCATGTCGAGGAAGCCTTCATTAATTTTCCCTATTACCACCATAGGGATATGAGATCCTTCAAAAATTTGTTTGCGGTAATTTTCTGAATACTGAAATTTTCGACTCAGAATGAGTGCGCTGATAAACCCGACACTGATGAGAATAATGATAAAAGTGAGCGTCAAAGTTACTGTGTAAATATTTTCACTGAGTATCTGTTTTAGTGTGAGTTGGCTAAGTGTCCTAAAGGGGCCAAGTCTGAGTTCCTGCATTAGTGCCTGTACATCTCTGTAGGAAAGTGGAGCAGTAAAGCCGGAGATATTTACTGACTGCGCAATTTCACTATCAGGGTCTATGTCCAGTAAGGCCCGGGTTAAATCGCGAGTGAAATCTTCTTCGAATTGCCCAAACATCGCAAATGCTACTTCCGGATACAGTCTTGTACTGTGTGGTAAGGGATAGATGATGTCTTGAGAGTTTTCTGGGGCTGGAAGGATTCGTAGCGCTTCATCACACTGTAATGCATAACTCATGAATGTGCTGGCAGAAAGCACTCCGATATCTGCTTCGCCATTGCAGACCATGCTGACCACTGAGCTATAGGAAAAAACAAAACCCACTGATGCCAGATCAGAATCAATCGCTATCCCCAGATCTTCCCATTCCCTGACAGCGGATAACCATCCGCCCAGAGCAAATTCTGACAGGGCAACAACTCTTTTATCCGCAACATCAGACATGGAATTTATATCTGAGCGGGATTCTCTGGTGAAAACTGTTCCGGCCAGCCAGGGTGAAAAAGTGCCACCCGCTGGCTGTGTAATCGTGGCCAGCACACGAAAATCTGAATCCTCTCTTAATTCAACCAAAGCGGCTGGTGTGGTGAAAGCAAAATCCAGACTTTGATCATTTATATTGGCCATTAAGGCTTCAATAGTGTCAAAACCCCTGACTTCAAATCGCCTATCGGGAAGGCGGGCTTCCAAATAATCAGTAAACGCAGCAAAGGAATTCTGCTGCTCCAGCTGCCCGCTGACAGTGCCGATAGTGACAGGCGCGGCGCTTTGTGAAAAACCGGTAGAACTGAATACTACAAGACACAAAAAAATTATGGCATAAAGAAAACAGCAGGCTTTGTCAGTGCATTTAACAGAAGGTAGAGATGTCTTGTCATATCCCTTTGTCATGTCGCAACCGCTAATTTGGTGTTGGTACTTGAATGTCCAGTGAAAGCGCTCCGTGAATGCTCACATTGACTGAATATTAGAAAACAAATATAGGCGATATATCTGTCATTTTCCATATAACTGCCGGGCTTTATTGGCATATTTAAAAGATGTCTTCTTTCAAGTAATAATAACTGGTGGGTTTGTGAGTGAATTAATGACTTGTGGTAAGGTTGCTGCCATGAAATATATTTTAAATAATTCACGACAAAAGACGTCAGCAGCGGGTTTTTTCGTGTTGAGTTTGTCTCATCTGTTTGCGGTACGTTTTCTCATTGTTTCGTTGTTTTTATATCCTGGAACTTCTTCCCTGCAGGCGCAGGAGTTCAAACACTCCAATAAGCCACCGCTGCACGGGCAACATTGGGTAGCTGTAGGCGGTAAACCGCTGACCGCGGCGGCCGGATCGCGAATCTTTAATCAGGGTGGTAATGCCGTAGATGCCGCCAGCGCGATGCTGGCAGTGTCAGCCACAATCTGGGACACCATGGGCTGGGGAGGAGAGACTCAGGCCCTGATCCATGATCCTCGCAGCGGTAAAGTGATTGCTATAAATGCCTTAGGCGTGGCACCCTCCAATGCCACACCAGAGACATATCATAGTATGGGTATGGCTCATCCTCCTGATTATGGTCCGCTTGCAGCAGTAACTCCTGGAACACCTGGGGGCCTGCTGGTGATGCTCGCGGAATATGGAACCATGAGTCTGGCCGATGTGTTGGCGCCATCCATGGAGTTGGCTGAAGGCTATCCCATTGAGCAGGTAAAGGCGGAGACCATCCAGCTATACAAGGATCTCATTAAGCTTTGGCCTGATTCAAAGCGGGTACTCCTGCCCCATTACAATCCTCTCAACCCTAATGGCTGGTCAGCACCTCGCCCTGGAGAAATTTTTCGGCAGCCAGAATTACTGAATACTCTCGTTCGTCTGGTGGATGCAGAGCAGCAGGCTCTGCAGGCAGGCCGGAATCGCAAAGAGGCAATTTATGCGGCCTATGAACGGTTTTACCGAGGCGATATCGCTACGGAAATGGTTGCGGCAATTCAGGATGCCGGAGGTTTGATTACTCTTGCCGATCTGGATCAGTGGCAGGTTTATATTGAAGAGCCGGTGAGCACCACCTATAAGGGAATTGAGGTTTTCAAACTTAACTCCTGGGTGCAGGGCCCGGTAATGCTGCAGATGCTGAATATGCTGGAAAATTATGATGTGAAAGGGATGGGGTATAACAGCCCGCAATATATCCATACTTTGTACCAGGTAATGAACCTGGCCTTTGCAGACCGGGATTTTTACTATGGCGATCCTTATTATCCTCCGGTGGAACCGATTGCGGGTTTGCTGTCCAAGGATTATGCCAGACAACGCATTAATGAGATTGATGAGAACGTTAACCAGATGTTGGTCAAGCCGGGAGATCCCTATCCATTCCAGGGAGAAAGTAATCCTTATTCCGCATTGCTTGAGCAGTGGCAGCCCGTCATTGCCCCACAGGATGCTGTCGCTACTGTAGATCCATTAAACACCATGGACCATGACCAGGGTTTTCTTGCAGGCACTACCTCTATCCAGACTGCAGACAAGGAAGGCTGGGTGGTTTCGATAACCCCCAGTGGCGGCTGGATGCCTGCTTATATTGCGGGCACCACGGGCATTGGTCTATCACAACGCCTGCAAAGTTTTGTTATGTCTGCGGATCAGAATCCCTTTAATGTGATGGAGCCGGGAAAACGGCCCCGTGCCACCTTGACGCCTTCCATGGCACTAAAAAATGGTGCGCCTTTTCTTTCCTTTGCCGTTCAGGGTGGTGATACGCAGGAGCAGAACCTGCTGCAGTTTTTCCTGAACATTGTGGAGTTCGGCATGGATGTTCAGCAGGCTACTGAAGCTGCCAATATCAATAGCTACCAGGTACACAGTTCTTTTGGTAATCATGCAATGCAACCGGGCCGTCTTGTGCTGCGGGCAGATACTCCAATTCCGGTCAGGCTGCGTCTTGGGGCAATGGGTTATCAGGTGGAAACCGAGGAGCTGACCTCAGGCCCGATAAACGGCATCTTCATTGATCAGAGGCAGGGCAGCATGATGGGTGGTTCCAGTAATTATGGTGATGATTACGGTATAGCCTGGTGATTCATTGGTGAATCATCGGTAATTTATTTTTTTATCCCTTTGCAGCTCTGGTCCCTGAGCTGGCATAAAGTTTCTTTATGCTCATTCCTTTAATCTTTTTCCCTTTTATTTAATCCAGATCAAACAACATTTGACTATCCATGATGACAATGGCTATAGCATAGTTTTTGCATTTTTTAACTGATTTTCAGCAATATAACTAGCGCTGTTTCAAGCAATCCCAGTAAATTGTCGGAGGAGCAACATGTCGATCGGTCATATGTTCAGCATAATAAAAATCTCTATGACAGGAATCCTGATATTGATTATCAGTGCCTTCACCGCCGGGAAGAACTTCTCCGGTGAAACGGGGTTACTGGGTATTAGCCAGTATTATGGGCGTTGAGCCTCCGCATCCGCCAGCTAATGTAAAAATTGTGCCACCTAAACAGGCTGGCAGTGGTGGCGATAATGCGGATATTCCTTCAATGCGCGAACGGATGGAGGGGCATAGAAGCAATCCTGCCTGTGCCGGCTGTCACAGAATGATGGATCCGATCGGTTTTGCGCTTGAATCTTTTGATGCCATTGGACGTTTCCGGATTGAGGAGAATGGCAAGATAATCGAAACCAAAGCACAGATGTACGATGGCCAGGTAATTGAAACGGCTGCTGATCTCACTACTTTTCTACTGAATTACAGAGAAAGTATGGCAAGGAACGTAACACAGAAAATGCTCTCGTATGCAGTAGGCCGTGGCATGGAAGTTGATGACATGCCATTGATACGTCAGGTACAAGGTGTTGCCAGAAAAGATAATTACCGTTTCCAGACTTTAATTGCTGCAGTGGTTAACAGTGACGCTTTCCTGAAAAATGAAGTAGTCGGTTCAGACGATCAAGCGGTTGCCTCCAGGTAATTTACCCTCCCTTCTTGGAGGTGACCGTGGGCCAGCCTATACCAGTGACCGGGTATGGGCTGGCCCTTTTTATATAGTTGGAAGGTGCAAGTTACAAGGTAGAAGGTACAAGGCTCAAGGCTCAAGGCTCAAGGCTCAAGTAGGCGATCTGCGATCGCCATGTCGGATGACGCTACGCTTTTCCGACCTACAACCCCAACTTTCCACTTGTACCTTTAGCCTTAAGCCTTGAGCCTTGAACCTTGTCATGTCTTAATAGACAGCATGAAAATCACACCAATTGCTTTTATCAAATCACCCTATAAACAAAAATTTGCCATTCCCCGACAACCGGGATTGGTGAAAGCGGCTGTTGGTGAAATTGTGTTTGAGGAGGCCTATGCTGATCCTAATTGCTTGCGTGCATTGGAGGACTTTTCTCATTTATGGCTGCTTTTTCATTTTCATGAAACCGCTGACAAGGGCTGGTCGCCAATGGTGCAACCCCCACGTCTGGGGGGCAAAGAAAAAGTGGGCGTGTTCGCCAGTCGCTCCACTTTTCGCCCCAATAGTATCGGGATGTCGGTAGTCGAGAATCTTGGCTGGGAGCAGCAGGGCAAGGGCTTAATATTGCGCGTTGGCAGTATTGATTTGCTGAATAATACACCGATCATCGATATCAAACCTTATATCCCCTATGCAGACAGTATTCCGGGTGCCAATGGCGGTTATGCCGAACAAGCACCAGAGGGTAAATATGCGGTGGCAATGAGTGAGGCCGCCGTGCAACAGGTTGCAGATCTTGAAAAAGTGTACCCTGACCTGGGTGAATTAATTGAATCTGTATTGGCGCAGGATCCCAGGCCGGCATGGCGGCATAAGTCTCCGGATGAGAAACAATACGGTATGAGTCTCTATGATTTGAATATAAAGTGGCGAGTCGATGAGGGTGTCATCAGGGTGATCAGTATTGCTCAAGACTCCAGAGAGAGTTAATCAAGCAGCGTAGTCAATTCTGTGAATAATTGTTGAGTTTGAGCAAGCAGTAAATATTTATGCTGGTCCAGTAAATCAAGTAATTGTGTAAAAGCCTGCAGGGTTTGTGCTCTGGTATTAAGGCATTGATGTCGCCTTATAAAATTATCCAGAATGTTAAAATCATTAATCTTGCCAAGACGCTCTCCAAGCAGATCGAGTTTGTAGATAATGCTTAAATCTCTCGGATCTGGATTTTTTTTGAGCTTGTATTGGTAGGTCAGTTTTTTTACCTGTTTGCGCCAGTTATGCAGATCATCCCAATTAGCTGCCGTGTTATACAGTAAGTCCTGTCCTGACTCGCACAGGTTTGCCAGACAAACCTCAAGCAGCTGATTGATTTCATCTCCCTCAGGTTCATCAGCAAGAAGTTTGTCAGTGCTTCGATCAATGTCCCTTGCCATTTTTTGAATCCGTTGAACATCCATCCGGGGAAGGCGCTCACTGTTCAGCACATGCTGAAGTTCTGCCATTAATGTTGAGAGCTCCGCATCTGTAGATTGGTCTAATAAATCCTGCAATAGAGCGACCATGACATCGGCGTCCCGTTGGCCTGACAGCATCCTGGCCAAGGTCTTCACAGATTGTCTAAGGTGTTCAGTTTCTTTTTGATGACCTTGCAACTGTCGAATGAGGTGCAGGTGTGCTCTGAGTTGCTTTGTACCCTTGCGGAGTTGATGAACGCTTTCATTATCAAGGGTTTTGCTTGCTGACGTCAGCGTACCCGAAAGAGATTTGTCTATAGTCATATCAGTTTTACATGGTCAGATAAACTTGTTCTATCCAGAGGATAAAAACCAGTATGAGTCCTATCCAGTAAGCATTCATGCGATGCAGAATGTTGTTATAGCCTAGATGAATCCAGGTGTGAAAAATCCTGCTCAACACAAACCCCCAGGCAATGATTAATGAAAAAGTTGTCACCTGATCAAGAGCCAGACTTAGAGTGCCAGCGATATAAAACAGCACGGGAATTTCAAACATATTATTGAACGATCGCGTTGTCACTGTGACTCGTTCCGGTATATTTTGTGTTACCTGGGCTTGCATCAATCGATAGTAGCCAATATTTATCTCCTTCATTTTTACACTGGCTATGCGGGCGCGCATGGCCGCAAATCCAATAATAAATGTCAGTAATACCATGGTAAACATTGGATATATCATTGCTTTGGTTTGTCTCCTTCTCCTTCCAGTCCGGCCCAGTCAATCCAGCGTCCATGGTAATCGGCTCTGCCCAGAGTATGTTCGCTGCCATCCGGCCACAGGGTCAGTGTGAGAGCAGCACCGGGATCCTCATCATCGGCTTCAAAACGTAGCCAGGCCAGTGGAGCATGATGAGTTGCTTTCGCACCAGCAGCCTCAATTACGCGTCGGTTACGCTGCTTTTCATCGTCGCTCTGATAGTTCCAGGCAATGGTGTGGTAAATGACATGAACTGTACCCGTGGTGTCCTGTGCCAGGCGTGCCGGCAGCCATTGGGAGATATCTGCACAGTCCACCTTATATTTTTTTTCGGTCAATATATCAAGAGCATGATCAGTGCGTGTAAAGCGGTCATGCTGATCCGCCCATATGTAAGAAAGCAATTTTAATTTTTCATCCGGATCCAGGAAATTTATCGGGCTCAGATCACAGGCAGCTCTGCTGCTGACAGAAATTGGAAGTGCATCAGGCGGAGGCTTGCCCAGCCATTGCGGCGCCAGGGTGATATTGCTGTGCTGCTTACCCCAGGTAATATCCCCCAAGCGATAAGCAAACTCGTCCCAACAAAGATTTATGCCGGCACTGGCACCCAGTTCTGAGAGGGTAAAAGGCAGCCCGGTTTTTTTTGCAATAACAAGAAAGCCTGGCAGTAGAATACCGGAGCGTCTTACTTCATTGGTTTGCGGTGCATTGCCCAGATAGGGCACAAAGAAATCTTCATGAACCTGTATCGCATGCATTATGGCGTCCCAGAGTTCCTCGTCACTGACATCATCATGATGGGGAGGATAGACCTTTGCCAGCATGTCACATTGTTGAGTTAATACCAGTGCGTGCAGAGCGCCTGCCACGCGCAAAGGCAGTGCAACTCCCCAGAAATTATCGGGATGCGGCAGAGCAAGCAAGCGCTCGGTAAAGGTCGAATCCTGTTTCAGATGGCGGGAAAAAAGCATGCACAGCCTGACCATGAAAGGTGAGTCCAGATCATGGCAATGCCTGGCCTGGGTCAGAAAATACCCGCGCAGTGTTTCTATGGTAGAAGTACTGTCAGTCAATATCAGGCCTTTATTCTATAAATCGCATTGCTGAATGAAAATACGATTAAGGCAAACAGGAAGACAAAACCGCCCCAGTGGTACTCACTGATATTGAGAAAAAGATTAGACGCAAAATCCACCATGGCAGTGCTTAGCTGATTACCCAGTTGTTTCAAGACGGTATCATTGGAAGATTCGAAATAACTTCTGAGGCTTGGATATAGCAGTACTACCCATACTGCGACAGGAGAGAATATGGCGAATTTTTCCCTACCTCCCAGGATCAGGGCGGGTCCGGTCAATGCAAAGCCAATGACGAGCCAGGCCTCTATCTCTGCAATACGGTAATAGCTGGCTTCTCCATAGACAGGGAAGCTGGCCAGGGGTAGAAAAACGCCTGCCGAGACTAAAATAGCTGAAAAATATATCAGCAGTTGGAGTTTGTTTTTGCCCAATTGGAAAGCCCTATTACGTATATAACAACTCTACGACATTATGCTTACTGCGTAAGCTGAAATGAAGCTTTATGGTGAGTTTTTATCAATGCTTTCAGAATTACGTCTTGCAATCTCGTGGGCTGTACTGGTGAGCCAGCGAATAGTCTTTATAAAAGAGGCTGCTGGTTGTGCAATGCTTTGTTGGTGATGCTGGCAGAAAGCGCCTCTGCCCGACCTGCCAAATTGTTACACATGTCACGCACATAATCCTGGCGACTGGCGAAAAGACGGCCTGCATTATTGATGACCTGTTTATGACTTTCTGTAGCCTGGGCGAGAAGGGCACTGACACTGGCCTTGATCAGCATGCATGAAAAGCTATCAAATAAAATCGATGCAGTATGTTGTTCGCAACTGGGCTTAAACCCCAGCAGTATCTTGTGGTCCATTAAGCCCAGATCAACTACTTCGTGAATGCTGGAATCAACTTCCATATGGTCAAGGTCGAGGGATTTGCCTGTGATGGTGAAAAAGTAAGGTGTGCCATCAGCTATAGACACACTATTCATTTCCTGGCGGAGGTTAATCTCCAGAGCGGCCCATATAGTTTCTGTTTGATCAGATGATTTATGCTGGCTGCTTACAGAAATGCGAAATTGATTCATGCCTTCAAGGGAAACACTGCTGAGGTCCGTTTCCAGTCGCACAGTATAATGGCACTCAGCGGTTTTATGGTTGATTTTGCATAACTCAATCCAGGCGTTTCGATCAAACACCACTGAGTCTAGTGGAACATGTTTATTTTCAGTCACTTGCCTTATAGCATCCATTTTATTAGCAATCCTGATAAGCAATATTGTATACGGTAACTCTTTCTCAAGGACTATAGACTAGGTGATTTTCCCAAGTAAAACAGTGATGTGCTTCTAATATCTCAGGGGGAAAAAGTCGATAAAAACGTGGCTGGTGAAAAAAAGGGGGCAGAGAGAAACGGGGGAATAAGCAATAGTCAGACTAAAATAAGGGTTCACAGGTAAAACAGGGGTTCACAGATAAAAGATCAGTTTGAATTGACGTAATGCTGCACACCTCTATTGATCGCTACCACTGTTAATTCTTCAAGTTCATCACGCAGGGCATCGAACATGGCATCACTGTAGTCATTTTTCTGAGTAAAAAGATGTCGCTTTTCATTGATAACCCTCTTATGACATTCCATCGAGCCGGCGATAATTGTGCTGATGCTGCTCATCAGCAGGTTCATTGCCATACGGTCATGCAATAACGCCGTGGGGATTTGGCGACGGTTTTTAATCATTTTCTCCTGACCTTCCCCCTTCAGCCAGACCAGGCCACTGTTTACAGCCTCAGCAATATTTTCATCAAGTTCCATGTTGGATAAATCCAGAGTATCAGTGCCGACGGAAAAAACTTCAGTAGGACCACCCTCAATGCTGATGTTGTTGTTTTTTTCACTCAAGTGGATATCCAGCACACTACTGATACTTTCAGTTTCTTCAGTATCCTTATCAAAACAGGAAATTGTCACGGCGTAATTATTCAAACCTTCAAAAGTAATCTGCACTAAATTAACCTTGAATTCGAGCGTGTATATCTTGTTTTCAAATTCCTGGGAAGTATTCCCCAGTGAGGGCAGGTCTGACTTTCTTCTGGAAGGTCTTGTTGTTTGTTGCTTGTCTTTATTCATGTGTTTTTATAATGGCTATCAGCTCTCCATAATTGCCAATCCTATCATTTCCAAGTACTGCTTTCTGCTATTCGATGCCTGTTTCAAATTAAACGACTTTCAAGAGAATAGAAAGGGCAAGTTGAGACCTGATTCAATCAAGGCACAAGCACACTTGTAACCGGAATAGTTTGTGCCTCTCGGGTTTCAGCGACTTTGAAATTAAAAACATAATTTGTTTCCAGCCCCATTCGCAAATCAGTTATAAAAACATCACCACTACGAAAGCTTACCTTGTAAAATCCGTGTGTGAACCAAAGCAGACGCTGTACTGGCCAATGATCGGATATTTCCGATAACAGGTGGTCGTCACTGTCATAGTGATTAAATTCTATCGCTTCATCCTGGCCAAAAACAGAAGTGAAAGCGTCAAAATAGCCTTCTGTATCGCGACCAATAATGCGCCAAACCACTGTATTAAAAGGGGCAGGTGTTGTCATCAGTCGATCATAGGGAATGCCCTGTGTGGCAAGAGCCAGCTCTGCTTTTTGATCTACAATCACCTTGGCTACCACTGTCCAGCCAAGGTAGAGAGAACTTAAAACCAGGCCTGCAGTATTTAATTGATGTCCAATTCGCTTATTGCGACGCAACATCATTGCACCTAAAAAGCCAATCAATAACCAAAGTGTGTAGGCAGGATCTACGATAAAAATCGTGGACAGGCTTACCGGATATTCAGTTAGAGGCCAGAATAGTTGTGTGCCGTATACAGTGAAGGCATCCAGTAAGGGATGTGTAAAAAGTGCCAGGAAAACCAGCAAGAAAAGTTGCTTATGGAAATTCCGCAGTAGTGGATGCATTTTTATTATCATCCAGGTGATAAGTGGTGACATTGCGGTCAGCACTATCAGGGAATGAGTGGCGGAACGGTGGTAGGTCATCGATGCGACAGCATCATCCCAGGGAATGAAGGAATCAAGATCAGGCAAGGTAGCGATAATGCCACCTATAATTGGCGCACGATTGCCAATCTTGCGCCCAAGTACGGCCTCACCTATGGAGGCGCCAAGGGCAAATTGTGTAATGGAATCCATAGCTGATTGTTCAGTGTTGTTCAGTTATTGGGTAGTCTGTTGATATATTCCTCCAAGCCGTCATCCCTGGAATGAAGGGATGCTTTGACTGACCCGCTTAAATACAAAGTAGTTTTGACTAGCAATTGTCGAATAAAGGCTTGAAGCCAGAAAATTCAAACGCAATAACGATGTTCGACAGATTAAAAATCCCTATTGAACCTGGCAACTATAATTTGCCGCATCATCAGGATTGCCTTCACCATCCCAGCTTGCTACTTCTGGATAGGGACACAAAGGTCGGGTCATATCCACACGCCCTTCACGAATTCGTGATGCGGTGATGCGCGCCGGAGTATTTCCATTTTCCACCCAGGCTTCCATGGCGCCAAGGAAATTGGCCTGGTCTGGTCCAATACCGCCGCGGCAGTGACCCATACCGGGCATCATGAACAAGCGCATCCAGTCATCGTCTTCACCGTCTACGGTGGCCAGCACCTGATTGTAGTAATTAATGGTATTAATGGGAGAAGGGCCGGGATCATTCCAGCCGTGATAGAACAAGATTTTGCCGCCACGTGCCTTGAATTCACTTAAGTCAGTATCCAGCGCCTCAATAAAGCCCGCTTTGCTGCGCACCAGGGCAAGGTCGCGTTCCAGTTCAAATTCACGCCAGTCCCAGTCTGCATCTTCATAAGCGACATATTGTGTTGCTTCGGTTTGTAACGCCGAGGGCGCTGCATTGGCTTGTGGAATGCGCCAGCCGAGTTCGAAGCCCTTGGCATGGCCGGGATATAAGAGTTCACCATTTGCGGAATAAGCACCGTTAAAAACAGCATCAACGGCAGTGAGTTCAGCATTGGTAAGACAGGCGCTGGTTTGAGAACCTTCACAACGCAAGGATTCAGGTGCAAAAGAACATGACAGGGGATTGTTAAGGAAGCCATCTTCAACACCATCATTGGCTTCACAGCTTGCCAACATTGAATCGTGCAGCATTTGAACTTTTTCAGGAGACAAGGCCAGAGGACGATTTTCGATCAGCGTTTTCATGTTATGAAATTGCACTGCATTTAAGGCCAATTGATTGTAAACCGGCGCTCCAGCAATAATGGCGTCAAAATCTTCCGGGAAACGTTGGGCAGATATCATGCCCTGACGACCACCGGTGGAACAGCCCTGGTAGTAGGAAAACCTTGGCGGGCGTGCATAAAAACTTTCGATCAAGGTTTTTGAATGGGCTGTCATTTCATGCATCGCACGCCAGGCAAAATCAACGACTTTTTCGGGATGGCCCACGGCAAAAGCGGCGCTACCACCAATATGGCCAGTATCGTTAGACGCCACTGCGTAGCCAGACTGCAGGCCAATCGCCATGGCAGAAAAACTGATGGATCCCGCCCAGCCGCCATTACCCAGGGCAAGAAATTTACCGTTCCAGTTTTCTGGCAGCCATAATTCCATTTCGATATGGGAATCATCAGAGGGGCTAAGCACCGCCGCTACCCGGCAATGGGCAGGCAGAGACAGATCAGCACCGCGGTTCTGGCTTAAATTGCCGGCTTCCCGATTTTCTGTTTCGCTAATGACAACGGTGTCGATAGATAAACGCCCCAGGTCAGCGCAAGTGGCAGCCAGCGTTGAAGTGGCCGTAAACAGCGCAGCAAGACAAACAATTGATTTATAAAATTTGGCTAACATAAGTTTTTCACCCTGCAATTTGGTCTGAAAATTAGTTCCGCGCTCGCGGTAATTAGTCTCGCGGTCGCGGTCCATAGTGAGGCATGTCCTGGCCATATTCATAAGCGCCCAGGTCCGGTGCGCGGCCATTGAAGCCATCATTGATATTCGGCAACACCACGCCAGCATCAACCGCATCAGCGCCCCGACGCAAGCGTAAATCCACGACTTGCGGATCATACAAACGGCCTGGGTCATCAAGGTCAGGCATTTGTGCATTCACGAAAATATCAAAATCCACCAGAACGCTATTGGCGTCGTGACCGCTGCCTTGCTGATATTCAGCAAAACTGGAATATTCTCTGCTTACCAGGGGTACACCATACTGTTTGGCTATTTCGCGTGGTGGTGAGCTCCAGCTAAAAGCAATATCTGATTCCGGATTAACCCGGTAGCCGTTGTAGTCACTGGAAGAGTAATTGGTATAAGTGCGAATTGCCATTACAGCAGGCTGTCGACCCTGTCCGAAGATCAGGTTGTTGCGAAAGTGCAGGTTGGAGGCTGGCGTGATCTGTCTGAGTTCGCCTATATAGGTATTGTGATAATAAATTACGCCAGCAGGGTCGGCGTGTATTTTTACCGGGCCATAGGGGCTGTGATAAACCACATTGCGGATGAAGTAGACCGGTCCACCAAAAACCGGCTGCGGACTCATGCCGCCAACGGCAACATTGAAGCAGCGATTATCAAACACACGCATATTGTGCATGGAGCCGTCGGCTTCGAAGCAGTTATCGTCGAGGTTGGAGACGTCATTGCCGTAGATGTCGATTGACACAGGCATACGATCGCGCGGGATATTCGGATAGCCATCAGGCATGCCGTAGGTGGCGTGGTCGAGGGCATCATGGAAACCGGTGACCCGGTTGTAGGCGATGACATGGCCCGCGCCGTAAATTGCCACGGCATAATAGGAATCAAGCAAGCGTTTTTCCTCAAAATCAGGGTCCTCATTCCATGGTGGAATGTTGTACCAGCCCATTAATTCCTGGGGACGGCGACCGATCATTTCATTGTCGGCAATGTAAAATTTATTGGAACCCGACCAGTCACTATGGATGGCAGTGGAGACGTCCTCAAAGCGGCTGTACTTCACCATTAGCCCTTCAGCACCGGTAATGCCTTTGATACCTGCCTCAATAGCAATAGAGGTATTGCGGAAGGTTAATCCTTCAAATAAATGCCAGTCACCGCCCATCATATTGAACAACACGTAGTTGTCAGCACCATCAAAAATTACTTCGCCATCGCCCGCCGCTTTAATGGTAATTGGCATTTCTTCGGTGCCGTCTGCAGTCAGATAGTAAGTGCCATCCCAGGTAGTACCGCAGCAGGTGGTGTAACCCGAATCAATTTCATGGGTGTAATTGCGCCGGTTAAATTCCTTATAGACTCCTGCATGCACTAACAATGTGTCGCCAGCCTTTACCCGTGGTGCAGAGGCGCGACTCCAGTCGCCACCGAGCCCGGCCATATAATAGGCGCCCAGCAAACCATGGTAGGCAGGTTGTTGTTCCGGACCGGTGTGGTCAGGAGGATAGACATGTAAAACGCGTCCACCGGTAAAGGCTTGTGGTTCGGCGCGGGTATGCATGGTGACAGTACGCACGGCATTGCCAGTGATGCCGTCTGGGTCACTCATGGTGAGTTGTACGTCATAGTCAGTGTCCGGCTCGAGATAAAAGATGCTGCCAGCAAACATATTGGGCGCCGTGTAATCCAGAGTCTGGTCATAAACAGAACGCTCGTTATGTATTCGAATCAAGGGTAGGCCTTCGCTCCAGCGTCGTTCACCAGCTTCTCGATAGGCTACAGCCACGCTTGCATCACGATCATCGTCGCCATCGATATACCACTCTAGGCCAAGGGAAATAAGGGTAGGGGGTTCCAGTACCAGCTCGCCTGCGGTAGTTATATTGGGGTTATCGGCTGCATATAGGCATTGAGATGAAAGGATCAGCAGAGTGCTGAAGAGTGACAAATTTTTGATAGTGTGAATTAGCATAATATTCCCTGTGCAAAAACCCAAATACGAGTCAGGTTACTGATTTTGCTATAGCTGGGGGAGAAAGCAAAGAGATATATCCAGATCCTATATATGCTACTGCTGTTTATTACTTGAATCTCTGTTGAATCGAATAATTATATTAATTATAAATAAAACTTATTTATAAGCATAAAAAAGACTTTATATAATAATTATCGGTATTTATAAATTAAATATTATTGAAACCATTAAGTATTATTATTAATAATAATAATTAACAAAGTTATCAGGAGCTCTGGTTGTATGTGTTTTCTAATAAAGTAAATTTAAGACATTTATTATCTTGAAATAAAAAAGACATCTGCTACTATTTTCAAAGCTTTATTACAGGAAGTTTGAGGGAGCTTGTAATTAAATTAATATTTTCTATAAATATTAATTTAATAAAATTTGTATTAGGTGCC
>CAWUSW010000030.1:0-4759 GCA_963925675.1 uncultured Pseudomonadales bacterium
CACCATAAGCATCCCTTTCAGCTTAAAGGCTGGCAGTCAAAATATTGAGCATGCTGGCGAAGGAGAATTGGGTGAGGTACATGTCTCTATTTCATTAACTTCTTCAGAATAAATAGCTCACTCACGCAGCGCTCAGAGAAAACCATCCTGAACAGGCTTGCCGTAGAGGTCAGGGTCCCCCTTCCGCGGTTGTGCGACGTAGAGAAAGTCCTGGCCCCGGCGGAAGGCGTGGTCCAGATACTGAATATCAGGGTGAATAAGATCGACTGGCACATTCCAGAATAGCCTGAAGCGTTGGTCTATCCGGCACTTCAGGTTCATTTTTTGGCATGGCGTGAATTTAGGAATAGATATCGCTCACCTGATCGTTAGCCAAGGCATAAACAGGATAATTAGGCATCCAGGTTGAGGGTAAAAGTGGTGCCACGTCCTGACGACCATAACCGCTATAGCCACGACAGCCGTAACAACCATGCTGGTAATACAATAAAGCCCCGTTTTCTGTATCACCTGCTACAGGACCCATGGACTGGGCGCTGACGCCAACACTTAACGCCAGACTGGCAAAACCTATTATTTTTGTGAATCTGTCATAGGAATAACCCTTTCTAGATCTGCACACCATGACCACAGTGCTTATCAAGCGTTAACATGGTCAAATTATTATTTACTAATTCTCTCTCGTCTCTTGTGCTTGCTGCGCACATTCTTCAGAAACTTCAGCAACTCCGCCAAAAGGCAATGCCACATCGAGACATTCTTCTTCTACCGATAAGCCTGTTCCCTGGGTCAATGAATCAACCTGGTGACCGATTTGCAGCATTCTTGCTTCTGCAATCCTTAATGGCACAACAGCCCTTGGATCCATATTTACTGCAGCACAAGTAAAGCCGCGCAAAGTGCATTCTGACGTAGTATGAGCAATTCCTTTGGCTTCCATTTCCCGTCGCATTACTTCCACTGCAGCTTCATTAATTACAACGGCATTATTAGGCCGGAAAGTACCCACACCGATGGCATAGTCTATTGGCATCAGCGGTTCAATACTGGCACCAAATGCACCATCATTCTTCTTGCCTAGATCGTAATCGCCCAAATCTGCACCCTTATCAATCAGGTATTCAATAATCGGCACATCACCAAGATTGCCAGCTGTCATCAATGGCGTAATACCGTAATCATCATGCCAGTTAACATCCAGGCCATAGTCTTCTACCAGCAATTTGATAAGCTCCAGTCTTTCGCTGTATTCAGTCTGGTAGTGATAGCCGTGAATAAAACCGGTAGCTGCTGCTGCGCTCAAGGTGGTTTCATTATCACTGGATTTAATTAAGGGATCAGCGCCATATTCAAGCAATAACTTGCTCAATTCCAGATCACCTGAAAAGGCCGCTCTCATTATAGGCGTTGCAAAAACAATACGCGGCGAACCGCCACGCATACGGGCACTTGGAGTGTCATTTACAATTAGATTCGGATCAGCACCTGCATCAAGTAGTTTTCTCACCAAGGGTAATGGATCGTCGGTTACCAACCAGGGAAAATTAGGGGCTGTTTCCATATTACGACGGTCGACAGCCCAAAACAGAGGGGTGAAGCCTCTCGCATCGGCCTGATTAATATTAGAGCCCCTGTCAATAAGGATTGCTGCAAGATCATAATGTCCATTAAAAATTGCCAGGCCCAGTGCGTCTTTACCATCAGCAACCAGCGCATTAATATCAGCCCCGGCATCCAGCAGCAGTTCAGCTGTTTCAAGATAACCATCTCGCGCGGCGAAATGTAACGCAGTTAACTCACCGCTGGCATGTTGAACAAGCCCTTGTTCCGTATCAAGGCGCTCTCTGGGCGCATTGCCCTCAAAGCCTCTGGTGGTGTCAGTCGGCACAAAGATAGTTCTGGCGTTCACCTCTGCGCCATGGTCAAGTAGCATTGCGGCAGCCTCGGTATGACCTTCTGCTACTGCCCACATCAGAGCGGTAGTTCTTCCCCAAAACTCTATTGCATTAACGTCAGCACCATGATCCAGCAACTGCTCTATGGCACCAACAATACCTGTACGTGCAGCCATCATCAGCGGCGTATCGGCGGTATCAGTTACCCGCGTATTTGGATCAGCTCCTGCTTCCAGTAATAATTCGAGCATTTCTTCGCTGCCGTTAATAGCAGCTAACTGAACTGGTGTTGAGGCCGTACGATTTGCAACATTAGCATCGGCACCGGCCCTGATCAGCATTCTGGCAGTCCTCACATCATCCCATTGGGATGCCCAGTGTAGAGCAGTAGCACCATCAACCTGAGGCTCATTAACATCCACCCCTTCGTTGATCAAATTTCGGACAACAGTGAAATCCCCTTGCTGCATTGCATCTGCAATGTCACTTGCTGCGACCTGAACAGAGAATATTGATGCCAGGAGAAATACATTTAACGATAGAACATTGAGTTGACGCATTGTGCTAACCCTCGAACTTAACGAATTGGTGGTTCACAAAAATTGATTAATAATTTTTAAACTCTTTTGTTATTCAAATAAATTAATACCACGAGCCCTTCCAAGCCATTCTGCCAGGCGCTCAAGCTCTTCATCATTTAACCGCGCACCCCTTTCTCGCTCACTGACAAGTAATACGCGCCATCCTTCCGGACTGTTTCTGGCATTAAAAACCGGGTCAAGGGTATGACAGGAGATACACCTTACTTCCATGAAAATTCGTGCATCTGCATCAGTGAAGAACTCGGTAATTTCCGGTGGGACATAGTTTCTGGGAAAGGGTATGGAATCCGGGCCAAAATTTGCCACCAGATAATCCTGCAACATAATTTCCTCGGACCTTGCCAGATCATATGAGAAATCACCCTGATGCTTTGTCTCCAGCAATTCTTCCCAGCCATCCAGATCCAATGCATAAAAGGCATAATCGTCAATGCCGTGACATGAAACGCAATTATCCAGAATGACATCTCTGATTGGCCCACTCGGTAAGGGCACATCAGGCCATGTCGGCGGCCTGATTTGGGCTGTTACCTGAAGTGAAACCAGAACCACAAGCAAAGCAAAAAAAGACGTTAACATCGAGAAATTTCTTAAACTCATTCCTTAACCTCGTACTAACTTAATATCAAGCAATGGGCAAAAGACCCGTGCTGCTACCTATGCTATTTCGTTCAATACCAAACAAGTGAAGTATGCTCAACAACATATTTGAAGTTTTCTCAGTGTTATCCGGGAAAACGATATGACGGTTGCCTTTAAACGTGCCATCAATACCACCCGCTAAAACAACTGGTACTTTTTCATGGGCATGTCTGTGTGAGTTACCCATATTACTCCCCATATATAACAGGGAGTTATCAAGTACATTGCCGTCGCCATCTGGAATATTTTTTAATTTTTCCAGGAATTCTGCTACAAGACTCACATGGTAGCGGTTCATCTTGGCGTAATTAGCTATATTATCTGGCTTATCACCGTGATGAGATGACCCATGCCAGGCGCCCTGTGAGCCGGATTCAGGATAATTGATTCCACTCAGGTCACGCCCCAGCATCATGGTGGCTGAACGGGTAAGGTCACCTTCAAATGCCAGGGCAACCAGGTCAAACATTAATCTGAAATGCACGTCTTTGCTTTGTGGTATACCAAATGGAACCTCTTCAGTGGGCTCGGCAACTGAACTGTTCAGGGCAATCTGAATCCTTCGTTCCAGTTCCCGAATATTATCAAGATAAGTTTCCAGGCGTATTTTATCGCTTGCGCCAAGCTCCCTTGTCAACTCGGGTATCTTGCTTGCAATTGAATCAAGAATTGACGCATCCAGTATCCTGCCTCGACGTCGTTCTTCAATACTGCCCCCCGCACCAAACAAACGCTCGAAAGCTACTCGGGGATTGATTTCCGTCGGCAATGGCTGAGTTGGAGAAATCCAGGACATGGAATTTGTATAGGCACAGTTATAACCCCAGTTACAATTCCCATAATTTCCTGCATCTTCAACACCCAGTTGAATGGATGACAAAATAGTATCTCTGCCATATTTTTCCGCGATCAGCTGGTCTATTGTTACGCCCAGATAGGGGCTTACAGCATTCCGACGGGGTCTCGCGCCAGAGAAAATGGCGGCTCCCCTTGCATGGTTGCCGCCGGGCTCTTCTTCAGTTGAATAACATTCCGGTATATCCAGGCCACTAATCAAAGTAATTCTGTCACGCAATTTTTCCAATGGTTTTGTTGTATAGGAAAACTCAAAGTCTGCTCCCTCTTGCACCGGGCTCCAGTAGCCTGGGGCAGTACCATGGGGATGCCAAACACCAACAAATCGTCTCGCAGGAGCTGCTGATGCAGCCTTGGCTAAAGGGGTTAACGCCGGCAGCATAGCTTCTAACAAAGGCAGTCCTACTGTGGCACCTGCTGACCGCAAAAAAGTTCTGCGAGGCAAATATTTTTTGGTTATAAATTTCATTGTCGTCTCCGTCAATTATGTAACGTAACAAGATTACATCAGCAGCTAATAAAAACCGTAAAAATTGGAATGCATTAATTTATATCGTTGTTCTCGTTTTCAATCTTGTCTCAAGTACTTATACAGATTCTTTTATATTCTAATTTTGCAATTCTTTTAATCATTCATCGCCAGCTCATCGGTATTTTCACCCTCTTTCATCCGCATCTGGAATTGAGGACTATTTACCACACCCATCACCAAAGAAGAAAATTGATAGTTATCACTTTTAGCATTGTCGACGATACTTCTGATAA
>CAWUSW010000031.1:0-74705 GCA_963925675.1 uncultured Pseudomonadales bacterium
GCATCAAAACCATCCAGAGCAAAACCAAGCGGATCGATAATGCCATGACACCCTCCACAGCTGGGATTATCACGATGGGCTTCCAGGCGACCCCGCACTGTTTTTACTGGGTCACCAATTTTGTTTTCCGGTAATGCTTCCACGTTGGGTGGCGGCAACGGCGGCGGCGTCCCGGTTAGATGCTCAAGCACGTAAGCCCCGCGAAGTACCGGTGAGGTGCGATCGGGATAGGCTGAAACCATTAACACACCGCCCTTGCCCAGAAGTCCGTAGCGATCCGGGTCCAGCACAGGTACCTTTCTGAAGGCATCACCTTTTACCGTCTGGTCACCATAATGTAATGCCAGGCGTTCATTCATGTATGTGTAATCTGCACTGAGCATTTCCGTGACATCGCGATTGTTGAGGAAGATATCGTTGATAAAAAGCTCAATTTCTTTCTTGAATAAATCACGGATTCCAAAATCAATATCTCTGAAAATGACCGGGTCTGGATCGATCTCATCCAACCCCCCCATGTTCAGCCATTGATAGGCAAAGTTGGACGCCAGGGTTTGCGCTTTCGGATCCCTTAGCATTCTTGCTACCTGTGCTGACAATATATTCTCATCGGATAATTTGCCCGCATCAGCAAGGTCGAGTAATTCTTCATCCGGAATACTGCTCCACAGGAAAAATGACAAACGCGAAGCTAACTCATGTTCATTCAGGGCATATATTGAATCAGGTGAGGCACCTTCCGGTACCTGTTCAACCCGATAGAGAAATTTTGGGCTGGCAATAACCGCAGTAAGAGCACGACGAATACCAATATCAAAGCCTTGAGTCAGATTCGCCTCATTAAAGACCTGTAATAACTTATCCATATCGGAATCATTCAATTCCCCTCTGAATGCTTTCCTCGCCATGCTACTGATTATTTCACGGGCACAATTTTCTACATTAGAAAAATTTTCCGGATAGCAGGAAAAAATCTGATTTCGTGCTGGCGTGTCACTCAGACCGGAAGTACTGAATGGCCCTTGAATTTCAAATGAATTCAGGCCAATCACATTCTCACCAACAGCAGAAGGCTGCATGCGATGCAGGCGCCCTTCGTATTCGGCAAAAGATCGATGAATAAAGGTCACCGCTATAGTATGTGGGCCGGCTTCTGCGACAAATGGAATGTTTTTCAGTTTGGCATTGATCGCATCTACCGCCGTATCACCAATCTGATCAATCGCTCTGAGAGATTCTCCGCCACCGACGTCGTACTCAAAGAACCTTTCACCATCATAAGTCGCAATGACAGTATGGGAGAATTCCTGATTGAAAACCCAAAGCCTGGCCGCCAAATTACTGATATTGAGCATGTATTCGCCATCTGCCGGAAAATAATGTTCAACCGCAAGGCCGCCGCGAGTTCCCAAAGGCAAACCGTCTAGATGGGCATACTGATTTCCCCTGGCACGGTAAGTAGCCCCCCCTGGTCGGGCATTGGGATTACCAATCGCCTGGGTAGCCACCACCCTGGCAGAATTTATCGACTGCTCAAGAAAAGCCGGGGAAACTCTCAAAGCCTCGGCGACATTATCAAAGCCTTCTATTGAGTCATCATTTGGCAGTAAAGCGCTTGCATCAACCTCAATGCCTAATAGATCACGAATCGCATTGGCATATTCTTTTCTATTCAGACGATGCATACCTACATGACCAACATGCTTTTCCTGAGCGCCGGCATGATCAAGGTAGTTTTCCAGCCAGCTGACAAAATCGTCGGTGTCTGCATTATCAGGCCTGTCTCCACCTGCAGGTGGCATCAGACGTCCACGCAATTTCAGGACAACTTTCTCCCAGACGTCAACATTATCTGCCACTTCTTCCGCCGTCATCAGATCAAAGGCAAGACTACCCGCCCAATCTTCAAAGTTATGGCAATCCATGCAATTGCCTTGCAGAAAGCCAAAATATTCATCTGACTCATTAAAACGCTCAAAGCTGTGAGCTATTTCAATAGCCTCATCGGTGGCCGCGGCAAATATACCCGTCCATGGCAGTGCCATCATTGTGATCACTGACAGTTTGAATAAATAGGTTTTAGCAAATATCGCTTTCATAAAGTAAATATCTCTTGCCCTGCTATTCGAGAAATTATTCTCTTTAACTTTTAACTTTTAACTTTTAACTTTCATTTGTTGGCTTTCATGCCGGACATCACTGCGTTCTTCCGGCCTACCACTTTTCACTTTTAGCTTTCAGCTTTCAGCTCTCAGGGAAAACCTCCACCAATTTGCCGACCGTTTCTCAAATGTCCGTAAAAACTTCGAAAGCCTTCATCCAGAAATTCCGAGGGATCGCCCCACTCCGGTTTTAGACCCAATGCAGGATTGGCGATGACGACTTCCTCAGCACTGCGGCTTTGCCTGAGTAAAGTCACCATTTCGGCTTTCAGGGATTCATACAGGGCATCCTGGTCGTCAAATTCGGTTTTGTTTAACAGCTTGCCACTGGCTGGAACAATGATGGTATTTTCATCAATTAGATTTCCCAACGTGTCATAGGCATCGGTTAAGCCGCCGATAAAACCATTGGTCGTTTCATCCACTGTCGCCCAGCTATCTGCGAGAATTGCCGGGCCGGTATAAAGCACATTGGCGTCCTTGATATAGGCATAAATATCGCCGTCAGTATGTGATTGCAGTAAATAGGCAATTTCAATTGTGTCATCCCTGAAGGGAACGCTGAGCTCCCCCCAGTAAAAAGTACGATTAGGTAATTGTTCCGCCGCCATAGGCGTGTGAACGATAGTTTCTCCTCGTTCTCGAATAGTTGTGCCCAGCCACTGCCTGGTGTTTTCGTGGGCGATAATTTCCACGCCCTGGGGACCAAGAATCGAATTCAAACCAGTCACCTCGGGATGCCAGTGGCTAAGGACAAGTGTCTTGATATTGTCGACTCCGGTCTCTTCCCTGACAAAACCCAAATATTCACGAGCATACTGAGCGGGCACGCCGTCAAACAGAATAAGACCATCAGTGTCAGCCGCCACTAAAGTATTCGCCTCAGGTCCTTTAAGCAGATAAATATGCTCAGAAATGGTCGAAATACTGAAGTTTTCTGCAGCCCATGTGGTAGCCGCTGACATTAGCAGTACAGTTGCAGTGATTATTTTGAGCATTGTCTTCATCTTTTTCCCATAATTGCTTATCAATCTTACAGTAAGGATTGCCCTAACTTTACCGAGACAGCCTTAATATAACTGTTTCTATTCAATTAGTTACGAAGAAATCCGTCCCCTGGGCCTGCACTTGTATTGTAATCACGTTTCATTGAAAAAATGTGCAAACAAACGTATTAAATTTAACCCTTGATAGTAAGTCTTATTCCCTGCTTATTCCAGACATAGTGTTTTAAATTCAATCAGTTATTGAGCATAAACAATAAAGGAGAATTGCCTGTTGTATGCAAACCGGTGCTTAATTAAAGTGTCACGATATGAACACACACATACAAATCTTTCATGCGCTGAGATACCGCCTGTCAGCTTTCCTGATCAGTGTGCTGCTGACAACATCACCGCTATTCGCCGCTGAAATCACCGCTACTGCTGACACCGAGCTCTCGCAGAGTATTAGTGAGGAAAACGCGCCGCCTGTTTTTGGCCTTGGCTGGCTGGATCAAACCCAGTCTTTTGCTTCAGATTCTGCTAATGCCCTGGCCAATCAGCTGGACCGATTCTTTGGTGTCCAGCGCAGTGATATAGATGCAGCTTACTCAGCTCTGCGTCTTACCAGTATCGAATCCTGGAATGAAATTGATGGCCTGGACAGCGGCCTGCGCTTAAGGGGCAAAGTATATCTGCCGCGAATTAATGAACGCATAAGTCTGATTTTTTCAGAAGAAGATGGTGATGGGACCAGTTATTACACACGAAACTCAGCCTCAATAACCCAGGAAGAAACAACCCGGGTAAACCTGGAAGTTAATATTGCCGAGCAAAAAGCACATCATTTGTATTTCCGCGTAGGTTTGCGCTCAGGTCTCAAAGGACGGGCAAGTATGCGCTATCGCTATGATCCTGTTTCCCAAGGCAAGACTGTTAATCGCTTCACTCAGTCTCTGTACTTCAAGGATGGTGATGGGCTGGGCACTTTTTCGCGCTATCAGCTTGACCGGGTAATCAATGAGTCTTCCCTGGTGCGCTGGACTAACGATCTGCGCTTTGAGGAAAGCTATACCGGCGCCGAATACACTTCATCGTTTGAGTTTCTACAGTTACACTCAAACCAGAGCGCGACTTCCTGGTATGCACGCATTAACGGAGAAACCAGCCCCGGATTTGTCGTTAGTTATGATCTTGGATTCCGACTTAGAAAAAGTGTCGCCAGAAAATGGCTGTTCCTGGAAATAGAACCTGGATACACCTGGCGCAAGGAAGCTGTCAATCTTCCCCGGCAAGGAACACCCTATATTGTTTTGCGCCTGGAAATGGCAATTGGCACCTTTAACTGATTAATAGATTGAAAAAGAAGTCTCCTTGAGCCAATGAATGGAAATCACGAAGTCCTGATCACAGTCGGCTGCATCCTTCTCCTGGGACTAGGCACCGATATGCTGGGCAAACGCACCTCCCTGCCACGCGTTTCGCTATTGATTATATTTGGCGCCATTATCGGCCCTTCGATACTCAATATTATCCCCGCCTTTTTCCTCGATCAGTTTCAAATCGTGGCACAAATAGCCTTGGTGATGGTTGGATTCCTGCTTGGTAGCAAATTTACACCCAAAGCCCTCGACGAAAATGGCCGCGCCATCCTCTCTGTCTCATTAATTGGCGCAATCATCACCGGTATTGTAGTTTTTCTGGGACTTATCCTGCTTCAGGTTGATCTGCCTTTGGCAATTCTCCTTGCCTGTATTGCCACCGCTACCGATGGCATTGCCACTGTTGATGTGATTCTTGAATCCGAAAAGAACACCCCCTTTTCCCGCCTGCTAATTGCCTCTGTTGCCCTGGATGATGGCTGGGGCCTGATACTGTTTAGCATCGGCCTGGTCATTGTTACAGCCCTGACTACTGTTTCCAGCGGCTTGTCTCTTTTTCTTTTTAGCCTGCATGAACTGGGAGGCGCTATTTTACTGGGCGTAGCAATTGGCATTCCGGCAGCCTTTCTGACCGGACGCATCAAACAGGGACAGCCAATGCGCTCAGAGGCTATGGGGCTTGTGCTGTTATGCGGCGGACTGGCATTGTGGCTTGAAGTCAGCTTTCTTATCGCCACCATGATCATGGGCATGATGGTGGCAAATTTTGCCAAACATCATAGTTACCCATTTCACGAAATAGAAGGCATGGAATGGCCAGTGCTCTCCGTATTCTTTGTCCTTGCCGGAGCCTCGCTTGATTTGTTTACCTTGCAGACTATCGGGGTGCTTGGATCGTGCTATATCGGATTTCGTTGTCTGGGTAAAATAGTCGGAGGTTACTTTGGCGGCAAAATCGGAAAATGCGCCCCAAAAATAAACCGCTGGCTGGGACTTGCCATGCTTCCTCATGCTGGTGCTGCACTGGGTATGGCCCTGGTTGCTGCGAATTATTTTCCGCAATATGGCGAGGTTTTATTGTCGGTAGTTATCTGTGCAACCATCATTTTCGAAGTCCTTGGCCCATTATTTACCAAGCTGGCATTGGAACGTGCAGACAAACCACAACAGGATGAACCCCAAGACTGACTCCTATCCGCGGATTAGTCCCACAAATAGGTTTACTCCCCAACGGCTTTATACTTTAATTATTCCTGATAAAAAAACAGTAAATACATCGCGAGGAGATTTTGATGGATTGTCCGAAATGTAATGGTGCAATGCAGGAGCATTCAACGACTACCCTGCAAGGCGCAGTAACCATTGACAGATGCACCGCTTGCGGTGGCTTGTGGTTTGATAACGGCGAAGCGGAAAAACTGAAAGATGACTGGATGTCAGATTTTCTGGACAGCGGTGATCGGGCTGTAGGTAAGCAACAAAACCTCAACACAGAAGTTAATTGCCCTCGCTGTGACAAGTTGATGGATACAGTCAACGACCCAGATCAACAGCATATCCAATATGAAGTCTGCGAAGAACATGGCATGTTTATGGATGCCGGTGAATTTGCTGATTTTAAAAATGAAACGCTGGTTGAATCTTTTATGAAAGTGATCAACAAAGCGAAAGGTAAATTGAGCTTATTAAGGCCAGAAGAAATCCTTACCGGAAATTAAGCTAAAGCTTTTTGAAAAAAATCTCAGCGTAATCCTGCCATTTCAGTGGCAAACATCATCAGCATCCCTCCGGCCCTTTCATCAGGGCCGGTCAGGGCTTCACGATTCAAGTAATCTTCCAGCGTTTGCTGCTTATTTGTCGATTCACAAACATTGACAAAGTAGCCCTGTGAACTGCTGCGCATCAGCACTGCACGCCAGGCTTTGTCCACTACGGGCAAATAATCTTCATCCAGCCAGCCCTTTGATACTCCCCGTTTAATCGCGGTGGCGATCATAGCCGTGGCACTAAGTTCAGCATAAGAGCCAGGATAGTCAATCACCTCATGCCACATGCCATCCATATCCTGATATTGCACCAAGGTTTCTACCAGAGACCGGTATAGGGACTTCAATTCCGGGTAATCCGGGTGATCCTCTGGAAAGTCGTTCAAGGCCAGCGCCAGCCCGAGGGCGGGAAAAGCATTACCCCGACTCCATGCCGCATCGCTAAGGGGTGAATGACGGTATAAACCGTCAAGGCGATGAACGAGCCTTTCCATAAAGCGAATATGGCGTATAGCCAGGTCAAAATATTTCTTTTCGCCAGTGAGTTTCCCCACTTTGGTGAGCAAAGGGGTCGCCATAAAATAAGCATCACTCATCTCTCCATGCATAGGCATCGCTTCCAGCATATTGCCGTCAGCATCAAAACCCATATCAGCAGCACCTTTTGCCAGTGCCAGATATGCCTGATCCCCGGTACGTTCGGCCATTTCGGCAAACACCAGATGACCGGCCGTAACCAGTGATGAATTTATATTGATGACTTCCCCGTTCAGATAAGGACTGATGACCTGCGTAACGTCAGCAAGATAACCCAGACGCATTCTGCCAATCAGCGCCATACCTGGAATGTATACCGGCCATGAAAAATCATGCCCATAATAACGAGCAAGTTGTTCTGCAAATTGTGTGGGTGAGCGCATCAGACGTTGATCAAGCATTTCATGGGCCGCAGAATATGGCAGATTATCCAGCTCATCCAAGATCATGCTCAACTCTTCAGGCTTGTTATACAAATGCAGAGCAGGCACATAACCAACACCTGCAACCACTGTATTGCTCAAGGCATCAGCAAGATCAAAATCAATACTACTTTCAATCAACACCAGGTCCGGGCCATGAGTGCCAAGCCAGCGCCAAAGTGCAAAGGAAACAGGATTGTCTGAATAGCCCCTGCCAACGGGAGGAAACTGCAATTGCTCAGCATCTGGATTAGCATCAGGTATAACTATTAGATTAAAAGACTGCTCTGCTTTGGGCCGTTCCAGATAACGTTCATATTCAGTCAGCACTTTTGCACTTGATTCACCGCTACCATCAAGGCCGCCGATTAGCACAACAGTAGGCCTCGATTGCTCATCGACCTGGTAACCGATCGCGGCTATCACAGCTCCACTTGATGACCTTCCCACTTGCCATTGCTGCGCCTGCGAAACAGCACTGACTAATAAAAAACAAAGGAAGGTGATTCCGTGAATTCTGATGCGTGATGGGGTAAAAGCCGAACTATGATTCATAATGTTTGCCTGAGCTTGGTTCTGCAAAATGATACACAAATTCTGCCTGCCTGACTTGCCGTTTTATACTTCGAAAAAAGCACGCATCTCGCGTCTTTTCCCCATCATGATTAGCAAGCCGACAAAACAGAGCAAGGCCGAAATAATGTTCGGAATCATCAAACCGTACTGATTGGAAAACCAGCCTATTAACAATACCCCTATTGCCGGAGCTCCACGTGTAAAGGCTGCCCACAAGCTCAGTACCCTGCCCCGCATCTCATCATCAATACTGTTTTGCACCAGCGTCTGTCCTGCCACACTGCCAATAGTGACTGCATAACCAAATATGAACAGCAACATTGTCGCCAGCCAGGTAGTTTTAATTGCGGCAAAGGCAATCAGGGCAATGATTGCAACCAGTGTCATCAACAGGATATCCCTGACCAGACCACGGGTTTGCCCGTCCATGGACAACTTGAGTCCTGCCAGCACGGCACCTATACCCATTGCAGAGGTGAACAGAGCCAGAGTAAGTTCACCTGATTCATATACTGCCCCTACAAATGCCGACAACATAAATGCCACTGGTCTGATAAACAGGGAAACCACAGTGAGCAGAACAAATAAATACAACAGGGCTTTTTTATCCAACACATAAAAGAATCCGGCACGAATATCACCGGTAAATGAATGGGCTTCGGTTCTTTTAACCCGCAGAGGAACCTTGATAAAGCACCAGGCAATAACAATCAGCAGATAACTCACGGCATTAAACAATATCGCCATTGCCGGGCTGGACAAGGTCATCACTACGCCGGCCAAAGCCGGCCCGACAAAACGCGCCACATTGAATGCTACCGCCGTAAATGCAGCGGCACTGACCAGGTCTTCTTTCTTGACCAGATTGGGAATTATTGACAGACGAATTGGTTGGTAAGCTGCCTGAAGCACGCCCTCAGCAAGGGCAAGACAAAATAATAAGCCAATGGTGAGCAGATCAAGCCAGGCCAGAAAAAACAAAAAAAATGCTTGCAGCATCATCAAAATCTGGGCAATCACCGCCATGGTCTTGCGGTCAAAGCGATCAGCCCAAACACCAAACATAGGTGTGATTAAAATCAACGGGACAATTTCAACGAATGCAACCGCCGCAACCCAGAATTCAGATTCAGACAACACCCATGCCAGCCAGGATACAGCCAATCGCTGCATCCAAAAGCCAATCAGAGAAATGCTGTTTCCACTCATATAAATCGCATAATTTCGATTAGAGAAAGCAGAACGCAGCGATGAAAATTTACCTGCTGACCCAGACGACATAGGGCAGATATTTATCCTTTTCCAAGCAAAGTTATTTAAACAGTTTTATAAATAAGCTTCATAAAACTATATTGAGAATTTTAGGGAACGATGTCTTTTATCGTCAGTGTTATGGGCCCTGTCTGATCGGCAAGAACAAAAGATTCAGAAACTACCTGAATATCACCGGGCTGGGCTATAGCCCCTCCTGAGCGTGAAAGTCGTGCGCCTACCAACACGTTCTGTGCAGTGGACAAAGTCATGTTGGCAATCATTGCCATGGAATCGTCCAGTGTGATTTCAAAGGGAAACTCAGGCAATGCAAGATTATCCGCAGCAAGCGGCATTGGCATAGCGGGATTTCGTGCATAAACAAAAAGCCGCATGGAATCATCCAACAGATCCTTAACGGAATCATCTATATCGATAAGCAGAGTCACCGATGGACCATCAGTCGCCTCAATCCTATCACCGCTAGCGGCAAACTCCGGCAACAGGGCTTCAACCTGCTCAATACGACTTCTTAATACTACGGCTTGCTGACTATTGGCATCCATTTGTAATAACTGCTTGCGCCAATAGGTCAAAGCCTGGGAAAAATCTTCATTAATAAATGATTCAATGGCCAGCAAACTCATCACTGCATATTCATTTGGGTTCATTGACAAGGCCTCATCAATCACCTGCTGAACCTCCGCTGTAATTTGCGATTCGGCAGCAAGGTACATGGACTGCGCCAATTGTCCCAGCACTGTCGCTTTATCAGGACTGGCTTCCATCACTTCTGTCATGGCACGAAAGGTTCTTATCGCACCGGGAAAACTTTCCAGCTCCAGGTATAAAGTCCCCAACATATAACCGTTCTGGATATCATCATCATGGCGGTCAAAACGATCCTGCAATACTTCTGCAAGACGATTCAAGCCCTCTAGCTGTTGTTCCGCTGTTTCTGCCTCGCCAAGTGCCTGCAGAATTTGTGGCAATTCCAGGTCTCTGGCAGAACCCACTACTTCGTACAGGGAATAACTGAACAGAGGGACAAACAGCAGGCACAATATTGGTATGAGTTTGTTAGTTTTACCCGAATTAGCCTGCAGTCTGGACTTCTCATCATCCATGTCGCTCATGAAACTACGCTGCAATTCTGTTTTCAGTTTTTCGAACTCATCGGCAGTGATGATGTCTTCTTTTCTGTCCTGTTCAAGCTCGGCAAGACTTTGCTGAAACACTTCAATATTCTTTTGTTTACGTATTTCACTGTCAGCCGTTTTTATCACCGGCCGGTATCGCAACACAGGGACAAGAATAAACAACAAGGCAATGAGCAGCAGAATGGCACTGTATAACCAGAAGGTAGTCATGAATAATCAGTCCGATTTGGTTTTGAGAAGTTTGCGAAGGGTTTCTTGCTCATCAGTGGATAGCGCTGTTTCATTTTGTTGCACCAACGCACTGGCCAGCAGCATGCGTCTGACAATGAAAAGCCCTGCCAGCAACAAGATCGCTGGTCCAAACCAGAGAAAAAAAGTAGCCAGGGTAAGCCTGGGACGATAAAGAATAAAATCACCATAACGACTACTCATGAAATCAATAATTTCATCGTTGCTGCGTCCTTCAGTAATCTGCCTATATATTTCCTGGCGCAAATCAGCCGCAATAGGTGCATCAGATCCCGCCAGGTTGGAATTCAGACATTTGGGGCAGCGCATTTCATAAGTGAGCTTTTTGAAGCGATCTTCTTCCTGCTCGGACTCAAACGCATATTCCTGAATCGCACTAAAAACAGGCGCAACAAAAAGCAGCAGGAGAATCGCACAGATGAACTTTCTTAATATCATATTTAACTTTCAACTTTCAACTTTCAACTTTTTAACTTCTAACTTCTGTCGGATGGCGCCGCGCTTATCCAGCCTAAGCTTGTACCTTGTACCTTGTACCTTGTACCTTGTACCTTGTACCTTGTACCTTGTAACTTGTAACTTGTAACTTGTAACTATTACCTAATTTTTTCCAACAGAGGTTCAAAACTGTCATCCCACACAGCTCTGTCGATAGCACCAATATGTCGGAATAGAATCATGCCATTTTGATCAACAAGGAATGTTTCAGGGGCTCCGGTAACGCCAAGATCAATTCTTAAAGAACTGCCAAAATCCACGACATTACGATCAAATGGATTGCCCCGCTCTTCCAGAAAAAGCCGGTCTTCTGCAATAGAATCATCATAGCTGATACCTATAAATGTGATATCCGGCTCCTTTTCACTCATCTCAAGTAAAAAAGGATGCTCTATATGACAAGGTATGCACCAGGAACCCCAGATATTAACTATGAGAATTTTCCCCAGAATATCCTCTCTCGAGAAGCTACCCTGCTGCGCATAAAGACTGGGCAAGCTGAATTCAGGAAAAGGTTTGTCCACCAAGGCAGAAGGGACAACATTCGGATCACGGGTTAAGCCGAACATTAAAAACCCTGCCATGGTCAGGAACAGCGCAACAGGAATGAATAATTTTACGCGTCTATTCATTTTGCTTAACCCGTCTCACCGGCAAGGTCAGGCGCGGTATTGATTGCAGCATCGGCTTGACTGACCGGTTCTTTTTCTGTTTTTACTTCCTTCACCCTGTAGCGCTTATCGAGAATGGCGGTAAACCCGCCTGCCGCCATCAGGAAAGCTCCGAGCCAGATCCAGAACACAAAAGGTTTCATATGGATTCTTACTACCCAGGCACCGTCACCACGGGGGTCTCCCAATGCAGCAAAAAGGTCTCTAAAAAATCCCACATCGATATCTGCTTCAGTCTGCACACTGCCTGTGGCACGATAAGTACGTTTTTCAGGAGTCAGGGTTAAATACGACTTGCCATTTTTAAGTACCGTAATCTCACCGGCATCGGCCGTGTAATTGGGCCCCTGTATTGGCGACACGCCTTCAAAAATAAATTCGTAACTGCCAATTTCAATACTTTCTCCAGGTGCCAGGCGTACATCACGCTCTTCGCTGTAGTGGCTGGTCAGACAAATCCCCAGAATAATCACCGCCATGCCAAAGTGGGCAATCTGCATACCGCAGTAACTCAGACTCAGGCTTTTCAATCCTTGTAATAGTGACTCCTTGTTTGACGTCTTAACCTGGATATCACGGGCAATACCAAACACTATCCAGAAGGCCAGCGTTACTGCCACGAAAATCCCGATATTGACTTCGCGTGTAACGATCAATGGCACTAAGATACCAAGGGCTACACTCGCCACGGCGACTTTCAGCAACTGCTTTTTTAAATAAGATAATGATGTTTTTTTCCATCTGGAGATGGAACCCACCGTCAGAAAAGCAACAAGAATTCCCATCAAGGGCAGGAAAATAGTATTGAAGTAGGGAGCCCCTACCGAGACCGGTTGATCTTCACCATTAATGGCCGCATGAATTAGTGGATAGAGCGTGCCCAATAGAATACCGGCGGTAGCAACCACCAGCAAAATATTGTTTATCAGCAAAAATACTTCCCGGGAAGTTACTGTGTAACTGGCATTACCTTTTACCACTGGCGCGCGTAATGCATACAAAAACAGGGATGCACCTATGACCAGTAGCAAGATGGTCAACAGTACCAGCCCCCTTTCAGGATCTACAGCGAAGGCATGCACCGAAGTAAGAAGTCCGGAACGCACGATAAATGTGCCCAGCAGACTCAGTGAAAATGCAGCAATTGCCAGCAATACTGTCCAGCTTTTAAATACCCCGCGTTTTTCCGTGACCGCCAGAGAGTGAATCAGTGCGGTGCCTACCAGCCATGGCATGAAAGCAACATTTTCCACTGGATCCCAGAACCACCAACCGCCCCAGCCCAGTTCGTAGTAAGCCCACCAACTACCCAGCGCGATGCCTATGGACAGGAAAGCCCAGGCAATATTGGTCCAGGGCCTGGTCCAGCGTGCCCAGGCAGCATCAAGTTTCCCTGTTAATAATGCCGTGATAGCAAAAGCATAAGCCACCGAGAACCCTACATAGCCCATATACAAAAAAGGCGGATGCACGATTAGCCCGAAATCCTGCAATAAGGGATTAAGGTCTGTTCCCTCTGCCGGAGTATTTAACATCAAACGATCAAAAGGATTGGACGTCAGTAGCATGAATATCAAAAAGCAGACACTGATAATACCCATCACTGCCAGCACTCTTGCCAGAATATCCAGGGGCAAATTACGACTGAACAAACTCACAGCGTAGGTCCAGCTCGCCACCATCAATACCCAGAGCAGCAGTGAGCCTTCATGGCCTCCCCAGACAGCTGTGAACTTGTAATACCAGGGCAGTAGGGTATTTGAATTACGTGCAACATAGGCAACAGAAAAATCATCATGCAGAAATGCCCAGGCAAGGCAGGCAAAACTTATCACCATGAAAACCCAGATACCCGAACACAAGGGACGCGATAAGGTCATCAACATGGGGTTATTCCGGTAAACGCCTACCATCGGCAGAACGCTCAATAAACAAGCCAGGCTTAAAGCAAGTACCAGGGAAAAGTTACCTAGTTCAGGAATCATTGATGACATACCTCTATGGATGCTGATTCAGCAGCATCGAGTGATGCTTTTACTTCTGCGGACATATAATTCTCATCATGTTTTGCCAGAATCTGGGTTGCTTTAAATGTCCCAGCGTTATCCAGGGAACCGTCAGCGACAACGCCCTGGCCTTCCCGAAACAGATCTGGTAACGGTCCGGTATAACTCACCAGCACATCATTGCAGAAATCCGTGGCAAGAAAATTCACCTCTGCCCCCTCAAGACCCTCCTTGACCAGGCTGCCCATTTTCACCATGCCGCCAACTCGAAAGCTCTGTCCCTGGCCCACCTCACCTGCGGATATTTCCGTCGGGGTGTAAAACACATTGATACCTTCTTTGAGGGCAAACAAGACGAGACCTATAGCCAGTGCTGAGCCAAAAATGATAAACAACACTATAGCCAGCTTCTGCTGTCGATGCGCTAACATTACTGATTCTCCTCGCGTCTTAGACGAGCTTTGATTTGTTTTACTATCTTACGTCGGGAATATGCAGGTGGTACTACCGTGACCAGGAAAAACAGCAAAAAAAACAGATACACTGGCCACACATATTGCGCATAACCGCCCATGTTAAGTAATTCTGCCAGGCTGTTGAACTGAAATTCAGGCATTGGTATCTATCCCTGACACTGTGTCCGCTTTCGCATTATCACCCAACAACAAGTCCTTCACCCATTGGGAGCGTCTTTCTCGCAACAAAATCTCATTCTGGCTACGCAGAATAAGACCTATAAAAAACAGACCAATAAACCCGAAACCAGTAAAAAACGCCGGAATCCAGATTTCTGGCGGGTTGGCGGATGAATCGCGCAAGGACAGATCACTGGCACCCTGGTGCAAGGTATTCCACCATTCCACGGAGTATTCGATAATCGGGATATTCACCAGACCCACAAGTGTCAATACAGCACAGGCCTTCGCCGCCGAATCACGTGACTCAATAGCCGAGCGCAGAGCAATAATGCCCACAAAAATAAAAAACTGTAGCAAGGAGCTGGTCAGTCTGGCATCCCATATCCACCAGGTCCCCCAGGTGGGTATTCCCCAAAGCGAGCCACTCACCAGCATCAGTAGCGTAGCCATTGCCCCAATTGGTGCAACCGCTTTAGCCACAATGTCCGCCATTTTAATTTTCCAGATCAGCAAGGCCGCGCTACACAGAGCCATCATATAAAAGCTGCCTTTCATCAGGCCGGCGGCAGGAACATGCAGATAAATAATGCGGTAGTTATCCCCCATCTGATAATCCGGCGGGGAAAAGCCCAGGCCCCAGATAATACCGACGACCAGCAACAGGCCAGTGATGCTCCACAACCAGGGCAGGACACGGTTACCAATGGTATAAAACCATTTTGGTGAACCTAATTTATATAACCATTGCCACATTTATTAACAAACCCGTTAATTAATACTAATTTTCAAAGCTGCTGAAATCGCCAGTGGCGACAGGCTGACAGCAAGTGTGAACAGCGCTGCCAGCAGCGCCAGCAAACCGGAAAAAGCAGTGCCATTTATAGCTGCCTGAACCACCCCGGTACCGAATACCAGCACCGGCACATAGAGAGGCAATATTAACACAGCCAACAATAATCCACTCCTGGACAGTCCTACTGTCAGTGCCATGCCAATCCCGCCCAACAGAGTCAAGACAGGCGTTCCCAGCAGTAAGCTCAAGACCAGAGGCAGCATGCCCTCAGGACTCATGAACAACATGCTCGCCAATACCGGCGCAAGGAGAATGATTGGCAAACAGGCGACCAGCCAATGACTGAAAATCTTGGCCAGCAGCAGAAAATATAAAGGCTGAGGACTCATTAACAACTGTTCCAGGTTGCCATCTTCAAAATCGGCCCGAAACAAACTGTCCATCGACAGCATCACTGCCAGCAGTGCGGTGACCCAGATAACCCCTGGAGCGATAGCACTGAGGAAGTTTTCATCTGTACCCACGCTAAGTGGAAACAGGGTCACGGCGATAACGAAAAACATCAGCGGATTAATTACATCCCCGGGGTTGCGAAAGGCCAGCAACATTTCCCGCCTGATTGTTGCTCCCATCACGCTCAGCAAACCCAGCTCACTGGCAGGCTTATTGGTGAGTGTATTCATGACTCAGACTCCTGAGCTCTGGAATCAAGATTGATTACGTCTATATCACAGGCTATTTGCAAGGGGTGATGGGTAGTCAGAATCAGACTACCACCTGCATTTACAAAATCAGACAGCAATTGCTCCACTTCACTGACGCCGCGTTTGTCCAGCGCAGTAAAAGGCTCATCCATCACCCACAATCTGGCAGAAGTAAGTTTCATGCGGGCAAGACTGACACGCCTTTGTTGCCCGGCCGACATCATGAAACACGGTACGTCATCATATCCGGCCAGCCCCAGCTCATCCAAGGCCGTCGAGATATCAATATTTCCGGTCTTGCCCTGGGATGCACTAAACCAGCGTAAATTCTCTGTGGGACTCAATGTCCTGTTGATAGCTGGCGCATGCCCGAGGTAAAAAACATCAGAACAAAATTCACTGCGCACTTGCTTGACAGGTGTTTCCTGCCAGAGAATTTCACCTGAGAAATCACTGTTCAGACCACAAAGGATTCTCAGCAAGGTCGTTTTGCCGCTACCATTGGAACCTTGTATCTGCAGGGCCTTGCCCGGAGCAATAGAAAACGACAAATCCTTGAATAGAATTCGTTCATCCCGCTCACAATACAGGCCGCGTACTTCAAGCATGTTCAGTGCCTACTTACAGTTACAAGCTATTAAAGGCCGGCGATTATACCGAAAAATCAAAGAGATAGTGACGCTTAACGGTGCAAATAAATGGCACTGATTATGAAACGTCCGTGCCCTGTTCAGGATCTAGGGGGAGTGACCCCAGTCTGTCCCTGATATTTGCCGTTGCGATCCTTGTAGGTGACTTCACATTGTTCATCGGATTCGTAGAACAACATCTGGGCCACGCCTTCATGGGCATAAATTTTCGCGGGAAGCGGTGTGGTATTGGAAAATTCCAGTGTCACATGTCCCTCCCACTCGGGTTCCAGCGGGGTGACATTGACAATGATGCCGCAACGGGCATAGGTGGATTTACCCAGACAAACCGTCAGGACATTGGACGGAATACGAAAGTATTCTATTGTCCGGGCCAGAGCAAAGGAATTTGGGGGAATGACACAGGTATCCTCATTGATACTGACAAAGCTGCTTTCGTCAAAATTCTTTGGATCTACCACGCTGGAAGTATGTACATTGGTGAAAATCTTGAACTCAGAGGCACAGCGAACATCGTAGCCATAGCTGGATGTTCCGTATGAAATGACGGGTTTGCCATTTACTTCCCGTATCTGATTAGGCTCAAACGGTTCCAGCATGCCATGCTCGCGCGCCATGCGCCGTATCCATTTATCAGACTTGATTGTCATGTTTATTTCCCTTGTTTAAAAAACAGCAAATATTACTGCGTAAGTGACCAAGACACCACGTGTAATAACGCGTAAATAGCGAATTCAGCCACTTTTATTTTGGTGCAATGTTGCTATAATCCCGCCCCGTCCAAGCAGCCTGATATAAATTACAAAGCAAACTTCCTATTTGCTAGCTATTACAGACTTTTCAGGGGCAACTATCGCCTCTTCCTTAAATGGGAAAGTTTCGGAAAGCTGTAGCTACAGGACACCCCGAGCTAAGGTGAGCGTTTCAAAAATAATTCAGCTGATGTTCAGTTAAACAAGGTTTTAATAATTTAATCTTAAATCAGGAGTAATCCAATGAAGTTAAAAGCAACATTCGCAATTGCTGCACTCGTTTCTCTGTTTGCACCCAGTGCCTTCGCAGCTGGAGACGCTGCGCGTGGTCAAACCCTTTATGCTACCTGTGGCGCATGCCACGGCGCTCAAGGTGAAGGCATGCAGGCATTAAATGCCCCCTCACTGGCTGGTCAGGAAGAATGGTATGTCATTCGTCAGCTACAGAATTTCAAAAATGGAATTCGTGGCACTAACCCCAAAGATATCTTTGGTATGCAGATGGCGCCTATGGCAATGACCTTGCCTACAGAACAGGCCATCGAAGATGTAGCTGCTTACATCAAAAGCCTGGAAGACTAAGTCCGGCTACATATTTTAAAAATATGATTTATAAAAAAACCCGGCAATTGCCGGGTTTTTTATTGCCTGTGATTCACCCAGGGAAGGGCCATCTTGTTGCCATCAGACCAAGGTGAAATCCACCACCTGATCAACCAGCAATTGAGGGTTACAGTTACCGCGAAACTCATTAATATCCAATCGATAAACCAGAGTGATTGTATCAAGCTGATTCTCCAGCAATGCAGAGGCAGTATTAAACGCAATCGCATCAATTAAATTTTCTGACTCAGGTATCTGCAGAGTCAATTTCAAATGCTTCTCCCCTACCACCCGAGAGTTAATCACTAAAAATTCTCCCAGAAACTCTGGCTCCGGAAAATGTTGTCCCCAGGGTCCAGCATCACGCAAGACCCCTGCAAAACTCAGCGAAAAACAATCGGCATTTAATTTTCCATCAATCATTTTTTTCTGCTGCAAGACTTCTTCACTTAATGCTTCTAATAATACTGCTTCAAAGGCCTTAACAAAATCCGGGAAATCTTTCGCCTTGATCGCCAAACCGGCAGCCATGGCATGACCACCAAAGCGCTTGAGTATTTCCGGATGTCTTGTCGCTACTGCATCCAGCGCATCCCTAATATGTAAGCCATCAATTGAGCGAGCTGATCCCTTGATCATTTTTTCACCCTCTTCCTCATCGCCGGCGTCGGCAAAGATGATGCAAGGGCGATGATATTTTTCCTTGATGCGCGAGGCCAGAATTCCAATTACCCCCTGGTGCCATCCTGAGTCATACAGACAAATACCACACTGATCCAACTCAGTGATCTCAAGATGGCTAAGTGCGAGCATTGCCTGCGCCTGCATGTCATTTTCAATCTGCTTGCGATCACGGTTCAAGGCATCCAGTTGCTGGGCAATTTGTCGAGCCCTGGAAGGATTATCTTCAGTCAGACAGGCTATGCCGAGGGACATATCATCCAGCCGCCCTGCAGCATTCAGGCGCGGGCCAGCAGCAAAACCCAGATCACTTGCGACAACACTTTGCGGGTTTTTACCAGCTACCTCCAGCAAGGCTCTGATGCCCGGACGCCCTTTTCCACTGCGGATAATGCCCAGGCCATGTTTCACCAGACGGCGATTATTTTGATCCAGTGGCACCACATCAGCGACGGTACCCAGAGCAACAAGATCGAGAAAGTTGGCCAGATTAGGTTCGGCAATCTGACAGGATTCAAACCAGTTCTTTTCCCGCAAGGCTACACGCAAAGCTGACATCAGATAAAAAACCACACCGACCCCGGCCAGCGCCTTGCTGGGAAAATTACAATCGCTGAGGTTGGGATTCAATATACAACTGGCATCAGGCAAAGAATTACCCGGCAAATGATGATCGGTGACCAACACAGAAATACCCGCTTTATTGGCTTTTGCAACGCCTTCATGACTTGCGATGCCGTTATCAACAGTGACAATCAGGTCAGGCTTTCTTTCGGCAGCAACGGCGACAATTTCCGGGGTCAATCCATAGCCGAATTCAAAGCGGTTAGGCACAAGAAAACCAACACGCTGATGCCCCATAGACTGCAGACAAAGCAAAAACAAGGCACTGCTAGTTGCCCCATCAGCGTCAAAGTCCCCAACCACCAGAATATTTTCTTTAGCAATAATTGCCTGCGCTAACAAGGCACTTGCCTGGTCAATATTTTTTAACAAGGAGGGTGGGTAAAGACCGGCTAAATCCAGATTCAGATCCTTTTCAGTGACCACTCCTCTGCCCGCATAGATTCGTTTCAGCACAGGATGCAACGATTCATCCAGTCCTGATTCCTGATTTACCTGCCTCTCGAGAATGTCCATTAATACTCTACGCCGTTAATTTACATCAACAATGATTAATGCTCTGGCTTCGGAATCCTTTAATTGACGTTCTGTTTCAGCTGCTGTGTAAGGGTTTATATTGACGATAACCATGCCAGCCTTAATGATGCCCAGGGCAGCAAACTGAACGCTAAAGTCACCTAAATCCCGGTAACTCAGGCGCTCTCCTTCACAACTGAATGCCGTCATCTCAGCATACTTCTGGCAAGAATAAAGGACATCCTGCAAAGACCGGACATCCGACAATCCGCTTTTGCCTTGAAAAATACCCCTTGTGTCCATATCTATAGTTTCAACATTAATTAATTCTGCCAGGAGAATGGAGTATACCTTAGCCATTCGCCGGCATGGCTTTTACTCATCGGTATATCTCAGAAGATCTGATGCAGATGAATTTGGGCTTGGAAAAGAGGAACTTATTCACCAATATTCAGCCTAAGCCAGTAGAGCATTAATCAGGAACAGCACTACGCTGTTTTAGTCCTTTTTTAACACTGTTTATTTCACTATAAATTAATTGCACCAGGAAACAGCTTAGACCATGAAAATCAAAAGCGGTATTACAGTAGTATTTTTCTTCCTCTGCACAGCAGTGTCATTAATATTTCCGGCACTCAACGCTCTCTCGGCTGATTACCTCACCTTTCAGACCGAGGATGAAGCTAACACCATCGATATTTTTAAAAGTGCCAGCCCTTCTGTGGTTTATGTCACCAATAACGCCTACCGTCGTACAGGTATTTTTTCGCTTAATGTTCAGGAAATCCCGCAAGGCACAGGGACCGGCTTTATCTGGAACGATGCCGGACTGATTGTCACTAATGCTCATGTGATTCAAGGCGCTGATCGCGTCACCATCACACTTCAGGATCAGAGTCACTGGCAAGCGGAATTGATTGGACTGGCTCCTGACAAGGATCTTGCCCTGTTAAAAATCAATGCTCCAAAAGAATTACTTCAGCCTCTTCCGCTGGGCGATTCCAGTCAATTGGAAGTAGGCAGAAAGGTCATCGCCATTGGCAACCCCTTCGGTCTGGACACCACGCTTACCGTTGGTGTTGTCAGTGCCCTTGGCCGGGAAATTAACTCAATGACTAACCGGACAATCAAGGAAGTCATTCAAACCGATGCGGCTATTAATCCAGGAAACTCTGGTGGCCCACTACTTAATTCAATGGGGCAGCTTGTTGGTGTAAACACACAAATAGTCAGCCCCAGTGGTGCCTATGCAGGTATCGGTTTTGCCATACCGGTTAATACGGTGAAGAAAATTATTCCACAGCTGGAACAATATGGTGTTGAAGTGAGGCCGGTGATTGGTGTTGATCTTTCTTTAACAGACAACTGGGCCAGACAGCGAGGGATTCAGGGCGTCCCTCTATACCGTGTTTATGCAAACATGCCAGCTTCAAATGCGGGCATGATCGGCCTGCAACGCAATAAAAACGGCGAGATCTTTCTTGGAGATGTAATTGTTGAAATCAACGGCAAGGAAATTATCAATCAGGATGATCTGCTCAATGAAATCGAACAATATCAACCCGGCGAAACCGTCAAGGTTATTACCCGTCGTAACCAACAGAATCTTGAATTTGATGTGGTGTTAGCACCACCAGGCTCAGGCTAAATTAGCGCAACTTTATAAAGCCCCTTTAACAAAGTCCGTCACAGCATCCAGTCTGGCATCCAGAACAGTAAAACGCTCTTCCCTTTCTAACAGATCTGATAGATGCTCAGGTAAAGCAGGTGTTTCCAGACCAGCCCGCTCAATCGCCTCACCAAACTTGGCAGGGTGCGCAGTGGCCAGACAAATAACCGGATTTCCACTTCCAGAGTCACAGACTCTTGCTGCCTTAACTCCGGTTGCTGTGTGAGGATCCAGTAAATAATTATACTGCTCAAAGACGTCCCGGATAGTCGCACAGGTTGTGTCATCATCAACACGACAACTGTCGAAAATTGATTTGGCAAATTGCCACTCTTGCTCGCTAACCTGTTGCACGTTCTGATCCAGCCCGGTGACAAAAGCTTCGACGCGCTGTGTGTCGCCCTTAAACAAGTCAAATAGAAAACGTTCAAAATTACTGGAGACCATGATATCCATACTAGGGGATAAACTGGATTCAAGCTGCCCAAGATTGTACTGATTCTTGCTCATAAAACGGTGCAGGATATCGTTCTTGTTGGTGGCAATAATCAGACGATCTATAGGTAGACCCATCTTTTTCGCCAAATAGCCTGCATAAATATCGCCAAAGTTACCAGTAGGCACTGAAAACGAGACGGCTTCATCCGTATCAATAAACTTCAATGCGGCGTAAAAGTAGTAAACAATTTGCGCCATGATGCGAGAAAAGTTTATTGAATTGACCGCAACCAGCTGGTAACCATCGGGTAGAAAACTCTGATCCGAAAAAGCCTTTTTGACAATATTCTGACAATCATCGAAATTTCCTTCTATTGCCAGACTATTCACGTTGTCACCCTGAATAGTTGTCATCTGCCGGCGCTGAACTTCAGACACACGATTGTGCGGATATAAAATATACATATCCACAAATTCACAATGACGACAACCTTCCATCGCCGCTGAGCCGGTATCACCGGAAGTCGCGCCTAAAATCGCCACATGTTTTTGTCGGCGGGACAGAAAATAATCCAGTAAACGACCTAGTAATTGCAAAGCAAAATCCTTGAACGCCAGGGTCGGTCCATGGAAAAGCTCCAACACATATTCTTTCTCGCCCAGCTTTTTCAGAGGAGCTACTTCTGGATGCGAAAACACCTTATAGGTTTCATTAATTATTTCCCTGAGATCGTCTTTCGGCATCGAATCAGCGGTGTAAAGACTAATTATCTCAAAGGCTAATTCGGCATAGCCGAGATTTTTCCATGACAGCATCTGCTCCCGGCTTACCTGAGGAACAGTTTCTGGAATATATAATCCGCCATCCGGTGCCAGACCGGTCAGCAGTACGTCCTCGAATGATTGTGCCGGTGATTTTCCCCGGGTGCTAATGTATCTCACACTGTTTTCCTGTTTCTAACTTTTAACTTTTAACTTTTAACTTTTGGCTTTTGGCTTTTGACTTTTATCATGCCGGACATCGCTGCGCTCTTCCGGCCTACCTGAACCTCTTGAGACTTGCGACTTGCGACTTGCGACTATTAATCTTCAAGCCGGTCCATACGAATCCGGGCAACTTTACCACCAATAGCATTTAGCGCCTCGATTTTTTCAACAGCAGTATTCATTACTGATTCTTTAATTTCATCAGTGAGAATTACAACCGACAGATTCTGTTCTACATCATGAACTCTAGGTTCTTTTTGAATAACTGCTTCAATATTGATATTAAAATCACCGAGAATTTCGGTGATGTCAGACAAAACTCCAGCCTTATCTTTAGCCACAACGCGCAAATAATAGGCACTGATTATTTCACTGATAGGCAATATAGGGGCATCTGACAAACAGTCTTCCTGGAACGCTAATGGCGGCACACAATTCTCAGGATTCGAAATCATTCGTGCCACATCAATGACATCAGCAACTACTGCCGAGGCGGTGGCTTGTGCGCCAGCGCCAGCGCCATAATAGAGAGTTGGGCCAACAGCATCACCCTGGACCATCACCGCATTCATCACGCCGTTCACATTGGCAATCAGAGTGTATTTGGATATCAGCGTAGGATGAACACGCAGCTCAATACCTTTATCGGATTTTCTGGCAATACCAAGGTGCTTGATGCGATAACCAAGCTCTTCGGCATAACGAATATCTTCAATAGTGATATTACTGATGCCTTCTGTATAGGCTTTATCAAATTGCAGCGGTATACCAAAAGCTATTGCTGCAAGAATTGTGAGCTTGTGAGCGGCATCAATGCCTTCCACATCAAAGGTAGGATCAGCTTCAGCATAACCAAGCTCCTGTGCCTGTTTAAGCACATTGGCGAACTCGCTGCCCTTGTCGCCCATTTCGCTAAGAATAAAGTTGCCCGTGCCATTAATAATGCCAGCCAGCCATTGAATCTGATTAGCTGCCAGGCCTTCTCGAAGCGCTTTGATTATTGGAATTCCACCGGCAACTGCAGCTTCATAGGCAACAACAACATTTTTCTTTTTCGCTGCCGCAAAAATTTCATTGCCATGCACTGCAATTAAAGCTTTATTTGCTGTCACTACATGTTTGCCATTGCTGATTGCCCTAAGCACAAGTTCCTTCGCCAGGTCATACCCGCCAATCAACTCCAGTACGATATCCACCTCAGGGTCATCTGCTACTGCCATCAGATCCTGGCTGACTTTTACCTCACCTATATGCTGATGCTCTTTAATGCTCCGGGTAGCAATGTGTGACACGACTATTTCCCGCCCAAGCCGCCTGGCAATTTCGCCGCCATTATTTTCGAGAACGCAGAAACTGCCATAGCCGACTGTACCCAGACCACATATTCCGATACTGATGGGTTTCAAATTTTACACTCCGGAAAAAATGTCTTAAGCGCCAGTAAATTTCAGAAAATCAGCGCATGTTAAAAAATTAGGCTAAGTATACTTTGCCTGCTAATTAGCAATCCATTCAGATTTCAAAATGACAATGACACAAGGTTAACTTCTTATTGCGGTTCCAGCCTGAATTATTGTGCAGGACCTAACAAATAACCAGCTAGCGTCTCAGCAGGAACATAACCTGGAAGAATAGTCCCGTCTTCAAGGACCAAAGCAGGTGTTCCGGTCACCCCTACTTCCCTGCCTAACTGATAATGCCTGGCTATAGGGTTGTCGCAAACAATTTCAGGAACCGCGCCGCCGCGTTTGGCGCTGGTCAACATGGCTCTCGGGTCATCTGCACACCAGGTGGAAACCATTTTGTAGTGAGTTTCCGTGTCCAGTCCCGTACGTGGGTAGGCCAGGTATCTAACAGCAATACCCAGTTCGTTAAGTCTTTCAATTTCGCCGTGAAGCTGGCGGCAATAGGGACAGTCCACATCTGTAAAAACAGTTATTGTGGCTTTGCGCTGGCTTTCCGGCTCATAAATAATCATTTCACTTTCAGGAACCGCAGCAATTTTTGCTGCACGGGAAACATTGCGCTTTTGTTCCCCCCGATTTACCAGGCCCTGTGGCATTACTTCATAGAGATCACCCGGAATAAAATAACGGGCATCAGCAGAAGAGTAAATAACCTGAGCATTTTCCAGAGTGATTTCGTACATACCCGCAATCGGGCTGGCAGTAATTGTATCCACGAGCATTGTGGGCTGTGTGCTTGCAATTACCTGGCGAATTGCCGAAATCTCACTATCTTGCTGAGAAGTAGTCTGAGCAAATAGTAAGGTCGGTAAAGCGAGGAGTGCGAGGAGAACCGGAAATAATATTAGTTTGTCTTTGATGGCTTCAAGGCTGAATACGTTCATCGTGTCTCCTGCTGATTATTTCCGGAAGCAATTAATGATAAGTCTCTAGTGCTAGACCTGATTCAATAAAACTTCATTTCAGAGAAAATATCAACCTGGCCGCTCCCATCGGGCTCGACCAGGTGATTAATACATCAGTCTTCTTTTTTCTCGTCCTGGGCCGCATCGGCTGCAGGCGTTTCTTCAGACGGAGAGGCTTCAGCTACAGGCGTCTCTTCAACAACTGCAGAGACGTCTTCTGCTGGCGCTTGCGCGGCAGTGACGACATCTTCCTGTACCGCTGCTTCTACCTGCTCGGCAATACTGGCTGACTCGGCCAGGGGTGAGGCAACTTTTTCGTTCTTCTCACCTTTCTTAACCAGTTTTTCAGTAATACGTGCAGCACGACCGGTAAGGTCACGAAGGTAATAAAGTTTAGCCTGACGCACATCACCACGACGTTTCAAAGTAATGCTTTCCAACTGATGGCTGTGAGTCTGGAAAGTACGCTCAACGCCAACACCATGGGATATTTTGCGAACTGTAAAGGCTGAATTCAGGCCGCGATTACGCTTGCCAATGACAACGCCTTCAAAGGCCTGCAGACGCTCACGATCGCCTTCTTTAATACGCACCTGGACAACGACTGTATCGCCGGGAGAAAACTCAGGGACATCGGTTTTCAGTTGTTCCTGTTCGATTTTCTGAATAATGCTGTTCTTGCTCATTTAGGTTCACCATTAAAAAACTAACTATTATTTGCTTAAATATTGTTTACTTTATGCTCACCGATAAACTGATCAAGCAGTAGCTTCTGTTCATCGGATAAATTCATGCCTTCCAGCAAATCTGCCCTGCGCAGCCATGTTCTTCCCAGACTTTGCTTTAAACGCCATTTGCGGATGGCTTCGTGATCACCACTCAATAATATCGGTGGTACCACCTGTCCTGCATAATCTTCCGGTCTCGTATAATGAGGACAGTCCAGAAGACCATTCATAAACGAATCCTGCCCGGCGGAGTCTTCATGACCCAATGCCCCGGGTTGTAAACGGATCATTGCATCAAGGCAAGCCATCGCTGCCAATTCCCCGCCGCTGAGTACAAAATCTCCCAGAGACAATTCTTCATCTACCTGGGTATCGATTACGCGCTCATCAATACCTTCGTACCTGCCGCACAACAGGATTACCGATTCCTGTTTCGCCAGTGTGTTAATTCCTGCCTGATCCAGCGTCTTTCCCTGAGGAGTCAGATATATAACCCTGGCCCCAGGCAGTGCTTTCTTTGCAGCACCGACGGCCCCTTCAAGCGGGCCTGTTTTCATTAACATTCCTGGACCACCACCATAAGGGCGGTCATCCACTGTTCTGTGCTTGTCTTCGGTATAATCTCTGGGATTCCAGAAACTAAACTCAACCAAACCGTCTCTGAGTGCCCGGCTGGTAATGCCGAATTCACTAATCGCACTAAACATTTCCGGGAAAAGTGTAACTATACCTGCCCGCATTGTTTTCCCCGGACTGTTCCGGTATCTGACCGGTGTGATTAAAGCTCAGTAATCTTTTTGCCAATCAACCCGGATAATATGCTGTTCCAGATCTACCTGTTTGATTACCTGTTCCCGCACATAGGGAATCAGTCTTTCCTCTGTATCTACACTGTCATCAGTGGCTTTGACAATCAGCACATCATTGGCACCTGTTTCCATTAAATGGTGAACTGCGCCCAGAGTTTCATCCTGCAGGTTAACAACTTTCAAACCTTCAAGCTGATACCAGTAATACTCTTCATGTTCCAGATCAGGCAATACTGACCTTTCTACCTGCAATTCGCAGCCAGTGTACAGTTTGGCCTGCTCGCGATCGTCACAACCCTTGATATGCCCAATAAAATTCTTGCCTTGGGGCCTGCTTTCATCAATTTCGATCTGTTGTAAAGATCCTGCTACGACCTGACTCCCGGGAATCCCCTTGGGCATCAGATAAAAATGCCTGAAACCGAGAATATTCTCAGCGGGATCAGTATAGGGAATCAGTCTGACCCAGCCTTTAATGCCATGCACAGCACCGATTTTTGCCAGTGTTGTTAAATCCATGGATAAATCAGAGGGCTGGCCCATGGTAATGGCCGAACTCGAAGCAATCAGGCAGCAGTCGCTGCTGCAACCTGAGCATCCTTCACTAATTTAGCGACACGGTCACTGGCGATAGCACCCTGGTCAGTCCAGAATTTAACTCTTTCCAGATCAACACGGAGTTTTTCTTCCTGTCCCCTGGCACCGGGATTAAAGAAGCCAAGACGCTCGATAAAACGGCCATCACGGCTAAAACGCTTGTCTGCAACAGTCAGATGATAAAACGGGCGCTTCTTTGCACCGCTTCTTGAAAGTCTAATAGTTACCATAAGTCATTGTTTCCAATAATAAATTATTATAAAAACTGGTGTCTCCGCAAGCCCTTATCTAGGGTCCACGAAAAAGGCCGGTATTCTACGAGAAAAGCACAGGGTTTGGAACACCTAATTACACTTAAGTTAATAAAAACTGGAGATTTTTTAGGAGTTCGTCACTTGAGGTCAAAACTTCGCAAAACCACCACCTGGTGGCTTCATGCCGCCGCCCATCCCACCCAGGCCGCGCATCATATTGGCCATACCGCCCCCTTTCATCTTTTTCATGACCCGCTGCATTTGTTTATGCTGTTTTAACAGGCGGTTGAGGTCCTGAATCGATGTGCCGGATCCACCGGTTATACGGCGTTTTCTTGAACCATTCAGTAATTCCGGACGCTGACGCTCTTTCAGGGTCATGGAGTTAATAATCGCTTCCATGCGCATAAAAGATTTATCATCAACCATTCCTGCAGCAGATTTCTGCGCACTACTCAGGCCTGGCATTTTATCGAGCATATTCGCCATACCGCCCATGTTCTGCATTTGTTGAAGCTGTTCCTTGAAGTCCTGCAGGTCAAAACGCTGTCCTCGCTTGATCTTCTTGGCCAGGCGCTCAGCTTTGTCTTTATCAACGTTCTTTTCAACATCTTCGATGAGCGAGAGAACATCACCCATGCCAAGAATCCGAGACGCAACCCGATCAGGATGAAAAGCTTCCAATCCGTCAACTTTTTCTCCAATACCCATGAATTTAATAGGCTTACCAGTGATATGCCTGACTGAAAGAGCCGCACCACCTCTGGCATCACCATCAGCCTTGGTGAGGATTACACCGGTAAGTGGTAGCGCATCATCGAACGCTTTCGCTGTATTCGCAGCATCCTGGCCAGTCATGGAATCCACCACAAACAGCGTCTCAACCGGATCCGCTGCTGCATGCAATACCTTGATTTCATGCATCATTTCTTCATCGACAGCCAAGCGTCCTGCGGTATCGATAAAAAGCACATCAATAAATTGTTTCTTTGCCTCTGCTATTGCATCACGGACAATTTGTTCCGGTTTTTGTGAAGAATCACTGGGGAAAAATTTCACATCAACTTCAGCTGCCAGGGTCTCCAGTTGCTTGATTGCTGCAGGTCTGTAGACATCAGCACTGACAACCATCACAGACTTTTTCTGTGTGTTTTTCAACCAGAGTGATAATTTGGCTACTGTTGTGGTTTTACCCGCACCCTGCAAGCCGGCCATCAGAATCACTGCAGGCGGCGTAGACTTCAGGTTCAGCGCTTCATTAGACTCACCCATCAGGGCCTGTAATTCTGCCTGAACGACTTTCAGGAATTCCTGCCCGGGAGTCAGGCTCTTGCTGACTTCCTGTCCCACGGACCGAAATTTCACCTTGTCGATGAATTCCTGAACCACTGGCAAAGCCACATCAGCTTCCAGTAATGCCCGTCTAACCTCTCTCAGGCTGTCCTGGATATTGTCTTCAGTCAGTTTTGCCTTGCCAGAAATAGCACGAAGGGTTTGCGACAAACGGTCTGTTAAATTTTCAAACATCAGTGGTCCGATTCAGTTTTTCAGATAAGAAATAATTTCAAGGGACGCTATTCTACAAAATCAGGCGTCAGGAACACAGGGTTAAATTACACTTTCCCTGCAAATCATCCGGAAAGCCACTCTTGCATCATGCGGAAAAAGGACTTCAATGGATGCCTTACATGTGAGAGACTTTCGTCTATGTTAAGCAGCCCCCTAGTTACCATAATCAGCATCATTACTGTCATCTGTTACGGCGCAGCCACCCTGTTACAGCGTCGCAATCTGATCAGCGGTCAACAAGACCGGGAGTTGGTTTTTGTCTGCAGTATTCTTGCCGTCATCACACATCTGACTGTCGTTGTGCTTGCCACTGTACAAGTGAGCGGCCTGGATTTTGGTTTTTTCAAAGTGGCCTCCCTTATTAGCTGGGTCATTGTCGTCGTGGTATTGATCAGCAGTTGGAAAAAACCACTGGACAACCTCTTCCTGTATTTATTCCCATTAGCCATACTCTGTTTGCTGGCCTCCGTATTTATTCCCAGCTCTTATGCCCCGCAATCTGATTATTCACTGGGCGTTGCCCTGCATATTTTACTTGGCATCTTGTCGGTGAGCATAATCACCATTGCAGCCTTTCAGGCATTACTTATTTCATTCCTGAATAAATTACTGAAAGAAAAAAAATCATTCTCACTGGTGAGTCATCTGCCGCCGCTTGAAACCATGGAGGCCCTGCTATTTGAAGTACTCTGGCTGGGACTTTTACTACTCACCGGCGTGCTGGTTACCGGCGTGCTGTTCATGGATGATTTCTTCGGTCAGCATTTGAGTCACAAGGCCATCTTGTCGACTATTTCCTGGATTGTTTTTTCAGTGTTATTGTGGGGACGTCACCAGTTAGGCTGGCGCGGTAAAACAGCAAATCGCTGGATACTCACCGGCTTTGGCTTTCTCATTCTTGCCTATTTTGGAAGCAAATTTGTATTAGAAATAATTCTGAACCGACTATAAACTTTACAAGCCAGTTTAAAAAGCCAGGGCACCCTTGCAAGATACTTCTCTCACCATTCTGCTAAGCATTTTGATATTTCTAATCATGATGTCCGCCTATTTTTCTAGTTCAGAAACCGCCATGATGGCATTGAATCGTTATCGATTGCGGCATCTCATCAAGCACAATCATAAGGGCGCGATACGGGCAGGAAAATTACTGGAAAAACCTGACAGACTAATCGGCATCATCCTCATCGGTAACAATCTGGTAAATTTTATTGCCGCCTCGCTAGGAACGGCAATTGCTGTAAGACTCTGGGGCAACCTGGGCTTTATTCTGGCCCCGGTTTTATTAACCATTATTGTGCTGATTTTTGCCGAGGTCACCCCCAAAACCATTGCCGCACTCTACCCGGAAAAAATTGCCTACCCATCTTCAATATTTTTGCTCATTCTGTTGAAAGTCTGCTACCCCGCAGTCTGGATGATTAATTCAGTTTCAAATGGGCTGGTCAGGCTCTGCGGATTAAAAGTAGAAGAAGATACTTCACACCACCTTACCAAGGAAGAATTGCGCACCGTGCTGGATGAAAGCGGCGATCTGATTCCAGTGAAGCGTCACGGCATGTTAATGAATATTCTTGACCTGGAAAAAGCCACGGTGACTGACATTATGGTCCCACGCAATGAAGTGGTAGGCATTAACCTGAATGACGACATTGAAGAGATCATGGAATTCATTGTCCAGACGTCACATACTTTATTGCCAGTGTTTAAGGGAGACCTTAATGACGTCATTGGCTTGCTGCATATGCGCAACATAAAGCGCATGATAGGCCTTGACGAGATTAACAAAGCTGAATTATTGCAGCTTACCGAAGAAGTCTATTTTGTCCCTGAAACCACACCACTGCACACCCAGCTTTTCAAATTCCAGAACAACAAACGACGTATGGCGCTGGTGGTAGATGAATACGCAGACGTTCAGGGCATTGTTACACTGCAGGATATTCTCGAGGAGATTGTCGGGAACTTTACCACTAACTTTTCTGAAGAAACCGATGACATTCATCCTCAGGAAGATGGCTCATACATCATTGACGGCACAGCAACAGTGCGCGAAATTAATAAAGCTCTCAACTGGGACTTGCCTATTGATGGACCAAAAACCCTGAATGGACTTCTTACTGAAATCCTGGAAATAATTCCCGAAAAAAATGTCTGCGTGCGCCTTCCCTTTCATTGCGTAGAAATTCTTAACGTGCAGGATAACGCCATCAAAACTGCAAAAATGTGGTCACAGGAACCCTTTAACATTGAGCAACAACAAGGCAATCTGTTTAGCTAAGCCTTATTAAATATTCTTGATTAAATCATTAACTATTGAACGTTCTATAATGAAATATTGTTCCGGTTGCGGCAGCAAAATCAGTTTAAAAATACCTGAGAACGATGACCGGGAGCGACACGTCTGTGATGACTGCGGGGTAATTCATTATCAGAATCCAAACATTATTGTTTGTTCGCTACCTTGCCATGAAGATCAGGTGCTACTTTGCAGACGATCTATTGAACCCCGCTATGGCTTATGGACACTTCCAGGCGGCTTTATGGAAAATAATGAAACTACACTCGAAGGTGCACATCGTGAAACTCTCGAAGAAGCATGCGCACGAATAGAAATCCACAGCTTATATTCCTATTACAGCTTACCCCACATCAATCAGGTGCATTTTTTTTATCGCGCCACCTTACTTGATCTGGATTTTGCCCCTGGTGATGAAAGTCTGGAAGTTAAGCTTTTTCATCATCACGAAATACCCTGGGAAGAAATAGCTTTTCCTGCCGTGAGTAATACACTGGAACATTATTACAGGGACTTGCCAGAGAAAAAATTTCCTCTGCATTCTGCTGATATCATTTACAACGAAGACAAAAAACGCAGTATTAACTCTCATCACTGAAAAGCAACAAGGCATATAAACCAACAACTATGACGGACTCAGAAAATAACAGATCAAGCACTTCTATTATCCGTGTAAGAGCAAATAACAAAAGTGAGCTTGATGATATTGTTGCTGTGGAAGAGCCCCTTGAAATCAGACTGGGTTTTACTGATCAACATAAGGGTAGAATTCACAAAAGCATTTCCATCACCATGCGTACTCCCGGTGATGATGTCAGCCTTGCCTGCGGCTTTCTTTTCAGCGAAAGCATTATTAGTAGTATTTCGGATATAGACACAATAGATGACAGTGCAGAAAATGTTATTCGTATTGAATTAAACCAGGACCGAGTGTTTGATCTGAGCCGTATAGACCGGCATTTCTACACCACCTCCAGCTGCGGTGTTTGCGGCAAAGCATCACTTGAAGCCTTAAGCACAAGTGGCTACGACGCTCTACTCGACAACACCTTCACCATTAGCCAGAAAAACCTCTGCGGTCTTGGCGCAAAACTCAGAGACAAACAATCATTATTTCATCAAACAGGTGGTTGTCATGCCACGGGGACATTTAGCGCTGATGGCAATGTTATTGCTGTAACAGAAGATGTCGGTCGCCATAATGCCATGGACAAACTCATTGGCGGAATGCTCAGATCGCGTTTACTGCCCATGCAAAACATGGGCATTATCGTCAGCGGCCGTACCAGCTTTGAACTGATTCAAAAAGCCCTGGTAGCCGGTTGTCCAATGCTGGTCTCAGTTGGCGCCCCCTCTTCTCTTGCAATAGAACTGGCTGAAGAATTTAATATCACCCTGATCGGCTTTTTAAGCACCACTGGCTTTAATCTTTATCATGGCAATCTACCAGGATAGTCATCATGCGAAATAAATCTACCCACTCAATTTGCACAGGTTTGTTACTTGCCTTGTTAGCATTATTTTTTACACCTGTAACAAGTGCCGCACTATGCGAGTCTGCAAACTCTTTTGATCCCGGCCCTGCTGATGCAAATACCTGGTCGGGCTGGGGCGGTAGTCATACTAATAATCGTTTCAACAACGCATCCAACAACCCCATCAACAGCGAGAACTTACCCAGACTGACATTGAAATGGGCTTATGGCTTTAACGATGTCCGTTCTGTGATTGGCAATCCGAGTTTACAGGGCAACCGGATTTTTATCGGTGATGAAAACGGCAAGGTCTACTCACTGGACCGGGAAAGCGCCTGTGAAGACTGGCTCTTCAGCGCTGACAACGGGGTACGGAGCACGCCCTTGCTGGAACAGATCAATGATCGCTGGCTTCTGTTCTTTGGTGACCGCAGTGCCAATGTCTATGCTGTTGATGCAATTACCGGACAACAGGTCTGGAAAGTTAAAGTAGAACAACATCAGGCCGCTATAATTACCGGGGCGCCACAATATATTCAGCTGGAAAATGAAAGCGCCCCCCACAGAATTATAATACCAGTGTCTTCCAGCGAAGAAGGTCTTGGCGCCGTTCCTGTTTATCCGTGCTGCTCTTTCCAGGGCAGCGTGGTCAGCCTTGATGCGAGCAATGGTGAAATAATCTGGAAAACCAGCGCTATTCAGGATGCGGTCAGGGAAACTACTGCAGGGAAATTTGGCCCATCGGGGGCGGCTATCTGGAGCGCACCCACTATCGATCTTGAACTGAACCAGCTCTATGTTACTACCGGAGACGCCTACAGCGCCCCTGCTGATACTGCTACTGACGCTGTTATCGCCATGGACTTACTCAATGGCAATATTCTCTGGACCAAACAAGGCACCCCGAATGACATCTGGACAGTCATCTGCATGACACCCAACGCTTTTCCGGAATGCGGACCTGATCAGGATTTTGGCTCCCCGGGCATTCTGGTTTCAGACAATGGCAATACGTTTTTAATTGCCGGACAAAAAAGCGGCATTGTCCGCGCCTACGCAAGGAGCAACGGTAATATCCTCTGGCAGACTGCACTGGTGGAAAACACCACGGAGTTTGGCGGAAAAATTGTCTGGGGTGGTGCCAGTGACATGCAGAACAGTTACTGGGGCATGGGAAACAATGAGATAAATGCCGTGCAACTAAGTGATGGCAGTGTCCAATGGTCCCGCTCAATACCCCCCGTTGACGGCATGGAGATGCATCCCGGACTCGAAGGCCCGGTAACGATTAGTCATGATGTCCTTTTCACCGGCAGCTGGGATGGGATGTTACGCGCGCTCTCCACCAACACAGGTGAACTATTGTGGGATTACAATACCGCAAGATCCTTTGACACAATAAATAATACCCCGGCCAATGGCGGCTCCATAGGGGCCGTCGGCCAAGTGGTAGAGGATGGCTTATTACTCGTCACTTCCGGCTATATTGGCGTCAAGAATGGCGTTCAGGGCAATGTTCTTCTGGTCTTCGAAATTAAATAAGGGTTAAATCCCCGGCAAAGGAAATCCCTGCAGTAATGGATAAGTTGGAACCCTTGGAGAACAAGACTCAAAAAATAATTGATCGCCTCATGTCTGACCCCGACGATTAAAAGCAAAAAGTTGAGTTTTGCCTGTTAATGGAGCTGATCGATTTATTGGCAAAATAAGGGTTACAATGACTGCGCCTTGCTCTACCTGCTTACTGCGGGGACAGATTGCACAGACAGCTTAGGCTGTGAAATTACAACAGCAGAATTTTATAAACGGGTTAATAAGAGGAAAATAATATGAAGACCCTGACCACTTTAGCCAGCTTGCTTACGCTATTGGCAAGCACCTCCCTTTTTGCACAGGATCCGGTTGTCGGTGTTGATGATCCGGAATCTCTTTTTGTTGATTCAGACCCTGTACTCCATCGTAACAAACAGGCCTCCTTATATATCATGCGCGAGTTGCTCCAGTGCAACCAGTGGGACCGCGCCGGAGAATGGCTGACTGATGCCTATATTCAGCATAACCCGAATGCGGCTTCCGGACTTGCAGGTGTGATTTATTTTTTCACCGAAGTAATGGTCCGTCCCCGCATTGATGACTGTGGTGAACTCACTACTGAGGTCGTTTCAGTCACAGCCGATGGTGATTACGTAACAGTTATGATGCCGCGTATTTATGATCATCCGAACAAACCTGGTGAAAAATATTACACCACCTGGTTTGATACCTGGCGTTTTGTTGATGGCAAAGCCGATGAACACTGGGACCCTGCCATAATCAATCCTCAATAAGGCTGAGTTTTAAACTTTGAAAAAGCCGGCTCTTTTTAGAGCCGGCTTTTTTTATTTGCCAGCTTTCCCCCTCAGCAGCCAAACAGGTAACTGACTTATTCACCGAACACAGCTTGCTTCTGCGCCTTCCCCACCTCTTAACCATATGATTTTTATGGTTTTTAGATTAATTTCAAGGCCAAAAGTCAACTTTTCCTCTGCCACTTCTGCTACAATCAATTGAAGTTTCTTAATTGCCGGTGTTTGCCCTCTCGTGTTAGAATCGCGCGCGTCTAAAGACCGCCATAACAGATTGAAAAGACTCAAAAAGACGACTTCATAATTATTTTGATCATCAGGCATAATTTTTCTATCCGTCGTCAACATTCGCAAACGCTATTACGCAGGATTCTTACCTCATGCAGCAATTAGCAGGACCTATCAAATATCAGGAATGGAATCTGGACACCGCTCAGATGTCCGTTCAGGAATTCAGAGATCGCACCGGCGGCGTAATGCTTGCCCTGCATAAACTTCAGCAAATATTTGGTTATGTAGATGACAGCGCCATGCCCATGCTGGGCAAGGTATTTAATTTAAGTCGTGCAGAAATTCATGGCGTCAAAAGCTTTTACCATGACTTTAAAAGCAGCAAAGCGGGCAAATACACACTTAAGGTTTGCCAGGCTGAAGCTTGCCAGGCCATGGGTTCGGAAAAACTCACCGCAGACATCAAGGCTTTTCTCAAGGTTGATTTTCACGAAACCACAGATTCCGGTGATTTTACCCTGGAGCCTGTTTACTGCCTGGGCAACTGTGCCTGCTCACCCAATATCATGATCGATAACGAAACTTATGGTCGAGTGAGTATTGAAGGTTTTAAAACACTTGCCCATGCTCTAAGTAAGGAGGCCGTGTAATGACAATCAAAATTTACATACCTCGCGAAACCACATCAGCCTCTCTTGGCGCAGAACTGATTGCCAGGGCCATTGATACGGAAGCTAAATACCGCAATATTGATATTGAAATTGTTCGTAATGGTTCCCGTGGCGCATGCTGGCTGGAACCTCTCGTCGAAGTTGATTCCGCTGCAGGACGCGTTGGCTACGGCGCCGTGTCTCTGGAAGATGTCCCTGACTTGTTTGATGCAGATTTTATCAATGGCGGCAAACATGCCAAATTGCTTGGTGATGTTGAAGCCCTGCCCTGGTTCAAGAATCAGGAACGCCTGACTTTCGCCCGCTGCGGAATCATTGATGCCACTTCTGTGAGCGCCTATGAAAGCCTGGGCGGCTTTACTGGATTGAAAAATGCTCTTGCAAGTGATGCCGACGGTATCATTCAGGAAGTATTGGATTCTGGTCTCAGAGGTCGTGGTGGTGCCGCCTTCCCTACCGGCATCAAGTGGCGCACAGTAGCTGACTGCGATATAGAACAAAAATATATTGTGTGCAACGCTGACGAAGGTGACAGCGGCACATTTTCGGATCGCATGATCATGGAAGGTGATCCCTTAAGCCTGGTTGAGGGCATGACCATTGCAGGTCTGGCAGTGGGTGCAGATACCGGTTATATCTATCTGCGCTCGGAATATCCCCTTACCCAAACCATTCTCAACGAAGCCATAGCTGCAGCTACAGAAGCCGGCTATCTTGGCTCAGACATACAGGGTTCTGGTAAAAATTTTACAATTGAAGTATTCATGGGAGCAGGTGCTTATATCTGCGGTGAAGAAACTTCCCTGCTGGAAAGTCTCGAAGGCAAGCGCGGGCAAATTCGTTTTAAACCTCCCCTGCCTGCAATTAAAGGGCTTTTTGGCAAGCCCACCGTGGTAAATAATGTAATTTCGCTCGCCACTGTGCCGGTAATTCTGGAAAAAGGTGGCAAGCATTATGCTGAATACGGCCAGGGCCGTTCTCTGGGCACCATGCCTTTGCAGTTAGGTGGAAATATCAAACAAGGCGGCCTGGTAGAAAAAGCTTTTGGTCTTACCTTACGCCAACTTATTGAAGACTTTGGTGCTGGTACCGCCACAGGACGTCCATTGCGGGCTGTTCAGGTAGGCGGTCCACTAGGTGCCTATTTCCCCGATGAACTTCTTGATACCCAGCTGGATTATGAAGAATTCGCCAAGGCAGGCGGTATGCTCGGACATGGTGGTGTAGTAGTATTTGACGATAGTGTAGACATGGCTAAACAGGCCCGCTTCTCAATGGAATTTTGCGCTGTAGAATCTTGTGGAAAATGTACTCCCTGTCGTATCGGTTCAGTCCGTGGCATGGAAGTCATTGACAGGATAGTTGCAGCCGAAAACGAAGCAGACAGGGAATCACAACATATCGTTCTGAAAGACCTGTGCGAAACAATGGAATCCGCTTCTCTTTGCGCCATGGGCGGTCTAACTCCAATCCCGGTAATGAGTGCTGTAAAACATTTTGCCGCTGATTTTAATAAAGGTGAACTCCAATGAGCTTAGAAAAAGAGATCGATTACGGAACGCCGGCTGTTACTGACACCGAAGAAGTCACCGTAGTCATTGACGGTCAATCCTTATCTGTTCCCAAAGGCACCAGCGTTATGCGCGCCTCACAGATGTTAGGCACAACTATTCCAAAATTATGCGCTACAGATTCACTGGAACCTTTTGGTTCCTGTCGCCTGTGTCTGGTGGAAATTGATGGTCGCCGCGGTACTCCTGCTTCCTGTACCACACCTGTAGAAGACGGCATGGTAGTGCACACAGAAAATGAAAAACTGAACAAACTCCGTAAAGGCGTGATGGAACTTTATATTTCTGATCACCCACTGGACTGCCTTACCTGCTCAGCCAACGGCGACTGCGAACTGCAGGATATGGCTGGTGCAGTTGGACTGCGTGATGTACGTTATGGTTATGAAGGTGAAAATCACCTTGATGCGCCAACAGACACCAGCAACCCTTATTTTCAGTTTGAAGCCAGCAAATGTATTGTTTGCTCACGCTGTGTGCGCGCTTGTGAAGAAGTCCAGGGTACCTTTGCACTGACCATCAGTGGCAATGGCTTCAGATCCCACGTCAGCGCCGGTGTTGAAGAAACTTTCATGAATTCTGAGTGTGTATCCTGCGGCGCTTGTGTACAGGCCTGCCCGACTGCAACTCTTATGGAAAAATCAGTTGTAGATCTTGGCACCCCGGAGCACAGCGTAGAAACTACCTGTGCCTATTGTGGTGTCGGCTGTACCTTCCGCGCTGAAATGAAAGGTGATCAGGTTGTCCGCATGGTGCCATCCAAGGGTGGTAAGGCCAATGATGGCCACTCCTGCATCAAAGGCCGCTTTGCCTTTGGTTATTCAACGCATAAAGATCGTATTCTCAAGCCAATGATTCGAGAGAATACTTCAGATCCATGGCGCGAAGTTGAGTGGGATGAAGCCATTGCCTATACCGCAAAACGCTTTATGGAAATTCAGGAACAATATGGCCGCAAATCTATCGGTGGTATTACCTCTTCCCGTACCACCAATGAAGAAGTTTACGTGGTTCAGAAAATGATTCGTGCCGCGTTCCGAAATAACAACACCGACACTTGTGCACGTGTTTGTCACTCCCCTACCGGTTATGGGCTCAATCAAACCTTAGGTACTTCTGCCGGCACACAGGATTTTGCCAGTGTTGATGAGACCGATTTAATGTTGTTAATCGGCGCTAACCCTACTGATGCGCATCCGGTATTTGCTTCACGTATGAAAAAACGCCTGCGCGAAGGTGCCAATATTATTGTCTGCGATCCACGCCGCATAGACCTGGTGGAATCTCCACATGTTAAAGCCACAGTTCATATACCCTTGCTGCCAGGCACGAACGTAGCACTGATAAATGCCCTGGCCTATACCATTGTTGAAGAAGACCTCGCGGACTGGGATTATGTCAACGCGCGTTGTGATAAAGAAGCCTTTGAAGAATGGCTGACCTTTATCAAGGATCCAAAAAATGCCCCTGAAGCCGTGGCCGATTTATTGGGTGGTGATGCTGAAAAAGTACGTGAAGCTGCACGTCAATACGCTAACGCAGAACGCGGTTCAATTTATTACGGCCTGGGTGTTACTGAACATTCTCAAGGTTCTACCATGGTAATGGGCATGGCCAATCTGGCGATGCTCACTGGTAATATCGGTATAAATGGCGCAGGTGTTAACCCACTGCGCGGCCAGAACAATGTGCAGGGATCCTGTGATATGGGCTCCTTCCCACATGAATTCCCCGGTTATCGCCATGTCAGTCAAGATGATGTCAGAAAACAATTCTCTGATGCCTGGGGTGTTGAGCAGGATGCTGAGCCCGGTTATCGAATTCCCAATATGTTTGATGCGGCTATTAAAGGAATCTATAAGGGCATGTTTGTTCAGGGCGAAGATATTGCCCAATCCGACCCTGATACCCATCATGTAGAAGCAGCCCTGGAAAATCTTGATTGTCTGGTAGTACAGGATCTGTTTCTAAATGAAACCGCCAAGTTTGCCCATATTTTCCTGCCAGGAACCTCCTTTCTGGAAAAAGATGGCACCTTCACCAATGCAGAACGTCGCCTGGGTCGTGTTAGACCGGTAATGGCATCGAAGATTGGTAAAGAAGAATGGCAGGTGGCCATGGAAATATCCCAGGCTATGGGATATCCAATGCATTACAATAATTCAGCAGAGATAATGGATGAAATCGCCGCGCTGACGCCAACTTTTGCCGGTGTCAGTTTTGAGCGCCTGGATAATGAAGGCAGCATGCAGTGGCCTGTTAACGATGCCGCACCGAACGGCACGCCAATCATGCACATCGGTGAATTTGTCCGCGGTAAAGGTAATTTTAAAGTTACCGAATTTGTACCAACAGAAGAAAAGGTGACGAAGAAATTCCCGCTGATTCTGACCACTGGCCGTATTCTTAGTCAGTACAATGTTGGTGCCCAAACGCGCCGTACAGAAAACAATCAATGGTTCCCGGAAGACATTCTGGAAATTCATATTGAAGACGCTCTAGAAAGAGGCATTAAAGATGGTGACCTGATTAAAATTGCCAGCCGTAAGGGTGAGACAACCATGCATGCGAAAGTATCAGATCGCATGCAGCCAGGTGTTGTTTATACAACTTTCCACAATCCCTTGTCTGGTGCCAATGTAGTAACTACTGAATTCAGTGACTGGGCAACCAGTTGTCCTGAATACAAAGTAACTGCAGTACAGGTAGGCGTGACTGAATCAATGTCTGAATGGCAGAAACAGTATCTTGCCTACAATAAAGAGCGCCGTAATTTTGCTGACAACGATGAGGAAGTAAGTCACTGATTTTTCATACTCAGCTTTAAAATATAAAAAAAGCCGGCCCTGTTTTAACAGGGCCGGCTTTTTTATAAATGATTTTTTAACTATTTCTATTTACTCACATTGCATTTTTTTAAATTGATTCCAGTCTTCAGGACTATTCAGATTAAAGAAAACATTTTCTGGTAATCCAAGTGTATCAATTGGCCTGGCTGAAAAAGCTCTTAGCAAGGATTTCATTGATCTGTCACCGCCCAGCGCAGTAGACTCAACAAAAAGCCCGTCAAGATAATCTCGCAATTGCGGGCTTAGCTTGAAAACACAGGGAAAGACTTCCCCTTCATAAAAACAACTGTCAGCATCTCCGATTGAAACAAACAATCGCGTCAGGGTCAGACTATCGAGCATTGGCATATCTACGGGAATGACCAATAAAGAAGAACCATCCAGGCCGACTTTGTCATCAATGGTATGCACCGCCGCATGTAAGCCACCAAGAGGACCACATTCCGGCAGCAGATCGGGGATCGTCTGGTGCCCCTCCACCTCTCCACTAATCAGCACATGATCAGCACCTGAAAGCTTAAGACGCGCCAGCGAATGTTCAAGTAAGGTTTTCCCGTCAAAGGACAGCGTACTTTTGTCTCCCCCCATACGGGAAGATTTGCCGCCAGCAAGCAGAAGTGCATACAACATCAATATTGACCCGGGATAATCGAGCTACTCACCCTGATTGATAAGATGCACATGGCGCTGAGGAAATGGTATTTCGATATCATTTTCAGCCAATGCCTTAAATACAGCAAGATTAGTCTGGTATTTGGTTTCAAACAGCGCCTGTGTCGGCACCCAAAAACGCAGTCCAATATCAATACTGCTATCACCGTAATTATCTATACCCACCTGAGGATCCTTGCTTGCAACTACTCCAGGTGTGCTTGTAATTGCCTGTCTGATTACTGCAATTGCCTGATCAGGATCAGAGGAATAGGCAATCCCTACTGTCACTTCTACTACACTATTGGCATTGGAATTATGAATAATCTCACCGACGATATGTTTATTGGGGATAATAATAGTCACATCGTCTTCATTGGTCAGGATGGTATAGGCAAGTTTTACTTCCCTGACCACACCGGTAACACCCTGTACAGAAATAGTGTCGCCAACGACAAATGGCCGGGTGATAATAATGCTGACACCAGCGGCATAGTTCGACAACAGTCCCTGTAAGGCCAATCCAGCACCCAAAGCCAAGGCGCCGATAGCAGCAACGAAAGGAGTAACACTTATTCCAACCTTGCCAAGCGCTATGATGGCGGTAAAGGCAATAATGAGTATTTTGATCGCACCCGCCGCAAAATGGCTCAGGGTCACATCCAGTTTTTTTCTAACCATGAAATTTTCAATAAAACCGGAAAGCTTGTTACCAACAACTATACCCAGTATCAAAACAATAATGGCACCAACAATCTGGAAACTGTAAGTCACCAAAAACTGAACAATCAGGTTATACACTTCCTGAGCCTGCTGTAATTCTTCGTCCATCGTAATACCTCTGTACCTATCTGAAATTTTATATTTTTATAACTTTTTTATGCCTCAGGCTCTTCTTCCCTGCCATCGGCGTAAAGGGCAAACCTTCCCCTGCCAGCATGAACCTGATCATTTCGCTGCCAGGGCCAACCGCCAAACTGATCCTTCTGGTAATCCTGAAAAGCCTGTTGTAATTCTTCCCGGGTATTCATCACAAAAGGCCCATAATGCGCCACGGGCTCTGCAATGGGTTTACCCTGTAACAGCAGTAATTTTACGGCACTTCCGGAGGCGGAGATATCCAGTGCCTGGTCAGAGTGTAATTGCAGTCCCTGACTTGCACTGATCTCTTGACCAGCTGCAGTGAGTTTATCACCAGCATAGAAATACAACATACGACTCAAACCCGCCTCAGCTGTCGGCAAGGTCCAGTTGGCCCCCGCTTCCAGTTCGATAAGCCAGACTGCCACCTGGTTGCCAGAATCTGCCGCCCATGAATTTGGTGGTGGTGCCAGTGCCTGGGTGTCGCCATAATTACCGGCAACCAGTTCAACACTGATACTTTTATTCTGTTCATCAGTAAAATTCAGCATCGGCATTTCTTCATGCCAGAACATGGTGAAATGTGGCTCTACCATTTTATTGCTTGCTGGCAGATTCAGCCAAATTTGAAACAGCAGCAAGGAGTTGTTTTCCTTTTCCTTGACCAGGGGAAACATTTCACTGTGTTGCACCCCTTTACCTGCAGTCATCCACTGAACATCGCCATCGCCATAACGGCCTGCGGCACCAAGGGAGTCAGCATGGTCGACCAGTCCGTTTTTTACCACCGTAATAGTTTCAAAACCACGATGAGGATGACCAGGAAAACCTGGCACTTTATCGCCATGGTACATACGCCAGCCATCACGCTTTTCAAAATCCTGGCCAATATTTCGCCCTGCCAGTGAAGCATCTGGCCCGGACTCGCCGTTACCCTGAGGAAACTCATCCTGATGAAATGCACAAAAAAGAAATGGATCCAGTGTTTGCCAATGAAAATCCAGTGGCTGAACTGCGATAATGGGATTACTCATAACGACATTAAACTCCTAAAACTTTAATAACCCTGATAGATATCTCGCTCTCACTCATTAACCAGCGATAAAAACGGAACCAGAGAGATATAGAACAAGCCTGCGATCATCACTATATAGGCCACATACCTGATTGGGTTTTCTCTGGCAATATCAAGAAAGGTTCTGGCCTTGCCCTCTTCTTTTAATGTCTCGTATTCACTGCGCATTCGATTAAAGCGCTCCTCACCATATTGTTCCAGCAAGGCTTTGGCTTGAGAGAGCTGATCATCGTTACTCAGCCATAGTGCCGGCATGGAGATTCCCCAGTTTCCGGCACTGGTTTCATACACCTCGATATCATGCGCTTCCATCAAGGTATGGATTTCTTCCAGCTCGTCCGCTGGCATATGTCTGAGTTTGACTAATTGGGTTGCCATGCCGTTATATTACCTTACCCTGTGCCAGTTTAATAAATTCCTCTGCGCCCCATTCACCGTTACTATCCCTTTTGAACTATCGACGCAAAGACCCAATGTACAAAATATTCAAAACAACAATCATCTTGATCACTATGCTGTCCCCAGCATTGGCCACGGCACAAAGTGATCAACCCTGGTCAGCCAATTTTTTCCTGGAGAACGACTTGTTCGCCAATACCGACCTGAATTACACCAACGGTATCCGCTTTTCGACTATTTCCCCGGATCTGGAAAGTTTCCAGGATCCTAATGGACAAAAATACCCGTGGGTTGAAAAGCTCAATAAGCTCCTTGAGTTTGTTCACCCCTCTCCTGTAAACCAGGATGCTGACCCTGACCACCAGAATATGGTGGTCAGCCTGGGGCAATTGATGTTTACTCCCACAGACCGTGCGCGCGTTACGCTTGATCCCACTGACAGGCCTTATGCTGGTTATTTGTATCTGGGCCTTGGCTACCATGCCAGTACAAGTGATACTTTGCACTCCACCGAATTCAACTTTGGGGTCGTCGGGCCAGCGGCTCTGGCACGCCAGAGTCAGGATTTTGTGCATCGTGTGGGTGGTATTGATCAATTTCAGGGCTGGGACAATCAATTAAAAAATGAAGCGGCGTTCCAGCTCATCTTTGAACGAAAACATAAAAATGGGCTGGTCAGGACACCATTATTTAATGGTCTCCAATTTGAAGCCATCACCCATTGGGGAGCCAGCCTTGGCAATGTCGGTAGCTACCTCAATGCTGGTGCAGAAATACGTGTCGGCTGGGACCTGCCTGATGATTTTGGTACTTCCACATTGCGGCCAGGGGGTGACAATAACACCCCGGGCAACTTGCAGAACAGCGCGTCTCCTTTCCGGCTCCACGCCTTTGTGGCATCGGACGCCCGATTAGTGGCCAATAATATCTTTCTGGATGGCAACACCTTCCGCAACACTCATGCCGTTGATCGCCGACCTCTGGTGGCAGATCTCGCAATTGGCATAGCAGGCACCTATAAAAAGCTCCGCTTCTCCTATGCCCATGTCTACCGATCCCGGGAGTTCAGTGAACAACGCAAAGCCCAGTTTTATGGCTCCTTCTCCCTCTCGTACCGCTACACCTTGAACTAAGGCAAGTTCTTGGACTGTCACCGGGGTTATGATTTAATCAGCGGTCGTCTTTCCAATAATCACCGCATTTTCAAAGGAGCTACGGATGCCATCTCTATTTACAACTTCCATCAGTTATTTACGCACCTTATTCATCGTGCTGGGTCTGCTTGCCCTGACAGCATGCTCCGAATCTACTGCACCAGATTCCTCCTCTGACTCAGCGACAGCAGCAACTAGCGGTTATAGCCTGGTAGAGCGTGTAGCTGCTGACAGCAGTGAAATTGTCATCCCCTATAGCAAATACGAACTGGATAACGGTTTGACTGTCATTATTCACGAAGACCTGTCTGACCCACTGGTACATGTTGATGTCACCTACCATGTCGGTTCTGCCAGGGAAGAAGCCCGCCGCTCCGGTTTCGCCCATTTTTTTGAGCACATGATGTTTCAGGGCTCAGAGCATGTTGCCGATGAACAACACATTGGCATCGTGACAGAATCCGGTGGCACCATGAATGGTACTACCTCTTTTGACCGGACCAATTATTTTGAAACTGTGCCCAGCAACCAACTGGAAACCATGTTGTGGCTGGAGTCAGATCGTATGGGATACTTTCTCGATGCTGTGACTCAGGAAAAGTTTGAAGTACAGCGTGACACAGTAAAAAACGAACGTGGCCAGAATTATGAAAATCAACCCTATGGCTTATGGTCCGAAAAAAGCTTTACCACCCTGTTTCAACCCGGTCACCCCTACTCCTGGATGCCTATCGGCTTTCTTGAAGATCTGGACGCCGCCACTCTTGATGATTTGAAAAACTTTTTCCTGCGCTGGTATGGTCCCAATAATGCGACCTTGACCATTGGCGGTCTAGTCAATGAACAGGAAGTGCTGGATCTTGTGGTGAAATATTTTGGAGAAATCCCTCGCGGACCTGATGTTGAAAACGATGTAAAACAGCCCGCTAATATTGATACTGATCGTTATATCTCCTATGTAGACAGAAACATTCGTTTTCCCGGTTTATTCATCAGCTACCCAACAGTGCCTATGGACCACCCGGACCGGGTAGCACTGGAAGCAATGAATAATATTATTACAATTGGGCGCAAATCTTTTTTCTACAAGGAATTCATCCTCACGCAAAAAGCCATTCAAGCCAGCGGATTTAATTCGCCACAGGAACTTGCCGGACTCATCACCTTTTTGGTCCTGCCTTTCCCTGGCACCCCATTGGCAGATTTTGAAACTGAAATGCGCACCATTTTGAATACCTTTAATGCTGACTCTATCAGCGATGATGACATTTTAATTTATAAAGCCACGCAGGAAGCCGGCTTGATAAACAGCCTGGCCAGTGTCAGCGGCAAAGTCAGGCAACTGGCATCCAATGAAACTTTCCTTGGCAATCCTGACCAGATACAAAAGGAACTTGATGAGATTCGTGCACTAACAAAAGAAGATGTTCTGCGCGTTTACAATACCTATATCAAGGACAAACCTGCTGTTTATCTAAGCGTTGTTCCTGAAGGTGGTGAAGATATTGTAGCCAAGCCTGATAATTTTGAAATCCCAATCCGCCCGCCCAGTATGGCAAGTGCGACTAATGCTCTTGAGATGCGCGATGCGCCGGAAACCTTTGATCGCAACATTCGTCCCACACCACCGCCGAATCCTTTGGTAAGCATGCCTGATTACTGGCGACAGGAAATGGGTAACGGCATTGAAGTGATTGGCACAGCGAATGCCGAAGTCCCTCTGGTCAGCCTGCGTCTGGTTTTTACTGGAGGTCATCTGCTGGAGTCTCCCGACAAGTATGGCGTTGCCAGTCTGACCTCGCAGATGATGAATGAAGGCACCCAGCAATTCACTGCAGAAGAATTTGAAATCGAACTGGACAAACTGGGTAGCAATATCAGTGTAGCTTCAGGCAACGACACATTCACGGTGAGCGTGTCATCTCTGCTACGAAATCTTGATGAAACACTGGTGCTACTGGAAGAACGTTTATTCCGCTCTGCCTTTACACAAGATGATCTGGAGCGTCTGCGACAGCAACAGATTGAATCCCTGGAAGCGAACAAGGAAGAACCCTCTGGTATTGCAGGCAATGTTTATCCAAAACTTATCTACGGAGAAGACCACGCCTATGCAGTTTCTGCAGCGGGAACTATCCCTACCCTGGAAGACATTACGCTTGCTGATATTGAGGCATTTGCCCGGCAAAATCTGGTCAGTCAAAGCCTTAAAGTAGCTGTCGTGGGTGACCTGCCTCAGGATGAAATCCTGAATAAACTGAGCTTTCTACAGGAACTACCGAATGAAGGTTTAGTGCTGCGAGAACAACCCGCAGGATCAAATATCGAGGAAACCACTCTTTACCTGGTCGATAAACCCGGTGCCGCCCAGTCGGAAATCCGCGTTGGCTATCTGACTGACCTTACCTATGACGCATCTGGTGACTACTGGGAACGCTCATTAATGAATTATATTCTTGGCGGAGCCTTTAACAGTCGCATCAATCTGAATCTGCGCGAAGACAAGGGCTATACCTACGGTGCCCGCAGCAGTTTCAGCGGCAGTAAATTGCCAGGGCCTTTCACCGCTTCTGCCAGTGTGCGCACCGATACCACCGCTGACTCTGTAGTACAGTTTGTTAATGAAATCAGCAACTACCGGGAAAACGGGATTACAGCAGATGAATTGCAATTCACCAAGGATGCTATTGGTCAGAGTGAAGCGCGTGACTATGAAACACCAAGACAAAAAGCCGGTCTGCTGGATCAGATCATTACCTATGACCTGGATAGCAATTTTGTACGCCAGCAGCAAGCGGTCATTTCTGCCATGACCCAGGCGCGCATCCAGGCTCTGGCCCGACAGCATTTACCTCTGGAAAAAATGAAAATCCTGGTGGTTGGAGACAAAGCTGTTATAGAAGAGTCTTTGATTGAGCTCGGTTATCCCATTATCGAACTGGACGAAGAAGGTATTTCCATCAATTAAGGGTCACGAAAATAAAAAAAAGGGCCGCCTCGCGGCCCTTTTTTATTGCTCAGGGTAATATAACTAAAGAGTAGCTGATAAATGAACGCAACGGAAAAACTGCAACCCAAAAAAGATTCCAGACGCTGGTCTGAAGCACTGCTAAAATGAAGAAAATATAGCGTTTGAACAGGGAGTTTTCAGCATCATTGAAACCAATACTGAAATAATAATTCTGACAGGACCGGAATCCTGCGGCAAATCAACCCTGGCAAGTTCACTCAGTAAGATGTTGCGGGCACCGCTGGTGCCGGAAGCGTCTCGCGAATACCTCAGCCAAAAAATGTCACGCGACAGTCAATTCCACTATAGTGAACCTGACTTACTGGAAATCGCCAACCAGCAACAGCGCGAGGAACAACTGGCTCTGGCCCAAAATCCCGATCTGTTAATTTGTGATACAGATTTGCTGGTACTAATAATCTGGAGTGAAATTCGTTTTGGTGACTGCCACCAGTGGATACTCGACACCTTTGCCCGCAACATTGCCTCACAGAAGCGTCATTATCTTCTTTGTGACTACCATATCCCCTGGCAGCCCGACCCCCTGAGAGAAAACCCTGATGACCGGGAAGAACTGTTTAACCTTTACCAGCAGAAACTGGAACACTACCAGCTCAACTACAGTGTCATAAAAGGCAGTTTGCATGAAAGAATGGAAGCCTCCATGGGATTGCTTGCGGGAAAAATTATCACGCATTAGGATAGTTACAAGTCTCAAGTCTCAAGTCTCAAGTCTCAAGTCTCAAGTCTCAAGTCTCAAGTCTCAAGTCTCAAGTCTCAAGTCTCAAGCGGGCGACCTTTGGTCGCCATGTCGGATGGCGGCCTGCGGCCTTATCCGACCTACAGAATTTATCCGTCAAACCTGAGCCCCTTGTACCTTGTACCTTGTGACTATTCAGCCTGCCAGCCGCCACCCAGAGCCTGAAACAGTCCAATCATGGCGTTGAGTTGCAAGAGTTTATTATCCAGGTAACTGTTGCGCGTTGAAAACAATGTGTTCTGGGATGTCAGCACTGTCTGGAAATCTGTCACGCCTTCTTCATACCTTAGCTGTGCAATTCGAAAAGCTTCTTCTGCGGCCTGCAGATTTTGAAAGGCCACAATGCCCTGGGCTTCCAGTAATTGAATATTACTGAGTAATACTTCCACATCATTGAATGCACCAATAACAGCCCGGCGGTAATTATTGAGACTGTTTTCCATGGTAAGTGTGGCTTGGTCTATATTCCGAAAACGCTGGCCATTATCAAGCAGGGTCTGAATGAGGTTAGCGTTGATACTGATAATTCTGTCCGGGTCGCTAACCAGCTCGGAAAGAGAGGTACTTGACCCATTAATGCCCCCGGTCAGAGAGATCTGCGGAAACAGGTCTGTCTTCACTATATCAACACTGGCCCTGGCGCTGCGTAAATTTGCTTCAGCCTGGACAAGATCAGGACGACGGCTGAGTAATTCAGATGGCAGGCCTGGCTTAACGGCGGGAACGGCGATTTCCTGTAATGTTTGTCCAGCTACATCAAATTCCTGAACAGTTCTTCCCAGTAGTAAGGCAAGTGATGATCGGGTCGCCAAATCGTTCTGAATAAAACTACGCAGATTGTTGCGCTCTCGTTCCAGAGCAATCTGCTGCTGCAAGGCTTCAATGGGAACAGCAACGCCCGCATCTACTCGCGCCTGGGCAATACGATAAATCGCTTCGGCATTTTCTACATTCTGCAAAGACGCTTCTATCTTGTCTCTGGTTAACAGTAACTGGAAATAAGTAGAGGCAGCAGTCCCCAGCGTGTTGAGAGCCACATCGGCAACCTGGGCAACGCGAAAATCATAATCCGCCACTGCTCTGTTATAGGTGGCTGGTTTACTTAAAATATCGTTGTAAGTGAAATTTGCGCCCAAATCAAAAGGTTGATTAGGACTAGCTGAATTATCAACGCCATTAATTCTTGTTTCACTGTAACTGGCACCAGTGCCGAGACTGACGATTGGCGTGGGTAAGAGATTAAAACCTGCTTCGCGCAAGGCAATCTGTGCTGACTCAAGATTGCGGCGATTGTTTTCCAGATCAAGATTGTTTTCCTGTACCTGCGAGACAATGCTGGTTAATTCAATATCATTGAATGCAGTCCACCAGTCAGTTTCTGGCCAAAGTTCAGCATCTTCAACAATCGGCCCAAGAAATTGTTCAGGCACATCGGACTCTGCCAACTGGGGCAAATCTGTCAGTGTGCATGCAGACAGAAATAAGACACAAGGGCTAAGGACTAAGGAAAATTGTCGAATCAGACTCATCATTATTCTTAAATTTTATTCGTTGGCCAATGCAACAACCGGATCCAGTTGTGCAGCTTTGCGGGCAGGGGCGAAACCAAAAATCAGGCCAGTGGCTGTAGCACAGCAAAATGCCAATACCATCGGCATGGTGGTAAATTTAATCGACACTTCAAAGAATATGAGAATATAGCCGACGGTAACTCCTGTAATAACACCAATAACGCCTCCTACGCCGGAAACCACAATGGCCTCGGAAAGAAATTGCGACATGATGTCTGTTTGTCTGGCCCCGGTGGCCATGCGAATACCAATTTCCCGGGTGCGCTCTGTCACCGATACCAGCATGATATTCATTACCCCAATGCCACCCACCAGCAAGGAAATCGCAGCAACAGACCCTAATAAAATGGTAAACGTATCCTGGGATGCAGTAATTGTCTCAAGCAATTGGGCAGCATTAAAAATACGGAAATCCTCACTGCCATGACGTGCCACCATAAATTGAATCAGGTTCTGCTCCGTCGCTTCTATCTGGTCTACATCATCGACATAGACTGATATATTGCGGGCATTGCTTTCCCCCATCAAACGCAAGGCACCTGTCTTGAAAGGGACAAACACTACGTCATCCTGATCGTTACCATTGGAGGATGCTCCCTTACTGGTCATCACTCCGATAACCTGGAAAGGAATATTTCTGATCAGAATATACTCTCCCAGTGGATCTGAGCCGCCGGGAAAAAGCTCCTGAACCACAGTGGCCCCCAGGACAGCGACTGGCGTATAGCGTGTGCTGTCTTCACGCGTAAAAAATATCCCCGTCGCCAATGGCCAGTTATTAAGTTCAGGCATATTCTCTGTGGTTGCCGTTACCTGGGTTGAATAGTCCTGACGCTGGAATCTGACCGTGTAATTGCTTTGTAATTCGGGAATAGCCCCCAGTATATTTGGTAAACCTGCCGTTAATGCATCAGCATCTTCAAGCGTCAAGGTTGATGGCAGAGAGCGACGTTGCCCGGGAACTCTGGCCGGCTGCAGAGTCAGCCTGTTGGTACCAATAGAAGATATACGATCAACAATGTCCTGACGAGCTCCTTCGCCAATGGCCAGCATGGCCACCACTGAAGCAACGCCGATCACAATACCCAGCAGCGTTAATATGGTTCTGAAAACATTGGCTTTAAGCGAGCGCAGCGCCATGCGAATTGCTTCACCAACACCTGCCAGCGGTGAAGTGATTTTGCGACTGAGAAATAAATCCCGCAATGTCTTGTTCTGCTCAGGGTTAACTGCTCCCTCTGCAGGACCTGAATCACTGATAATTTCACCATCGCGAAACTCGACAATTCTATCTGCGTGAGAAGCCACCTCATTGTCATGGGTAATCAGGATTACAGTATGTCCGTCACGGGCAAGTCCTTCCAGCAGGGCCATCACTTCAACACCACTCTGGCTATCCAGGGCACCCGTTGGCTCATCAGCAAGAATGACTTGCCCGCCATTCATCATCGCCCTGGCTATTGAGACACGCTGCTGCTGGCCACCTGATAATTGGGAGGGTCTATGGTCGAGACGATCGCCCAGGCCAAGAGAAGTCAGTAAGGCTTCTCCGCGCATGCGCCTCTCATGATGATTTAGTCCAGCATAAATGGCCGGGACTTCTACATTTTCTTCTGCCGTTGCCGCGGTCAGCAGATTATAACTCTGGAAAACAAAGCCAAAAGCTTCCCGACGCAACCAGGCAAGCCCATCGGCATCAAAACTTTTGATGTCGCGGCCGGCAAAAAGATAAGTTCCTTGCGTTGGACGATCCAGACAACCAAGCAAATTCATCAATGTGGATTTGCCGGAACCGGACTGCCCGACAATGGCGAGAAACTCACCAGGGTAAATTTTCAGATCAATGCCACGCAGGGCATGAACTTCAACGCCACCATCAGTAGCAAAAATGCGGTGTATTTTTTTAAGCTCAATCAGCGGGATGGCAATCTCGCCACTCATTGTTTTATCGGTTTCCTTATCAGAGGCACTGGAATCATCACCTGCAGCACCGTGGAGAAAGGAAGAGTCAGGACTCAGTGCCTGTGTGCTCAACGAAATCCACCCATGGCGCGAAACATTTCGCGACGATCGGTCTGCTCGCCATTAGGCCCCGCTGCACCTGCTACTCCCTGCAGTATTCCTGCTACCACCTTATCGCCAACTTCCAATCCGGAAATCACTTCAGCAGCAATACGGCTGGTGACCCCGACCATGATTTCACGCTCTTCGAAACTTCCATCATCATTGGCAACTTGAACCGTTGCCAGACGTCTGGCTGGTGTTGATTGCTGCCCCGCACGTCCGGCAAGCTGTCCTCCACCCTGCCCGCCACCGAGTCCCTGACCGGAAGCGATACGCTCACGAAGACGTGCACGCATTTCATCTGTCATGCCCTCAGGGGCGCCTCCGGGACCGGCACTGCCTGTAACTGCGCCAGGTCTGGCATTGCCACCAAATTGAGCTCCAGCACCACCTGCTCCAGGCTGATTAATAAATGTTAATGCGCCAATAGGGACATTGATCACATTTTGCGCGGAGGATGTCACAAAATAGACCTGGGCGGTCATATCTGACAGCAAGGAGCCGTCTGTATTATCTATATCGAACAAGCCGGTATAGAGCACAACGTTATTTTCTATTACCGGCGTAGGCAAAATCTGTCTTACCGTGGAATACCAGCGACGCTGCCCGCCTCCCAAAGTAGTGAAATACACCTCCATCTCTTTTTCAATCTGACCAATGTCTGCCTCAGAAATTTCAGTCTCTACAGTCATGGTACTCAAATCTGCAATGCGCAGAATTGTTGGCGCCTGCTGATTGGCGTTCAGTGTCCGCCCTTCATTCATTTCAATGGAGACAACCGTCCCTGACGAAGGGGCATAAATTCTGGAAAACTCCAGTTGCGTTTCATCACTTTCCAGACTGGCCAGACTTTGTATGATTTGTTTTTCAAGCTGAATCAGACTGGACTCTGCCGATGCCAGAGAGTTGACGGCATTATCATAATCCAATTGACTGGTTGCATCGGCTGCGCGCAATCGTTCCTGGCGCTCTACATTCGCACGCGCCAGTTGTAATGATGCGCGCCGGGCTGCAATTTGTGCTTGCTGAGCTTCAATACTGGCTCTGCTGGCTTCTACCCTTGATTGCTGAACCCTGGCGTCAATTTCTGCCAGTAGCTGTCCCTGTTCAACCACATCACCCACTTCAACATGCAGTTTTTGCAGTTGACCACTCACCTGCGCACCTACATCGACAAAATCAAATGGCTGCAGGCTGCCAGAAGCAGTAATAGTGTTTTCAATATTGCCCATGGCCACTGTGACTATCAGTGGCTGATTGCTTGTTTCCTGCTCACCGGTGGACTGCCAGTAATACCAGCCGCCCACTGCCAAGATTACCAGAGCGATAGTCCCTAGTAAGAGTTTACCTCTTGGACGCTTTGGGCTCCTGAGAGAATCAGTTGCTAAATCACTTGTGCTCATTAATTTTCTGCCGGCTCAATATAAGAAAAAATTAAAATTTTTGTACAGTGCATCTTACTTTAAAACGCAAGTCAGGAGGTATGGATTACCCTGATACAGGTGTTCCACAATACTTTCACATTCACATTCAAGAACACCAATAAACCTGTGCACAAATGATATCTAGGTAAAAAAGAAAAAATAAGAACAAATAAAGGATTTTATGAAAGAATTACAGTGGCTTAGGGCATTTATCGACAAAACTCCAGGCTCTGGAATAGAGACTGGATGATGACCTTAATTACCCAGAAGGTAAGCTGTTAAGTTTCTACTTGAGACTCTTTGAGCTCCAAAGGAATGAAAAGACAAACGCCAACAAAAGCTGCCGTCAACACCAGGACAGTGAGCATGCCGCCACCACTAAAACCGGAACCCAGTAAAGTACGCACCGCCAGTGCAAAATAGATGATGGATACTACGCTGGTATAGATAAGGTTCATTCTGAGTTCAACCCCGCAATTCTGGCAAACATGGGGCCTTTTCATCAGTTTTGTCGTGGCATCCATGGCTTCACTTTGACATACTGGACATTGGTTGCTACTCAATTTCGCGCTCCTCTTACAAGCTTCACGGCATAAATCTTTTGAATCGCCTCATACTCTAATACATTATTTAGGTATTACCACTAAATTATTGTTTCTATTGGACTATTTTTTTAAAACTTGTCAACTATTGGTGATTGCGACCATCTCTTCCAGTGCTGAGCGGGCTTTACCGCTGTCTATAGCTGACGCCGCCATGGCGACGCCTTCCTTGATATTCGGGGCTTTGTCGACAATAAGCAGCGCGGCAGCAGTACCAAACAAGACTATATCCCGATACGCATCCTGCTGACCATCGAGCAAGGCTGACAGGCGTTCGGCATTATAAGTGCCATCGCCACCCTTCAGATCATCCAAACTTGCTCTCGGCAGTCCAGCCTCTTCAGGGCTCAGATTAAATGCTCTGACACTGCCCCCACTCACTTCACAGACAGTATTTTCACCTGTCGTACTGAGTTCATCAAGGTGGTCTGCTCCATGTACAACCCAGGCTTTTTCACACCCCAGTTTTGCCAATGTTTGCGCCATAGGTTGCACCCATTCCTGAGCAAAAACACCGATCAGGTAACGTTTCACACCAGCAGGATTGCATAAGGGACCAAGGATATTGAACACTGTGCGTATCCCCATTTCAACGCGCACCGGCCCCACATATTTAAAGGATTCATGGTGACGCGGCGCCATCATGAAACCAATGCCGGCTTTGGCAATAGACTGCTCAATCAGGCTAATGTCAGCATCCAGGTTTACCCCCAATGCAGTCAGTACATCTGCCGCACCCGACTTGGACGATAATGCTCGATTTCCATGCTTTGCAACGGGTATGCCGCAACCCGCAGCAACAATAGCTGTTGCCGTGGAAATATTTAATGTCCCCGAACCATCGCCTCCAGTACCGACAATATCCATTGCGCCTTCAGGCGCATTTACAGATAAGGCCTTGGAGCGAATTACATCTACCGCCGCACTGATTTCATCTACTTGCTCACCACGCATGCGCAGGGCAACCAGAAAACCGGCAATCTGGGCAGGTGTTGCCCGTCCGGACATAATGATCTCAAATGCCTCTCTGGCCTCCCCAAAAGTTAACACCTTTGCATCAGCCACTTTCGCTAAATAGGGTTTGAGATCAATTAATGCATCGCTCATAGTTCTTACTCTGCCAGCTATTTCATGTTGATGGCGTTAAGGGTGTTTTGCATCAGGGAAGCGATAGTCATCGGGCCTACACCACCTGGAACCGGGGTAATGAAACTGCACTTGTCTTTAACCCCGTCAAAATCAACATCGCCGGTAAGGCGCCAACCTCTCTCCCGGGAATCATCAGGGACACGTGTGGTACCCACATCAATTACCACAGCACCATCCTTCACCATATCTGCAGTAACAAATTCCGGTTTCCCTATAGCGACAATAAGAATGTCAGCACTGGCGCAAATCTCTTTCATGTTTGTTGTGCGGCTGTGCACCATGGTTACCGTGCAGTTGCCTGGATTGGCATTGCGCGACATGAGAATAGACATCGGTGTACCGACGATATTACTGCGCCCGACAACCACGCAATGCTTGCCACTGGTTTCAATATTATTACGTTTTAGTAATTCGACAATGCCGTTGGGTGTCGCAGAAATATGAGTTGGAAGTCCCAGCATCATGCGTCCCAGGTTTTCCGGATGGAAGCCATCGACATCTTTGCGCGGGTGAATTGTCTGAGTCACCTTGTCTTCATCTATATGATCAGGTAATGGCACCTGGACGATGAAGCCATCGATGTTTTCATCGTTATTAAGCTTGTCTACCAAGGCCAGCAATTCTTCTTCAGAGGTTTCTTCCGGCAGTTCAATCAGGGTCGAGTCAAAGCCTACTCGTTCACACGCCACCACCTTGTTATTAACATACGTTTTGCTACCACCATCGCTGCCGACAAGAACCGCAGCAAGATGGGGAACCTTGCCACCGGCTGCCTTAATTTCAGCAACTTTCGCTGCAATATCTTCTTTCAGCGCTTCGGCAGTAGCTTTGCCATCGAGTAATTCCATAGAGACCTCTGTTCGCTCAGTAAAAAAGCGGCTATTTTACAGAAAGTGCACGCAGAAGTGGAGCAGGAATAATTGTGCAGTTTAAAGGGGAATATATGTCGCGTCAGATACGCTCAATCGCGTCGAGAATAATCCCTTCCGTCAGCAGTTGCGGCAATACTTCCGCAGGTGAATCAGGGTCGGAGGGATACATCAGGTACAGGGGAACTCCGCTGGTCTGGTAGCGTTTCAACACTTCAGTAATTACCGGGTCATTATTTGTCCAATCCCCTTTCAGGTAGGCAACATTATTGTCTGCCATACTCTGCAATACCTCGTCACTACTCAGAGCCACTCTTTCGTTAACCAGGCAGGTAATGCACCAGGACGCTGTCATGTTGACAAATACCGGTGTGCCATTGCTGCGCAACTCTGCCAGACGGGCATCACTATACACTTCAAAATTCTCGCCTTCGCCAGCAACAGTGGCCGCTTGTCCGGATTGCAACATAGGTGAATTCAGAACACTAAATACGCCCACAATACAGGCAATGATTATGGCGACTTCCACATAACGCCATTTGGATTGCGACTGGCGCTGGTATAACCAGGCTGCCACCGCAATGAATACGCAACTCAAGGCGATAAGTGCCATGGCATCAACACCGGTCTGCCTGCCCAGCACCCACAATAACCAGACTGCGGTGCCATATAAGGGAAAGGCAAGAAATTGACGAAAAGTCAGCATCCAGCTACCTGGCCTTGGCAACATCCTGGTCAGTGCCGGAACAAACGAAAATAACAGGAAAGGCAGGGACATACCGAAGCCCAATGCAACAAATACCGTTAACGCGATAAACATGGTCTGAGTTAAGGCAAAGCCAAGTGCGGCCCCCATAAATGGAGCTGTACAAGGACTGGCAACAACACTGGCCAAAATTCCGGTAAAGAAAGAACCACTATAGCCTTCTTTGTCGGCAAGTTCGGATCCTACCCCCATAATTCCTGATCCAATCTCTATGACACCGGACATAGACAGTCCCATGAGGAAAAATAAATAAACCAGCGCAGCAACGAACCAGGGCGACTGTAATTGGAAGCCCCAGCCAATGAGAGCACCACCAGCCTGAAGACTCAGTAAAATGATGGCAAGGGTAAGGAAAGATAAAATGACGCCGGCTGCATAAGCCACACCATGTAACCTCTGCTCTCTGACCGGGGCATTGGCATTGCTGGCAAGGCTCATAGCTTTCAGCGACAACACTGGAAATACACAGGGCATCAGATTCAAAATTAACCCGCCAGTCATGGCAAACAAAAAGATCATCAACAAGCCCATGTCGCCAGCGGCATTTGCCGAAGAGGAAGGCATCAGCCCTTCCAGGGCAGCCATACTGACACCTTCCGGTGCAGCTTCTACTTCATAGGCCGTTATTTCACCAAGCTGATTTTCCACAATAATAATGCCGCCTAGTCGTTGTGGAGGTTCGCGTACCGCTCGGGAATGCGCCTTTTGCGATAACTGCAAACTGGACAATTGGTAAGTGATTTCCTGCGGCGCAATGTAATCAACCATGCGGTGGGTATCGGGAATGAAGCTAATATTTTCGGCATCTTCAAAAACAGGGTCTGTGGCCTGAACCAGCAGATTTATATTGCCATCGACAAGTGAAAACATCGCATCAATCGCAATGTCTGCACGTGGCAGACTTTTTCTGGTCGCCGCAAAACCATCTGCCCAGCGCGCATCTGTCTCTGGTGAGCCATTATCTGAAACCTGGATGCTCAGGCTAACCTCAGCACCGCCAGGGATACAGATTTCTTCACACTCCAACCAAATAACATCGGCACCAACATCAAGCACTGAAGCGGAATAGTTTTCTGGAATGTTCAATTGGGTAAGCAGGAAAATCTCTTCGGTATAGCCAAAATCTATCAGGTCAGCTGGTAGCTCAAAGCGTTCAGGCAGTGGCCAGACTATTTCTCCGGCTGTAACACCTTCCGGCAGTTGCCAGCTGATTTCTGTTGGCTTGCCTGCATCACCAGGATTTTTCCAATAGGTGTGCCAGTTCTCCATGTGCTCCAGCCTGAGGGCAAGCCAAAGCGATTCTCCGGGCACCACTGTTTCGGTTTCAGCAACAAGCTGGGCATCGACATGCTCGCCAACAACCAGTTCTGAAACTCCCTGGGCAATAGCAACACCGCAAAGCAGTATTAGCAAACCGGCAATAAAGGAGCGTATTAAATTTTTATTGATCATTTTTTGTAAACCATTGCAGAAGAATTGTACTGACTTCTTTCGGCTTTTCCATTGTAACCATATGACCTGCATTTTTTACCACTTCCAGATGTGAGCGATTAATTTGCTCTGCCATAAACTTATGTTGATCCGGTGAACTATGTGAATCTGCCTCCCCGGCGATGAGTAAAACTTCCTGACTAATAATACCCAGGTTGTCAGTCTGATCTTTTCTGTTCAGGAGTGCATGCATCTGGCCTAAAAAGTCATCAACACTATTGCGCATTATCATTGCATTGATTGCACCAATAAGTTCCTTGTCCTGATGCCTGTCCGGATGCACCATCGGTGGTATCCAGGAATCAGCAACCGCCTGCAGCCCATCACTTTGCGCCTTATCCAGCAAAGCCTGCCTTTTTGCAGGCTCATCCGGCTTGACTGAATGTACACCGGTATCCAAGACCGCGAATTTATCAATTCTATTCCCGGCCAGCTCCATTAATTCCCAGGCCACCCTGCCGCCCATGGAATGTCCTGCTACGGAAAAACGCTCCGGTGCCATTTCAAGGACATATGTCGCCATGTCAACCAATGAATCAAAACCCCGAAATACAGGGATTATCACCTGTGCATGAGGAGAGAGAATTTGTTCCTGATGCAGCCAGACGGCTTCATCACACATCAGGCCAGGCAACAGGAATAAAACGGGTTTATCTGACATAGTTTTTACTATTACTTGCTATGGGAAAATTATTTTTAACCTTTATCACGGCTTTACATTTCTATATTGAAGACATACTTATTCTTGAAAAATCTCTGCTTTTGTAGCCTGCAGAATAGCCGTTATGGCGCTTCGGTCATCTTCCACCAGGGAGGTGAAAATTTCCTCCTCAGCCGTCCCCGCCAGTACCTCACGAACGCGACGATAAAGCACCTTTTTTACCGCGTCCGGCAGCGCATCAATTGCCTCTGAATATATTAGGTAACTGAGGGGATACTTAAAGATTCTTGTTTGCAGATCAAACTCGCGCAGAGAGCGTCCCATCTTATCGTCAGGACCCAGAGATTGAAAATATTCGCTAAAACCTGAAGTGCCGGCAACGGCGTCAGTCAGTGATACTTCATTTAACATAAACAGAGACTCCAGCAGGGGTTGAATTAATGCCTCCACTTCAAGCTCGGTAATAACTCCCTGTTGATGAATCCGTGTGCGACTTTCAAAATTCACTCTGGATATTCTGTTTTGTACTTCGACCTGATGCTCCATCACCATCAGGGCAACAATATCACTACCTCCACTTATATAAGGTGAAGTATCCAGATACTCCGACAAATCGGCTTTATTGCCATTAACAGCAAGATTCAGATTCCTCAGCTTGTCCAGATCATCAATAACGAAATTGCCCATAATTTCCTGGCTGCCATGACTGCCGGTAACATAAAAGCCACCCCAGCGTCGGTCGAGCCGGGTACTGGTATCGGTCATGATGCTTATTTCATGGGTAACAATTTCACCATTAGGATCAGCCAACACAGAACTGAGTAAAAAACGGGGTACTCCTCCGCCAGTCATCGAATAGGAATCATGGCAACGCAGACAACGATTCAATTCTCTTTCCACACTTATTTCTTGCGGATCCTGAGCAAGTACCATGAAGACAGGTCCAAGGTTTGGGTCCATAGTCGCAATTTCAAGAGAGCGGCTATTCTGGATAAAGGCGATATAAGTATCATCGTTGAAATACAGTGCCCGCGGTGTCTCTGCCGTCACAAAGCGCGTTTTTAATGCCGTTTTGGAAAACACCAGGGATTGTGACGACGGATCGATTTCCAGGACTGCCAGCAAAGAATCCAGATAGCCTCTGCCCTGTGCGTCAAACTCAAGAGCAATATTTCCCTCTTCAAGTTCAGCGATCAGGCGAGTCACTCTGTCAGTAAGAAGCCCCGACTCGTAATTAACACCCGGGTAGGCCTCGGCATAGGAGAAGATCTGCGCATATCCTGTTGCAGGGAAAAAAGGAATGATACAAAGAAATAACAGTATGGATAAAAACTTCTCATGCATGGTGATAGCCCTTGCCGGCAGGTCGGAGAATGCTGGCTCGAAATTCATGTTTATAGTCATCCGCCTATTATAGGGTGTTCTGGAAATTAATTGGACTTTCTGTGCAGATCGAAATATTTTCGATATGTGAAAAATAATCCTGCATCATGGCTTCAGAGCAGTTAATTTTCCCGCTTAAAGGTGCTAAAATCGCCGGCCTTTGACTCCGCTGGACTCAAACACAGAGTCAGGAATAGAGTTAAAACAGAGTCTACAAGAGATTATATTTAGACGCTTTACCAGAACTAATAAAAGGATAGATTCCATATGACGCAACCGTCAGATATAGAAATTGCACAGCAAGCCACTCCACAACAGATTGGCGATATTGGTAAAAAGCTGGGGATCCCACAGGACGCACTGCTTCAGTATGGCCCTTTTAAAGCCAAAATCGACTACGGCTTTCTGCGCTCCAAAAAAGATAACCCTAACGGCAAACTGATTCTGGTGACAGCGATTTCACCAACCCCTGCCGGTGAAGGCAAAACCACGACGACTGTTGGCCTCGGTGATGCGCTGAGCAAGATTGGCAAGAAAACTGCTATCGCCCTCAGAGAACCAAGTCTTGGTCCCTGTTTTGGTATGAAAGGTGGTGCTGCTGGTGGCGGCTATGCCCAGGTAGTTCCAATGGAAGATATCAACCTGCATTTTACCGGTGATTTTCATGCCATCGGTGCTGCCCATAACCTTTTGTCTGCCATGCTTGATAATCATATTCATCACTCAAATGAGCTCGGTATTGATGTCCGTCGTATCAGCTGGCGCCGTGTTGTTGACATGAATGACCGTGCCTTACGTGATATAGCTCTGGCATTGGGTGGACCTGGTAACGGATTCCCGCGACAGAGTGGTTTCGACATTACCGTTGCATCCGAGATTATGGCCATTTTCTGCCTGTCCACGGACCTCGAAGATCTTCGAACACGCCTCGGTAAAATTGTTGTCGGAACAACACGCGACCTGAAACCAATTACCGCAAAAGATATTAAGGCTGATGGCGCAATGACAGCGCTGCTTAAAGACGCAATGATGCCAAACCTTGTGCAAACCCTGGAAGGTACTCCAGCTATCGTTCATGGCGGCCCTTTTGCCAACATCGCTCATGGTTGCAACTCTGTTATGGCTACCAATGCTTGCCTGAAACTGGCTGACTATGTAGTGACAGAAGCAGGTTTTGGTGCTGATCTGGGTGCCCAGAAATTCTTCGACATCAAATGTCGCAAGACCGGCCTTAAACCCGATGCAGTAGCAATCGTCGCAACCGTACGTGCGCTGAAAATGCATGGCGGTGTAGCGAAAACTGAACTTAAAGGTGAAAACCTGGACGCACTGGCCAAAGGCATGTGCAATCTCGAACGTCATATCAGCAATGTTGGCAAATACAATGTGCCTGCAGTGGTAGCCATCAATCGTTTCACTGATGACACTGATGCCGAAGTTGAATTAATCCGATCAACTTGTGAAAAACTGGGTGCCAAAGTGATTGCCTGTACTCACTGGTCTGATGGTGGTGATGGCACTATTGATCTGGCCAATACTATTGTCGACATCGTTGATAATCAGGAAAGCAACTTCACTACGCTTTATCCGGATGATATGTCTCTATGGGAAAAAACACGCACTATTGCCAAGGAAATTTATGGCGCTGAAGACATCATTGCTGACGACAAAGTTCGCAAGCAATATGATCATCTGCAGGCTCTGTATCCAAACTTTCCTGTTTGTATGGCAAAAACACAGTACAGCTTCTCCACTGACCCTGCCCTGATGGGCGCACCAAGCGGTCACGTTGTTGGCGTTCGCGAACTGCGTCTTTCAGCCGGCGCTGAATTTGTCGTGGCAGTCTGTGGTGACATCATGATTATGCCGGGGCTGCCTAAAGTTCCTGCAGCCGAAGGCATTTCTGTGAATAGCGATGGCCAGATCGAAGGGCTATTCTAGTTACTGGCTGACATACTCAAACCCAGAAGCCGGTTTCATTATTTGAAACCGGCTTTTTTTATGCCCGCCTGATAGGCAAAAAAACATTAAAACATTTCAATGTTGGGATATTTCCCAAGCTGAATACTGTAAAACATTGCAAACAAACCTTGTTGACTCTTTTTCTACTCTTTGTTTAACTGGTTGAAAACTAGAAAATGATTGTGGGCACTATTGTAGGCACTACAACCATTCAAGAACGGAACAGATTTTGGCTTACATTGACGATCTCATTGGGGATATTGAGCGCTTCTGCACACAGCAGCGTATATCCAAGTCCACTTTTGGGCTTCGGGTAGTCAATGACGGCAAACTGGTCAACCGTCTCAAGGATGGCAAAGGCATCACTTTGAAGACTATTAACAGGATTCAGGACTACCTTGGCCTAAACGCGAACCACAACACGGAACATAATGAAAACCACGAGGGGACTGTCATGGCAACTGCAAAATCCACAAAACCTAAATTGAAAAAAGCCAGGGTAAAAGCCAAGAAACCCACCAATGTCAAAACGCCTGCCAACAAGAAAAAGAAAGCAGACGATGATACGCCTTTTCGCTTTTATGATAATCGCCAGAATTACCTGGCCTTTATCAATACCTGTAATGAAAAGTCAGCTATTTCCCAGCGCATAGCCAAGGAACTCCAATACATACAACCTTCCCCGCCAGCTTTTCGCATGTTTGATGCCGGCATGGGCGACGCCACTGTATTGTCAAATTGCATGCGTTATCTGCATCACAAACATCCGACCGTGCCGCATTTCATCGTTGCCAAGGAAATAAGCATGGAAGATGTGCGTATCGGTCTCGACAAAATGATCGACCGCTTTAGTGAGCATCCTGCCACAATTCTGGTTCTCACCAACCTGAACTATGCTGAAGCACCTAACTTGATGCCCAGGGATGTTCTCACCGCCAATGCCATGAACTGGCGCGAAATAAAACTGGAAGGCACCAATGCCTATAATTACCGTGAACAACTGGAAAGCATGCATGACATGTTTGCCGAAGGGTGGGAAACGCAAACCAGTAAAGTCTCTGGCAACCCGGTATTCAAACGCCCCTCAGTAGTAGTGATTTACCGGGAGGATCATAAGATTCTACTGGACTCGGTTATTCCCCGACCCGGTATACAGAACTGGAACTATGATTTCATACTCGCCTCCCAACCCTGGAGAGCCACTACATCCGCCAAGTTCAAAGCAGAAAGAATTATTGTACCTCTGGCCCGCGCCCTCGCTCCTGGCGGCAGACTCCTGGCAGTCCAATCCTGCGGCAAGGACCCGGCACAAGAACTGATTAAGCAGTTTTGGCCTGATCTCAACCCTTTCCCGGTCACCCGCCATGACATTCTGAAGGAAGTTAAGAAGGTAATGGGGCGTGAAGCGCGAGACTATAATATTAAAGAAATGTCAGATGCCCGCTCTATCTTCAAATACAGGATGCACGCCCTGCCCTCCGAAATTGGTGGTGCCAGCATCGGTACGTCCACCCTGTTCGCCGCATGGAATGCCTCTGTCTATGTGAACCAGATTGAAGACGTCAGAGTGGAAGAAGTCATCAAGGCGGGAGGGGGATATCTTGAATCCACATCAAAGGTTCTTAATAAACATGGGGGCTTGTGGTTTAACGACGAAACCTTTGTGGTCAGTAAACCCAGACAATAATTTCCAGCTCTTACTGAGCTCGACCATAGCTTGTGGGCAGTATTTTCAGGAATCGTTATTTACAGGATGACGATGATGCGAACTATTGGCTAGTAGGAAAGAGTCTACATGGATGAAAACTCTTTCTATTATCTTTTGCAGTTGTGACCAAAAACCATAGCCGGTATCATTCGCGCCACAATAATTCGCTATTTCTCCACTATCAGGTTTTAAATTGAGCCAGCGCAAAATCCTAGTTACCAACGCCCTCCCTTTTGCCAATGGGCCGATTCACCTTGGACACCTGTTGGGTTATATCCAGGCGGATATCTGGGTCCGTTTCCAGCGTATGCTCGGCAATAAAGTAGCCTATGTCTGTGCCGACGATACCCACGGTACGGCGATCATGCTAAGTGCTGAAAAGGCAAATGTTACGCCGGAAGAGTTAATCGCCCGGGTAAATCAGGAACATGCGCGCGACTTTGCCGATTTTCATGTGGATTTCGATATTTATTACACCACGCATTCCGATGAAAACCGTGAATTGGCAAGCATGATTTATGGGCGCCTGAAAGACGCTGATAAAATTGCCCAGCGCAGTATTAGCCAGCTTTACGATCCAGAAAAAGAAATGTTTCTTTCCGACCGATTTATCAAGGGTGAATGTCCAAAATGTGGCGCAGCAGATCAGTATGGCGACAATTGTGAAGCCTGCTCTTCTACTTATGATGCAACGGATCTAAAAAATCCTTACTCAACCATTTCCGGGGCAAGGCCAGTAAAGAAAGACAGTACTCATTTCTTTTTCAAACTTCCTGAATTTACCGACATGTTAAAAGCATGGACTCGCAGTGGCGTGTTGGCTTCCCAGGTCGCCAATAAATTATCCGAATGGCTTGATTCTGGTTTACAGGAATGGGATATCAGCCGTGACGCGCCTTATTTTGGTTTCGAAATCCCTGGTGAAACAGGCAAATATTTTTATGTCTGGCTGGATGCCCCTATCGGCTATATGGCCAGTTTCAAAAAACTTTGCGAAACCCGCGATGATCTTGAGTTTGATGACTACTGGAATAAAGAGTCTGATACTCAGCTATATCATTTTATCGGTAAGGATATTATTAATTTTCATGCCTTGTTTTGGCCAGCCATGCTGGAGACAGCGGGCTTCAAAAAACCGGATCTTATCAGCGTCAATGGTTTCCTCACTGTGAATGGACAGAAAATGTCCAAGTCGCGCGGGACATTCATCATGGCGGAAACTTACCTGAACTATTTAAACCCTGAATACCTGCGCTATTACTTTGCGGCAAAACTGGGAAACACCCCTGAAGACCTGGATATGAATCTGGAAGACTTCGCGCAAAGGGTGAATTCTGATGTTGTCGGCAAAGTCGTTAACATTGCCAGCCGCTGTGCAGGGTTTATCAACAAGAATTTTGACGGGCATCTGGGCAGCACCCTTGAAGTACCAGAATTAATCACTGAATTTCAGGAAACCGGTAGCGAAATTTCTGCACTATTTGAAAACCGTGAATTTTCCAAAGCCATTCGACTAATCATGGCTCTTGCCGACAAGGCTAACCAGTATATTGCTGAGCAGCAGCCCTGGGTACTGGCTAAAGAAAATCCTCAGGAAGAAAGGGTTCAGGCAATCTGTTCTACCGGTCTGAATCTGTTCCGCATATTAATTGTTTATCTAAAACCTGTATTGCCAGTAATCGCAGAAAAAGTTGAAACCTTTCTACAAGTCGACCCGTTAAGCTGGCACGACTCACAAAACCTGCTTACGGAGCATAAAATTGCCCGTTTTGAACCACTAATGACCCGCATTGAAGCTTCAAAAATTGAAGAAATGGTAGATGCCAGCAAGGAAAGTCTTGTGACAGAAGAACAAACAGAAAGCAAAACCTCCAGCGCCACCTCAGCGCTTGGTAAAGACCCGATCAGCGAAGAAATTGAATTCCCTGACTTTGCCAAAGTGGATCTTAGAATCGTCAAAATCTTGCATGCTGAGCATGTAGAAGGCGCTGACAAGTTGCTTAAACTCACTCTCAGTCTTGGCCTGGATGACTCTGGAGAAGAGCTAACCCGCACGGTGTTTTCCGGCATCAAGGCAGCCTATGCACCGGAACAGCTGATTGGCATGAATACTGTCATGGTTGCAAACCTGAAACCCAGGCAAATGAAGTTCGGTCTTTCAGAAGGGATGATTCTGGCAAGTGGCGAAGGCAACAAGGTCTTTCTACTGGAACCCCATGACGGCGCCGAACCTGGCACCCGGGTTACTTAAGAGTCTTTCTTGAAGCTATATTGATGTGCTTCTTACAAGACGAGGCGAAATTTCGGAATAAGTCGCCAATGGTATTCCCTGCTTGATCCTCAATCGATAATCAATTCCCGACTTGTCATTTACCGCCAGGGATAAACGAAATCCCCCTTCGGTCTCAAGCTGCCAGAATTTCCACGATGCTGGATCATCTTGAAGCAAAGGTGAAAAGCTGACATTAATACCCGATTCGTCAGGGAAGATGAAACTGAATTCTTGCAGTGGCGTTCTTATGCCGGTACCGCAAGCCTTGAGATAAGCTTCCTTAAGTGTCCACAAATCATAGAAGCGGTTATTCCACTGGTCTACAGGAAGCGCAAGCAGTGCTTCTGCTTCATCTCTGGAAAAGTAGCGTTCAGTCAGATTTTTGATATCTGCCTGTCTGCTCAGATATTCCACATCTATACCCACAGGATCTACCTGCATCACAGCAAGGGCGATCAGGCCATTGGTATGGGAAAGATTAAATTGCACAGTGGTCTCAATAAGCAGTTCTGGCTTGCCATGCTTGTTCGTGCCGAATTCAAGACTGGCTGGATCTTCTATATCAAGGTATTGGGCAAGAACATCGCGAACCAATGCTCTGGCCACGAGAAATTGCAGCCGATGCTGGGTAAAAATCAAACGTTCGTGCCGTGCGGCTTCCTCGACAGTTAATAGTTGTGCATACTGCTCAAGGAGAGTGGAATCTTCAACTTGCCGATAATCCACCAGCCAAATATCAATATCATTACGGGCTGTTTCCAACATGGCGGGAGTCTCTCATTATTGGCATAATTGTGCTACTCAAAAATTTTAATTCACCAGGATGCTGTTATGCGACTATTACACACCATGTTCCGTGTTACCGACATGGACAAATCTATCGACTTTTACACTAATATTTTCGGCATGAAGCTGCTGAGAAGAAAAGATTTTCCTGAAGGAAAATTCACACTTGTTTTTCTGGGCTATGGCAATGAAGAAGAAAACACGGTTATAGAATTAACCCATAACTGGGAAACTGACAGTTATGAATTGGGCACCGCTTATGGCCATATTGCTATTGGAGTAGAGGATGCCTATAAAGCCTGTGATGAAATCACTGCCAAAGGTGGTGATGTGGTACGCCCTGCAGGCCCCATGAAGGGGACCACTACAGTCATCGCCTTTGTTAAGGATCCTGATGGCTACATGATCGAACTCATTGAAAGCAAGTAAAAGACCGCAAGCAAGGTCTCCAGAGATACGGCCATTTAAATGACCGATATTTTCCTCATTCTTGTTGGCGCAATTCTGGTCAATAATTTTGTCCTGACACAGTTCCTCGGGCTGTGTCCTTTTATGGGTGTTTCCGGCAAGGTGGAAACAGCTATAGGCATGTCTGCAGCCACCCTGTTTGTGCTAACCCTGGCATCGGCCTGCAGTTATCTGGTTTTTCATTACCTACTTGTGCCCCTGGGTCTCGAATACCTGAGAACCATTTCATTTATTGTTGTTATTGCGGCAGTAGTGAGTATCACCGAAATGGTCATGCATAAAACAAGTCCTTTGCTGTATCGGGTACTGGGGATATTTCTGCCTTTAATTACGTCCAACTGCGCTGTACTGGGTGTTGCGCTACTGAACATAAACCAGGCGCATAGTTTTGCCCAATCAATATACTATGGCTTTGGTGCTGCAACAGGCTTTTCCCTGGTGCTGATTCTATTTTCTGCCATGCGGGAAAAGCTGTCCCAATGCGATATTCCTGAACCATTCCAGGGTGCCGCTATTGCCATGATCACCGCAGGCTTGATGTCGCTGGCGTTCATGGGTTTTAGCGGCATGGTCTAATGGCAACGTCATTTTTCAGTGTATTTCCCGCGCTGGTAAATCCTGTCATTGCCTTGCTGGGCATGGGACTGGGTATTGGCGCCCTTCTCGCCTTTGTCTCGAAAACTTTTCGCCTGGAATCTGATCCCGTGGTGGAAAAAATAAACGAGTTGCTGCCGCAAACTCAATGCGGTCAGTGTGGCTATCCTGGCTGCAAACCCTATGCAGAAGCCATTGCCTCGGGAGACAGCATTAATAAATGTCCACCTGGTGGCGAAAAAACCATTCTCAATCTAGCTGATTTGCTTAACCTAAAGGTGCTGCCGCTGGATGAAAGCTACGGTCATGAAGAAACAAAGAAGGTCGCCTTTATCCGCGAGGCAGAATGTATTGGCTGCGCCAAATGTATCCCCGCCTGCCCTGTGGACGCCATCCTTGGAGCACCCAAATTCATGCACACGGTTATTGAAAGCGAATGCACCGGTTGTGATCTCTGCATTGAACCTTGTCCTGTGGACTGCATCGATTTGATTGAAGTGAGCCAGGGTTCTTTATCTTCTTCTCAGGCAATGAATGATGAAGAATACCTTGCCTGTATTAATTGCGGCTTGTGCATAGATGAATGCCCCGTGGATATTTTGCCCCATGAACTTTATTGGGCCTGCCGTGGCGGCGAGCTGGAGCAGGCAGAGTCATTAAAGTTGATGCACTGCATAGAATGCGGAAAATGCGACAAGATATGTCCCAGTCATATTCCCCTGGTAGATTTTTACCAGTCCAGCAAGCTGGAGTTGAAGTTGCAACAACAGGAAAGAATCAAAGCAGAAAATGCCAAACAGCGTTTTGAAAACCACCAGATACGCATGGCAAAACTGGATGCAAAAGAAGAATATCGGCGCAATAAAAGAGCCGAGCTGGCGAAACAGGACAGACAGCAGACGTCTTCAGAAAGTATTAAAGCGGCCCTGGAAAGAGTGAAAGCCCGGAAAAAGTAAATAACCTTTAAATTTTTCCTGTTATCTGAAAGAATCCTGTAAACCAAAATAAAGGACATGATCCAATGAACAGCAAAGTCCTGAAATCATTTTTTACCATCCTGGCGCTTATTTTATCTACCTTTGCCTATGCCCAGGATCAAATAAATGGCAAACCAAATTTAAATGGCATGTGGCAGGCTCTGGGTACAGCTTACTGGGACCTGGAAGCACACAGCGCGCAAGAACTCCCCCAGATCTGGCCAATGGGTGCCTTAAGTGGCATTCCAGCCGGGCAAAGCTATGTTGTCGGCGGCTCAATTCCCTATTTGCGCGGCAGCCGCGATAAACAACAAGAAAATAAAACTGGCTGGCCTGAAGCCGACCCCATGATCAGCTGTTTCATGCCCGGCATTCCCAGAGCCACTTATATGCCCTTCCCATTTCAGATTATCCAGAGTGACGGTGATATGCTTTTTGCCTATGCTTTTGCGACAGCAAACCGCACTATCCATATGAGCGCAGTGGATGAAGCGCCCATTGATATGTGGATGGGTTGGTCAAAAGGTCACTGGGAAGGCGATACACTGGTTATTGAGGTCACCTCAAACGATGACAGAACCTGGTTCGACCGAGCAGGAAATCATCACAGTTATATGATGAAAGTGACCGAACGCTATACGCCAATTGATAATGATCATCTACTGTATGAAGCCAGCATCGAAGACCCGCTGACGTTCAGTGAACCGTGGACCATCAGCATGCCCTTATACCGCTATATCGATGCCAATGCCGAACTGCTTGAATACAAATGCGTGGAGTTCTCCGAAGAACTGCTTTACGGAGAATTTGAGAAAGAGTGAGTATTTTTCACTTCTCTTTGGAAAATTCATTAAATGAGTAAAACGCCATGTACAGAACACTGTTTGTCACTTTAGTACTTTTTATAAGTTCCTCAGTTCCGCTTGGCGCATTTGCCCATCATTCATTCGCCTCCGAATTTGACATCAACCAGCCTGTGGAACTTGAAGGTCTGGTTACCCGCATGCAATGGAGTAACCCCCACGCCTGGGTGCATATGGAAATCACCACGTCTGCTGGCGAGAAGCAACAATGGATGGTCGAAGGAGGTGCCCCAAATGCGCTGATAAGACGAGGCTGGAACCGTGATTCCCTGCCATCAGGAACAGCGATCAAAGTATTGGGCTATCGGGCCCGAGATGGTTCTTTCCGCGCCAATGGAACCGATATAACGTTACCGGATGGTTCCAAACTGTTTGTAGGCTCTTCAGGACGAGGTGCCCCGGGTAGTGAATAATAGTTACAAAAGAAATAAAAAAGGTGCACTTTGTGCGCCTTTTTTATTAGCGTAAATAACAATTAATCAACTGCATCCTCTTCACCAATTTGAATGATGTCAGCGCCTTCCTGAGGCGTAGCATAGATACTGAAACCACCGGCTCTCTCCGGCACGGTTTCGCCATTAGCCATAGCTTCAGCAACCTGCCTTTCCCATGCTCTTTCACCACTTAATGTGTGGCCTACGGCCCCATTTCCTTCATGACAGGAATATTCATAAAGCTGGTAACCCGGCTGACTGGTTATGGTAAAACGAAATGAAAATGGCGCTGTATAAGTTACCGGGTCATTCACAGTAATGATGTAATCAACCATTTCATCGTCAACTCTGGTCATACGTTCAGTCATTACCATTTCTTCACTGTGGCGAGTGCCATTGCCATTGCCACCAATACTGGTCTTATCAGTAAGATTGCGGGTTTCAATGACCAGCGTATCCCCATCCCAATAGCCACGAGAACTGCCCAAATATTGGCGAATCGCATCATCCGGAAAAGGACTATCATCTATGGGAATTATACGCGTGTCATGAATCATCTCGTAGGATATCACTACTGAATTGGGGGTTTGCAAAATGCGCATACCGTTACCGTAGAGTACCGGCAATACCGAACCCACGATGCCGCGACTGATACAGCGGTCATAATTAGTAAAATCTTCCACCGTATTGAAAGGACCACTACCAAATGTGCCTTGATCCCTGGGTGCTGCTCGGGATTTACCGATTTCTGTCATTTCAGGAATACGACCATTTGACGGGTCTATAACCAGAGAGGTATAGCCAAAAGTTCGAATGCCATATTCATTGCGCAAAAAAGTTTCATCATTTACCGCACGATCCATTCCTGCCTGATCACGATTGGCGCGCTGCGCAAACTCTTCCGCCGTAAGGGAGGTACGCTCGCCAAATTCTTGCGGCCTGTTGGTGGGTACCCCACGCATATCATCACTGGTCCAGATACCCTGAATATCTGGATGCCCCCAGGATGTTCTCGGTAACTGCCAGTTATTATCGGTACGGGAAGCCGCCAAGGATTCCGCCGGAACAGACCGAATATCATGCACCATCGCATCCTGAGCCAGGACGACGTTGGCAGATAACACCATAATAACAAACGTTCCGTAAGCAGTTTTTGAAGTGTACATAGTCTTCCTCTATTACTATGTTAACGGTCTTTAGGCTGCCGTTAATACTATTGATTATAAAATGTGGCTGCCAGTGAATATTTTTATGGTTTAAAGCAAGGTATTAAGATTGTTAATAGCAAATAGTTATTGCCCCGCCTCGGCGTCAGCTTTAGTGGTAAATCCAGCTGCAAGCCATTCTTCCCAGTCTGGGCTTGGACCGCAACCACCGTCATTAGGCCGGTAAAAAACATCATCGTCATCAATGATGTAGCCAATGGCTCCACCAGGCCGACCATCATGTAAGGGACAGTACACAGCGCGCAAATGCTGACCTGGTTGAAAGGTAAACCCATTCATTGATGGACTCCGGGAAAGCAGCGCGGGTGGTGCGGCTCCTTCCAGGCTATAGAGTGTGCCGTCCTCAACCTCTATATACAGGGCAATATGTGGGCTGTTAAATGCCCAGCGCACCACGGTGCCTTCAAGAACTTCCTCTCGATCCCGGTCAAACATGGCAAAGCTGTGGTGAGCAAACACTGATTCAGCAGCAACCAGCGTACCCAGAAAAAATAAACCAGCAATAACGTTTCTTCTAATCATTTCATTGTCCTTTGGCTTTCAGCAGTGGCTATTGCACAGCATCGTTAAAGATTGGATTTTTAGACTGCCCAACAAGATCTGCCGGCAAATCCGGATTTCGGAGTCGATCATTGCCACGCGGATCCATAAAGCCCTCCTCGCCAGGAAGACGATATTGCGTGCTGGGCCTGCCCTCTTCATCAAAAGTTAGATACGTATTATCGTTCTGGGCACATTCCCAGTGGCGCATCCGAAATCCCAAAGATTCAAGGTCTTGTCTTGGTCTGAAGGAGTAAACCACAGTGATGGGATTCTCCAGACTTAGTTCATCATAAAAAGTGACATTGTTAATCAGACGTTTAGTGCCGTTATTAAGAGTTTCCATACGCCAGACTTCAACTGTTTCAAACTGATTACTGGTGGGTGGGGTGCCTCGAAAATAATCACCAGGATAAATATCAACTGTGTGCACAATCAGCATGTCATCGACCCAGAAGCCAACCGAATCACCTGCGGCATAATGGGTTCCATCTATATTCTTATGCTCCTGATTAATATAGATACGACGAGTATCATTACCAAGGTCATTGGTCCACCAGGACTGAGATGGTGAGTTAACAAATTCCCTGACATAGGGTTCCAGCAGCCAGCGCGGCATCCCGGCCGGCTCACAAGAGGTCAGACGGTCATAGTCTACCCCCAAATCACGACGGTAACGGAAGGCGGCTTCATATTCAGGTGTCAGAACACCCTCTTTAATTACCACATTTTCTCCACCACCAAAGGGACCCACCGGACTGCCGTCCGTGCTTTCCAGAAACAACTGGTTGCCACTATTATTTTGTTCAGCAGACCAAAGCCCCTCCCATTTGGGGACACTTTCATAATTATGCTCAGTCCCACCATTATGGTACTGATTAAGATAGTCATAATGTTCTGCAGAGGAAGCAAAGCGCTGTGGCGGCTGGACAGTTTCTGGCAATGCTGGCCTGTTGCCCGGCTGGGCATAGACTGGCAATACTGAAAACAAAAGTACCAGAACCAACCCGGGCCTCAATAAATCGAATTTCATAGACTCTCTCCCTAACTAACTGTTGTTATTATTACTAACATGATAAAAATATCATGCATTTGACCATAGATAGCAAATTTCACATTACAACACCTAATCAGGGACCTGGAAATGAGACGCAGTGAAAACCGAATACTTACCACTCATGTCGGCGCTCTTCCCGCTCCTGATGGGATCTGGGGCAGAAAAGATATCCCTGAAGACCAGCTGACCCAGGCCGTCAGTGACCTTGTTCAGTTCCAGCGAGATGCTGGCGTGGACATTGTCAACGAAGGTGAATTGACCAAGGGGGGGTAACTGGGTTGCCTTTATCAATTCAAGATTGGCGGGATTTACCCCCGTTGAATCTGGCGAGCTTGGCAAGCTGCTGATGAGCAGCCCGTATTGGACTGAATTCAGTGATTATTATCAGGCAGCCATGAACAACGGCACTTTATTTGAGCAAACCGCTAAAGCACCGGTTCAAACTGGCGACAATGGTGAAGTGCGGGATATGGTCTGTGACGGACCAATCGTATACACAGGACAGGACGAACTGGAAAAAGAGCTGAGAGTTGCTAAAGTCGCTCTGGGTGATGGCAATCCCGCTGACATGTTTATCACCATCACTGCCCCTGCGTCTTTGGAACCTGGCCGGGTCAATCAATATTATAAAAGCGATGAGGACTACCTTTTTGCCCTGGCAGATGCCATGTGAGTGGAATATGAGGCCATCACCAATGCCGGTTTTATAGTCCAGGTTGATGATGCATGGCTGGCAGCCCTTTGGGACCGGATTGGTATTTGCATGGGGATCGAGGCTTACAGAAAGTACGCCACCTTACGAATGGAAGCACTTAACCATGGTTTGCGTAATATTCCTGAACAACAAATACGCTACCACATGTGCTGGGGAAGCTGGCACGGCACGCACTCACATGATTTACCACTGGAAAATATTGTCGATGTCCTCTTGACGGTTAAAGCACAAACCTACCTGATTGAAGGTGCCAATGTGCGCCATGAACATGAATATACTGTCTGGGATTCTGTAAAACTGCCCGAAGGAAAAATACTCGCACCGGGTGTCGTCTCGCATGCAACTACCCTGATTGAACATCCTCAACTGGTCGCTGAACGCATTTGTAGATATGCAAACAGGCTGGGCAAAGAAAAAGTTATAGCGTCAACTGATTGCGGACTTGGCTTACGATGTCATCCACAAATTGCCTGGGCCAAACTGAAAGCCATGAGTGAAGGGGCTAGATTGGCTACTGAAAAGTTGTGGTGATTGAGCGCAGTTGATTCTTGCCTAAATCAATCCCTGGTAAAGAAGCAGGAAGTAAACCAATCCTGTCGAATAACCTAATATCAGTATGACTGACAAATTCTTTTCAATCAGCGTCGGTTGGTCAACTTTTTCAAGTTTTGGGCCCAGTGGAGCGAAGTATAGGTAAGCAAAGCCTGCTATGAAGCCTCCGATGTG
>CAWUSW010000032.1:0-29441 GCA_963925675.1 uncultured Pseudomonadales bacterium
ATCAAGGATTACAGCGAACACATCATCACTGCTCAGAGACTGCCCCTGACGCAAGACCCGGTCGGTAATCTGATCAGCGTCGCTTTCCACCATCTGCGCCCCGATATAAAGCGCATTTTCTGTATAGAAAACACGCACGCGTGTCGGCTGGGTTGGAGCAACATATTCTTCGGGGAACACCTGGTGCAGGTCCTCGATAAGTACTGCCTGTGACCAGATGTCTTCGTCGAGCACGCCATTAATGGCAACATTACCGGACAGGATGGGAATCTGGACACTCTTGCCAGCATCTCCTCCCATACCCTGAGCGCTGGCGGACAGCGCCATTGCAGTACCCAGAATCAGAAATGTGAATTTGAGAAGAAAGCGCGAAAAAAGCCCTGTGAACTTGCCTGAAGATGCAAACAATGAATTATCCTGACTACTGGTTTGATGGTGGGCGCGATTGTCTCAAATTTTTGCCCGCAACGTGAGATGCCTGACTGATTTATTCCCGAGTCAGGGTAAAGTCCCCTTTCACGGCGCCTTTTTGCCAGGTACCTGAGAGGACTCTATTGGGGGAGCCGAGGTTTTCAAGGCGACCATCAATCATGGTGCTCACTGAATTCCCGGACTCATCATTGCCCTGAGCCTCCAGATGGACAGTCCAATTGGATGAATTCAGTTCACTGCCGGTAATGGTGGCAGCATCAGGGAAGCCGGGGTTAATATTTCCGCTGAGTGTCGTGTCATGCCAGTTCATTTCGACAACCACAAAATTTCTTGTGTCTGTTGCTGGTCCCCAGTCACCAATCCATATTCCCGCCAGCGGATGGCCCTGCTGAGCCATAACAGAAGTGGTGGCAAAAGCCATAAGAAGAGCACTTAAAGATAGGGTAAAGATTCTCATGACTGACTCCATGATCAGGGTATGATGCTGCTGGTACGATCGATGCCGGAACTGCCTTCACCCACCATCAACTCCTGGGCAAGATTTCCGTCCTGACACAAAAACTGAAAGGTTTCCCGTTCCGGGGTCCAGCGCATAAGCATTCCGGTAGACCAGGTATCGGTGTAGGCTCCTGGATCATCAATTATCATTTCATAACTGAATGTTCCGAAATCCAGCCGGCTAAGACGCTCAGTAAGATGCAACATTCTTGTAGTTGGGGCACCATAGGCATCAATCCAGCCGCGCTCATTAAATCCTACCGTATCGATAATCAGCGTATCACCTTCCCAGTGGCCCACAGAGTGACCGCCATAGGAGGGTTCCAGATCCTCCGGATGGGCACGGCCATCCAGATAAATTGTACGAAAGCTGTGTGAGCCGCCGGTTTGAAATATGTACATGCGTTGCTCGTCCGGCACCTGCACAATATCGGTTCCATAAGGTACAACCATATTGCGATAACCACCCGTAGGCTTGCACCTTCCGTAGGGCTCAATTTCATGCTCCTGTCGCCACATGTAAAGTTCCTGTGCCCAGGGCTGGAAAGGGACATCACTGAACCTGGGTTTTAGTCCCGAAGGATCGTCGCGCACACGACCCCGGTTGCGCAGGGCAACCTGTTCCGGTGTTTCCGGCATAATCGAGCGGTAATCGCCACGATTCCAGACGCCCATTTCACCTGGTGGCAGTGTAAAACTGGGCTGACCATTCTCCAGTCGTGGAATGGGCCGGGGATCGGACAATCCCGCTGGCTGCGCCAATATCGATTGCGACATCATGATGGCAAGGATGAAAAGTCCTGTACCCGTTGTAGTTTTTTCTGAACGATACTTATGCATCGTCTTGATCTCCTTAAATAGAAAATGGGGATATGCAAATTAGGGCGTAGTTTCCAGGCTCGATGCTGCGCCAAGCTGGACACCGGTCTCTGCCCAGGTGACATTCCTGGCATTCATTCGTGGACTACCATCTCTGGCAAGAAAGCCCTGAACAATAATTTCATCACCGGTTTTCAGCGTGTTGCGATCCCAGCCACGTCTTCTGACCTGCTGGGGTGCACCCATTTCAAAGCCCCAATTCACCATTTTGCCTTCTTCGTCCGGAACCAGCAGATAAATCCATACATGCGGGTTGGTCCAGGCAATCCGGGTCACGTTCCCACGAATGGTTATGGGCTCGTTGGAATCAAATTCAGCGGCAAAGGAATGATGGGCTGAAGCTGGTAGTGCAGAGACAACAAGACCTAACAGGACTGCCGCCAAGGTAATAATTTTCATTGCATTTCCCCTCAATATTAGAGACGGTTAATAACTAAAGTACTGCGATAAAGAGCCAGGTAGCACAATAACAATGAACGGCGCTTACTATCAGGCTATCAGGGCCTGTTATCCTGGCAAAAATACACCGGTAATTCTGCTTCCGGTACCCATTTCATCGTCCAACTTGCAGTCCATGGTCTGGTATAAGCACCTGGATCATCAATAGTGACCTGGTACTGCAGAGTATTCATCTCCGGCCTGGAAAAACGTTCTACCAGGTGTAACTGCGGCGTATGCGGCAAGCCACCATTGGAAAACCAGAACTTGTCATTAAAACCAGTGGTGTCTATTACCAGGGTATCTCCTTCCCACTGACCTACGGCATGACCCCAGTACAGGGGATCATCAGCATTACCCTCTGGCAGCCCGGTTTGCTCCCGGCCATCAAGAAAAATCATGCGCCAGTTCTGGTTGCCACCGCCCCAGAAATTCCTGATGCGCTGGTGTGCCCGCTCTTCCAGAAAAACGACGCCATAGGGACGCTGAAATATCCGCGGTCCGGCCTGGGTCTTACAATCCTGGAACATGGGGTCGTCTTTCAGATAATTCTGCTGGCGATACTTGTACAGATCCAGGGCCCATTGCTGGAAGGGGGCAATATTTTCTGCATCATTGAGATTGTCCAGAACACCGAAACTATCCATGCTCACATTGACACCATCCTCGACCAGGGAAGATTTGCCGGGAAAATCCCAGTAGCCACCGGATCTTCCTGCAGGAGGTCCCAGCCGGGGCTGCCCGTCAGGCCAAAGAGGAGTTGGTGCATTGTCGACCGCTGGAGCTTGAGCGGGAGTAACGCTAAAGAGTCTTTGCCCCGAAGCGTTCAGGGTAAGCGAGTCACCCCAGATTTGGCGACTTCCATCCCTGGCGAGCATCCCTACCACGGTCAGGACATCGCCTGGTCCGACAGTATCCGCTGTCCAGCCATTATTCCTGAGGTCAATGGTGCTTTCCAACTCCACTGCCCAACTTGCAGTACTGCCACCTTGCTCCACTTCCATGAAAATATGGACATGAGGATTGAGCCAGTCAACTTTGCTGACACTGCCCTGTAATGTCCGACGCTGATCCGGGTCGAATTTGGCCTCTGGCACATGGTGAGCAGACAAAGGAACGCTTGTCAGGCACAGCCCTGCGAGAATACCTATTACCCTGAATATACTGTTTGATACTCTAGGAAACATCGTTGCAACTCCCCCACTGAAACGTTCTTACTGCCTGGTGATACTGAAATCTCCGCTATTACTGCCTACCTGCCACGTGCCGGCTATGGTCCGGTTATAGGTGCCAAGATCATCGATAGTGCCATCTATGGTATAGGTCACGGGCCTGCCTGCCGCATCAACACCCGCGGCCACTGCATGCAGGCGCCAATCGCCAGGATCAGCTGTCGCCGTTGTTATGGGAATGGCATTGGCACCAGGATTGATGGTGCCGACCAGCGCTGATCCTGTCCATTGCAGAACAATGACCACACGCTGGCGGTCCTGGCTCGTCAGGCCCCAGTCACCTACCCAACTGCCATCCATGGGATGACCTTCCTGGGCAATTACCGGGAACAGTGTCCCGAGTCCTGCCAGGATACTGATTGCAAATACGATTATGGATTTACTTTTCACCTTTTCACCTTTTCACCTTTTTCACTCAGCCCCCGCCAAATAAGGTAGTCAAAAATCCTAGCACAGAAGCGTCGATTTCAAAAAACTTAATTAGTGCAAATAAAATGATTTTTCTGCTTGCAGGGCAAACTGCTTCAGTAATACTTGTCGCTTCACCGGCTTGTGCTTTACCCTTGCTTCCCTTGCCCTGACTTTTCCGGAAAGTACTTTTCATGTTTGCACTGGTCGACTGCAACAGCTTTTACGCAAGCTGCGAAGCCATCTTCAACCCGGCTGTGCGCGGTAAACCTGTGGTGGTGCTGTCCAACAACGACGGTTGCATAATTGCACGTAATGCCGAAGCCAAGGCGCTGGGTATTCCCGGGATGCTGCCCTTCTTTCAGGTACGCAAGCAGGTCGAGCAAGCCGGCTGTCATGTTTTTTCCAGTAACTACGAACTCTATGGCGACATCTCTGCCCGGGTAATGAAACTGATGGAGCCCTATGCCACGGAAATGGAAGTGTATTCCATTGATGAGGCTTTCCTGCGCCTGCACTGCAAGGACTACCATGTGCATGGGCACGCTATTAAGGACATGCTCTGGCAACAAGTGCATATGCCGGTTTGTGTGGGCATCGCTCCCAGCAAGACCCTGTCCAAGCTGGCCAATCATGCGGCAAAGAAAATTCCCCGTTTAAATGGCGTCTGCGTACTGGATAAGCAGGAGAAATGGGAATGGTTGCTGGCGCGCATTCCAGTGGATTCTGTCTGGGGGATTGGCGCACGCATCAAGAAACGTCTGAACGAGATGGGTATTTATAACGCCCTGGAGCTGGCGCAAAGCGATGCAAAATGGATGCGCCAACGTTTCAGCGTGGTGTTGGAAAGAACCATTCGCGAGTTAAACGGTGAAGCCTGCATGGACCTGGAACTGGATCCGGAACCGAAAAAGGAAATCATCTGTTCCCGCAGTTTCAGCTACAAGGTGACCGAACTGCATGAGCTGCAACAGGCGGTGAGCCTTTATGCCTCCCGCGCCTGCGAAAAAATGCGTCGGCAAAAGGGACTCACTGCCAGACTATGGATATATCTGGAAAGTTTTCAGAACCAGGAGCGCTTTTACCGGCACCGTTTTGTAAAACTGCCCTGTCTGACCAACGACACCCGGGTAATCGCACAAGCGGCCAGTGAAGCTATAGCCGAAATTTTCAGACCCGGCCTGCGTTATAAAAAATGCGGCATCGGTCTGCTGGATTTATGTACCCGCAAATACGAGCAGCTGGATTTCTACGCCCCGCAGCAAACAGAGAAATCCCGTACTCTGATGAAAACCGTGGACCGTATTAACGAGCGCTACGGCAAATACAGCGTACAGCTGGCCAATGTCGGCGTAGAGCAAAAATGGCTGATGAGTCGCAACTTCAAATCTCCGTCCTACACGACGCGCTGGGCGGATATTCCGGTGGTTAGGTGTTAGAAACAGGTACAAGGTACAAGTTACAAGTTACAAGTTACAAGTTACAAGTTACAAGTTACAAGTTACAAGTTACAAGTTACAAGCATATGATGTTTTGAGAATTCTTGAGGGCAAGGTATTAAAAGTGTTCTTTTGAATTTCTTAATTGTGAATTCATTCGGGGTTAAAACCCCTCCTACAATTCTTTCCACTTTTAGCTTGTACCTTGAGACTTGAGGCTTATAACTTGCGACTGTATTCAATCCAGGCGAACCGCAATACCTTCCAGTTCAGCCGATGGTGCCGGGTAAATATTCATCACTTCAGGATCATGACCGGGAATGATATTGGCGGGGTCATCCACCAGGGTTTTCATTTTGTCCCAGCCATCAATCATCTGGGCAATATCCACGACGATGGGGAAAGGACGGCGTTCATTCATGTTGGCAGCATAGTGACTGGCATCGGAGGCCAATACCAGCCAGCCCTTGCGCGTCCATAGTCTCACTACCTGCAAGCCCTTGGTATGGCCGCCTACATGGTGCACGCTTATGTTAGGCGCCAGTTCCGCATCACCGTCATAAAAACTCACCCGGCCCTTATAGACATTGCGCACCATGGCCACAATTTCATCCTCTTCAAAGGCATGACCAAAAAGCGGGTTGGCCATATAGCGACCAGTGGCATACGCCATCTCGCTATCTTGCAGGTGAAACTGTGCTTTTGGAAACAGATCAAAATTGCCGATATGGTCATAGTGAAGATGCGTGATGATGACATCCTCAGCATTGTTGACATCCACACCGAGTAGCTCCAGGCCCGCGGCCGGTGAACGTAAAAATTCCCTTTCACGTTTGACTGCCGCCTGCTGATTAAAGCCGGTGTCAATCACCCAGGTTTTGCTTTTGCTGCGTGCCAGCCAGACAAAATAATCCATTGGCATACCCGCTTCGTGAGGATCGCCGCCGAGGAAATTTTCCGAGGCTTTACGATCAACACAGGCATAACGAATGGCATAAACTTCAAAAGGCTCAAGTGCGCTCATGGGAAATCAGCTCTCACTCCTCAGATTCAACCAGTGATTCCAGATATTTGAACAGCTCTGTATTATCTGCCTCAAACCCCAGTTCTTTTTCTGCTTTGTCATAAAGTCCACTCAACAGATTGATAAAGCCATTAGGTGTATTTTCTGACTTAGCAAGATCCACGGCAAAGCGTAAATCCTTGGCCATCAGGCCAAGATAAAAACCGGAATTAAATGTTTTAGGTAACACAAATTTGGGGAATTTATCTTCAGAGCTATTACTGCGACCGGTAGAAGCATTGATGATATTGACCATCACTTCAGGGTCCAGGCCAAATTTTGAGCCGGTAATCACCGCTTCCGCTGTCAGCGCCAGAGTGCCTGCTGAAAGGAAATTGTTCATGGCTTTCATGGCATGACCCGATGCAGGGCCGCCGGTATGAAACAGTTTACCGAGGATTTCAAACACAGGACGGCAGCGTTCTACTATTTCCAGATCGCCACCTGCCATAATGGCCAGCTGTCCGTCTGCCGCTTTGTACTTACCACCGGAAACCGGCGCATCAATCATCACAAAGCCCTGTGCCAGAAGTTCCTCACCCAGCACACGGGTGTCTACCGGAGAGCAGGAGCTCATATCGATCAACACGGCGCCGTCTTTTAAGCCTGAAACGACATTATCGCCCTCACCCAACAGCACTTTTCGTACTGCCTTACCTTCCGGCAACATGGTGATAACGAGGTCTGACTGCGCACCAAGTGCCTGTAAGGAGTCTGCGGCTGTTGCACCGGATTCTTCACAAAACTGCTTTACCGCGTCCTGATTGAGATCAGCAACAATGACAGCGTAACCGGCTTCAGCCAGTCGTTTTGCCATGGCATAACCCATATTCCCCAGACCAACAAAGCCGATAGCGGTTGGCGCTGTAAAACTATTAGTAGTAGAACTATTCTGCGTCATATTCTGCAATCACCGGTGTTGCCGCACGGAAACTGTCAACAGCGGCGGGCACACCACAATAAACCGCAGCCTGCAGGAATACCGCTGCAATTTCTTCATTACTCAGGCCATTATTCTTGGCGCCACGGGTATGAACGGCCACTTCGTGGGTCTTGCCCAGTGCAGTCAGCATACCCAGGTTGATCAGGCTGCGATCACGTTTGCTCAGGCCGCCACGGTTCCAGCCGTCACCCCAGCAGTATTCATTGAGCAGATCCTGCAGGCCCTGGTTGAATTCATTGGCATTGTTAAGGGAGGCATCAACATACTTGTCACCCAGCACTTCGCGACGGGTTTTTATACCCTGTTCCTTGAGAGCCTCACGAGAATCATCTGACATGGTCTTTACTCCAAAATAGTGTGTTTATTTGTGAAAAATCGAGGCGAGCATCATACAATATCATAGGGGTCAGAGCCATTTGATCTCAACATAACGCATTCTTTACTTTATATTAGTGGGATCAAATGGATCTGACCCCAACGAGGAACACCATGAGCAAAAACCCTTTCAATCTGGAAAACAAAACTGCCATCATCACCGGCGGCGCATCTGGAATAGGTGCTGCCACCACTGAGCTGTTTGCCTCGGTGGGTGCGAAGGTCTATGTCAGTGATATTGATCTGGACGCCTGCCAGGCAAGGCACAGGAACTCCGCTTTTGCCGATAACATCTCGGTGCATCATTGTGATGTAGGTGATAACGACAGCGTGAATACCTTTGTCTCAGCAGTGCTCAGCGAGAGCCCTGTAGATATTTTGTTCAACAACGCCGGTGCCGGTCTGGTAGGAACCCTGCCGCAAACCAGCGAGGAAGACTTCGACAGGCTCTACAACATCAATGTGAAAGGCGTATACCGCTTAAGCAGTGCCTTGATGCCCCATTTTTTAGCAAGAAAATCCGGCAATATTGTAAACATGGCCAGTATTTGTGGAGTCATTGGCGTACCTGACCGCGCTGCCTATTGCATGAGCAAATTCGCCATTGTCGGCATGACCAAGGCCATGGCGCTGGATCATGCCAGGGATAATATCCGCATCAACTGCATTTGTCCTGGCCGCATCGCCACCCCCTTCATGCTGGCGCGAATCAATGAATACCCTGATCCTGATGCCATTCGTGCGGATATGGATGCCAGCCAGCCGGTGGGTCGTATGGGCGAGCCTGAAGAAGTCGCCACGGTAGCTTTATATCTGGCCTCTGAGGCCTCAAGTTTTGTTACCGGAGCGTGTGAGAGTGTGGATGGGGGGTGGTTTGCCGGTTAATAACGGATAAAAGCTCAAGGCCTAAGGCTAAAGGTAAGCAGGAAGCAAAGTCCGAAAAACAGTCTTTTATATGGGCTCAGTAGAAGCTTTGACCAGTTTTATGTATAACATTTCAGTCAAGGATTCGCGTTTTGTAAAAATAGATACCTGTAAGCAAAAGGCTTACCTGAACTTGAGCCCACCTTTATCCTTTATCCTTTTTTCCTTTTTCTTTCATCTGCCTTTATCCTTTTTCCCTAATTTGTCGGCCAGATAATATTGCCCAGTGCTGCACTTTCCGGATACACAGTTCTGGGCTGGCCATCCTGCCATTGAATAACGAGTATTCCCGCATCCCGACGTTTACCCGTTTCATCAAAGCGTACTCGACCGCCGGCAAAATAATCAGACGCTCCCGAGGTGATATCCATGGTGTGCAGCGCATCTTTCACGGCAACGCTGTCTACAGTTTCCACCAACTCCAGCGCTTCCTTTAACAGCCAGATATGGCCAAAAGCGCACAAGGGGTTTTGGGTCATCCAGGGTTCGCCGGAAAAATCCATGTAGTCATTAATCATTTGTTCCTGACCACTGGTACTCCAGTTGGCAACAATGGACATCACCCCCTCCAACAGAGCGGGCGGCATATTGGCCGCCAGATCAGGATCCCCCATGGCGCTGCCATTGGAGATGGTCGGCAAACGTCCTCTGCCTAGACCGAATTCATTCATTTTCTCTATAAGTAATTTGGCATCACTGACGGCTGTCGGTAATAGCAGCAGCAAATCCGGACGCCGCGAGCGCACGCGCTGAATCAGGGGGGTGGCATTGGACAGCGGTGGGGTAAACACTTCATTCACCACCAGTTCAAGTCCAAATTGTTCCAAGGCATTGCCATCAATAATCGGGCTGACAAAAGCTACTGACGCCGCCGTGTTATCCATCACGATACCGATAGTTTTTGGTCGCTCTCCGGACGCTGATTCCGCCATATCCATTAACAGGGGCAAGGCATTTTCTGACTGGTAGGCACCGGTAGCTGATGTCTGAAAGATGTAATCAAAACCCCGAGAAGTTACCAGATCAGAATAACTCAGCGTTAGCATGGGGATCTGCGCGCGTTCAGTGACTTCGGTCACCGCCAGGGTAAAGGACGAAAGATAGGCGCCAGTGGCACCGACCAGATCCGGCTCTTCTGCAACCATGCGCTGCGCCGCATTCTTCGCTCTTTCTACTGAATCACCGGCATCAAACACCACCAGCTCAAGGGGGGCATTGCCATGGGCCTGAATGCCGCCTCCGGCATTAATTTGTTCTATAGCCAGTTCCGCGGCAGCGCGCATCACCTGCCCCTGCCTTGCCCAGGGCCCGGACAAGGGAACGATTAAACCGACTTTTATGGGCTGTTGTGCCCAGGCAGGTATGGCGATTAACAGACTGAGTATTATGGAAATGAATCTAAGATTTCTCATTACATCCCTTTTTTGGATCTTAATTATTTTTATATAAAATTTAACCTGAGCGACAATGATTAAACGCGGCTCTCCTCATGTCAAGGGAACCCCTCTTCGCCACAATGGATAGCGCTCCTATGCAGGAGGGACTTTAGTCCTGAAAAAAGGGGCTGTGTTCTTCGCGCTTGAAACCGCTCCTACAAGGGCTAGCTGATTTATTGTAGGAGGGACTTCAGTCCCGAAGAAAGGGGCGGTGTTCTTCACGCTTGAAACCGCTCCTGCAAAGGGTCGCTAATCCAAGCAAGAGGAAATACAGCCCAAAATGCTTCTAAAGAAAAATGAGGCCACAAAAAAGGGAGCCCTAAGGCTCCCTTTCGTGAATGTTGGCTCCAACTGAGCTCTATAAAAACCATTCAAATAGCTTCTATGAAGAGGATGCTAAGTTTGCCTCCGGTCGTTAATACCGAATTGAACTTGTACACCAATATCCGCCGAAACCTTACACATATCACTAGACATTGAGATCACCTCCTCGTTTTTTTCAGTTGAATTGACATATAAATTACAGACAAGACAATGACCTGTCAATTGTAATTTACAGGGTAAAAAAAGAGGGCTATATGGACCTCATATTACTGCTTAAAAATGCTTTAAAGTGACAGTAATGTCTCTTCAAGAAGCAGTGTCTGAACCGCTTGATACTGCGATAAAAATACCTGGCCGTTCAACACTGAGAGAAAATCTGTGTGTTCCAGATGATCCATAACCGGCCCTTTCACTTCAGAAAGATGAAAACCGATTTGCTGCTCCTTCAGAATTTCATTTACTGACTCCAGTACTTCCAACGCACTGATATCAATCTCATTAACCGCAGTGCACATCAGAATAATGTGGCGTAACTTTTTATGCTCTGCCAGATTACGAAAAATTTCATCTTCCAGGAAAGATGCATTGGCAAAGTACAAACTTTCATCCACGCGTAAAGAAAGAATGTAAGGACTCGTTTCTACCTTGTGGCGTTTGACGTTGCGAAAATGCTTGGTCCCCTTTATTTCTCCTACTTCCGCGATATGCGGTCTGGATGTTTTGTACAGATGCAATACCAAAGAGGCAACGACCCCGACAGATACGCCTATCTCAACACCGGCAAGCAAGGTAACGACAATGGTGGCTGCCACTGCAATGAAATCATTTTTAGAGTAGTACCAGGTTTTTTTGAGTAAGGAAAAATCCACCAGCCCCAGAACAGCGACAATAATAGTTGCCGCCAGCGTAGCTTTGGGTAACAGGGCCAGATAGTCTGTCAGGGTCAAGGTAGCAACAGCAATTCCAATCGCCGTAAAGAAACCGGCAGCGGGAGTTTGCGCACCGGCATCGAAATTTACTACAGAGCGGGAAAACCCACCCGTCACCGGAAAGGCTCCGGAAAAAGCTGAGGCAATATTCGCCGTACCCAGTCCAATCAGTTCCTGATTCTGATTTATTTTTTGCCGACGTTTTGCCGCCAGAGTCTTGCCAACTGAAACAGATTCCACATAACCGATCACGGAAATCAAAATAGCCGGTATCAGTAACTCTTTGACCAGAAAAAGATCAAAATCAGGCAGCGCCAAAACTGGCAGACCGGGCGGTATAGCCCCCACCAACGCAACCCCCTGCTCGCCAAGACCTGACAAGCCAGCCCACACAATAGTGATTATTACCGCGATTACAGGCGCGGACCTGGTAAGTATTGCCGCCGTGAAATCCGCCGTGCCAATTTTTATAAGCCCTTTTTTTAACCACATTCGTGAAGCAAAAAGAAACACAAGGACAAAAATACCAACCGGCAGGGTGTAAATATTAACGCTACTTAAATTTGATGACATGCTTATCAGCAAGTCGGGAAGGTTATCCCCTTCACCCGCAATACCAAGGATATGCCTGACCTGACTTAAGGCGATAATAATGCCCGAGGCAGTAATAAAGCCTGACACTACTGGATGAGAAAGAAAGTTGGCGAGAAAACCAAAACGTAATAAACCCAGGAGCAGTAAAAACATGCCTGATAACATGGCCAGTATTATCGCAGCCTGCAGATACTGGGCCTGTGTTTCCAAGCCCAGATTACCAATAGAGGAAGCGGTCATCAGAGATGCCACAGCCACTGGCCCCACAGCGAGAGTGCGACTGGAGCCAAACACGGTATAGAGCACCAGCGGTAAAATACTGGCATACAGTCCCACTTCTGCCGGCACCCCTGCCAGCAAGGCATAGGCAAGAGACTGTGGCACCAGCATGATGGTGACAATTACAGCTGCTATCAGATCATCGCTAAACGTTCTTGCATTGTAGGTTCTGAGCCAGTCAATGCAGGGCAGAAATTTAGTTGCCAGGGTTTCCTTCAATCATTTCTCCAGATCTGTCAGTTTGCGCGGTGAGACCAGTGTCTCATTACCTTTTAGCATTCCATCCCAATACAATTTTGGCATTACTACCTTTTTCAGGAACCAGGCCAGCCAGGTGGGCTGCGTACCTTGGAGAAACCAGGGCGGCAATGTAGGGGCAAGCTTGCCGCCGTAACTGAATGCCGCCAGTACAATCTTGCCCCGTTCCGCAGTAAGCGGACAGGCCCCATAACCATCATGGCCATAGACCGTGGTGCTGTTGTTAATATCCTGTAACTCATTACAAGCCACCACTGGTGCGTGTTTGCGTACCGCTGCTGCTGTTTTTGCATTGGGACTGTTTGTGGCATCTTCCAAGCCCCGGACATTGTCATACTTAACATGTTTCAGCTGGATATGGCTACTTGCAAGCATCACGAGTTTACAGCTTCTTTTACAAAGAGTTGCAGTTAATATGCCAGAACTGAACCGGCTAACACAGATCACACTATACTATTACTATTTATGGATATTATTCTATATTGCGAAGATCCGCTGACCTGAGCAATATAATCTCAAGAGTCAATATTGTCATTTTTGACAATATTTTCGTCAATTACGACATAGCAATTTCAATCACAAGCAAGACATTTGCGACTTATAACGCACGATAAAATGAGAGAAAGGGATACGGTGATATCGCGGTATTTTCTTGTTAGTAATCAATGCTACATCTTAAATATCATAGACTTTTTTATTATCATGTTTCACATGGCACTTATTTAATGATATCTTTATTAATCGTTAAATGCGTTTTTTTAACTGGTAGTAGCAATGGACGAAAAGATTTTACAGGCCAGGACAATGGTCATTCAGTACGCAGGCAATGTGGCAAAGAAGAATATTAACGACATTCTCAACGCCCTTACCGAAGACGTCCAATTCAAACTACATAACAGCATAGACCTTGAAGGAAAAAGCCAGGTCCGAGATTTTTATGACAAGAGTTTTGCTGAAGGAAACTATACATTCAATCATGAATTCCTTGATGAAAAAGTCGTTGCCGATCTGATATTTATTAATGGCAAACAAAATAAGAAATACACCCCTGTCGGCAAACAGGTTGAAATCACTTCTTATGATTTCTTTTTCATCCTGAAAAAAGAAGCAGGTGAACTGAAGTTATGGCAATTACGGGTTGTTTAAATCCCGATTAAATCTCTTATTTCTTTCTACGCCTGATCAATCTCAGCAAGCTTACTTAGCTTTCCGGAAATTCACATGCCAAGATAAGCTTGCCTGATGCGATCATCATTTTGCAGTTCTTCAGGTTTGCCGCTGAGTATAATTTTACCCGCTTCCAGAACATAAGCCCGATTGGCAAAATGCAGGGCTTCTGCCACACGTTGTTCTACAAGAATCACACTCAGCTCGCTGGTGCGGTGAATTTCAATAAGGCGCTCAAAAATCTCATCAACAATCGCTGGAGCCAGACCCATTGAGGGCTCATCAAGCATCAAAATATCAGGATTTGCCGCCAGCCCACGTCCGATAGCCAGCATCTGCTGTTCACCACCGGACAGAGTCCCTGCAAGCTGTCCGCTTCTCTCCCCCAGTACTGGAAACCAGGTGATAATCTTTTCCAGGTTTTCCTTGAATCCTGCCCTGCCCTTATCGGCAAAAGCGCCCATTTCCAGATTCTCTAAAATGCTTAAAGAGGGAAATACCTGCCTGCCTTCCGGAACATGAGCCAGGCCCAGATGGGCGCGCCTTGATGCCTCTACCGCAAGCAAGTCTTGTTCGCCAAAATGTATTTCCCCGCTGGAGGGCGTGACAATCCCTGAAATAGTTTTAAATAATGTTGTTTTACCAGCGCCATTGGGGCCAACCACTGAAATCAGCTCTCCTTCCAGCAAGCTTATGCTGATGTCATGCAGCACATCGATCTCACCATAGCCAGCGCATATATTATTCAATTGCAGGAGTACGGGCTTAGTCATTTTCGAGCCACTTCTTGCCAAGATAGGCTTCTATCACTTGCGGATTTTTGACAATTTCTTCGGGCCGCCCTTCTGCCAGCAAGGCACCATGATCAAGCACTATAAAGCGATCCACTAACTGCACCATCGCCTGCATGCTGTGCTCAATAATGACAATGGTGATTCCCAGCTTTCTGACTTTTTCCAACACTCCCAGCATCTCCAGCATGGCATCAGGGTCCAGCCCGGCAAGAATCTCATCAACCAGTATCAACTTCGGCAAAGATGCCAGCGCCCTTGCCAACTCCATCAGGCGTAGCTCTTTATTGGTAAGATTAGCCCCTGGCAGGGCACACTGGTTTTCAAGACCCACCAGCTTAATCGCTGCCGAGGCGTGGCGACTGGCCTCTTCCTTGCTGCGAGTATGTACATAGGCACCGATGACCACATTATCGAGCACAGAAAGATGGGTAAAAGGTTTTGCCACCTGAAAAGTACGCGCTATGCCCATGGCACAAATTCTGTTTGGCCGTTTTTTCCTCAGCGACTGCCCCTGAAAGGTAATTTCGCCTTTGTCTGGTTTGATAAAACCATTGAGCAGATTAAACAAGGTCGTTTTACCCGCTCCGTTGGGTCCAATAATACCCAGCAACTCACCCTGTTTTACCGCAAACGATAATTGGTCAGTAGCCTGCAATCCGCCAAATGCTTTTGAAACGCCAATGACCTCCAGGATTTTTTCACCTGAACCACCCTGGCTTACAGCCAGCAGGGATTCATCGGCATCAAGATCGGTAATACTGGCTGTTGAACCCAACATGCGAAATTGCCCGGGCTTTAAAATCGACCGTACCTTCCAGAGAATTCCCTCTGGTGCAAAAAGAATCACCGCAATAATTGCCACACCATAAATGACACCCTGAATACCGGGAAAGTCCGCGGCGTAACGGGCATATAAAAGTTCACTAAGCGGCACCAGAATAAAGGCTCCCAGTACTGGTCCCCACAAGGTCCCGACACCGCCAAACATGGCAAAAATCAGCGCCTGTGCCGACACCAGCATGCCGAAAACTGCCAGCGGTGTGACCACCAGAAGTACCACGGCGTAAAAGCCGCCAGCGGCACCTGCCAGCGCACCACTGATGGTGATGGCGATTAGTTTCCAGTAAAGAGTATTAATGCCGGCCGCTTCAGCCGCATCTTCATCAAGTTTGATGGCAAGCAGTGACATGCCAAAACGGGAATGTGACAGCAGTGAAGTAATGCCCAGCGCTGCCAGCAGTAAGGCCAGGGCAAGCGCAATATAAGCCAGCGGGTTTTCAAACTGCATATACAGCACTGGCGTTTCACGCTTCATTGGCAGTGCCACTTCCTGGTAGCCAAGCCATTCAAAGATATAGAGCAGCGCCAGGGGATACGCGAGCATGGCCAGGGCAAAATAATGCCCTCTCAGCCTGAAGGTTGGAATTCCCACCAGCAGCGCTGAGAGTCCACCCGCCGCAGTTGCCAGCATGATGGTCAGCCAGGGATTGAGATCCCATACCACCATACACAAAGCCACCAGATAAGCCCCCAAACCAAAGAAAGCCGCATGCCCAAAACTGACCAGCCCGCTGTAGCCGGAAAATAAATTCCACGACAAACCCATCACCGCCCAAACAGGCACGATAGTCATAATAAGCAGGTAATAGGAATTGTCGACCAGCAAGGCCAGTATGATATAGACAAGACCAAACAAGCCGATATGCAGGAAGTCCTTTCTTATACTGCTCATGCGGTCCTGTCCTTGTTACCAAAAAAGCCCTGCGGGCGGAACAGAATAATGATCAGGAAGCAGATGAATATCACGGTGTTTTGCAATTGATTAGGCAGGATAATGGCGGAGACCTGCTGCAGGACCCCAATGCTTAAACCGCCCAGAAAAGCGCCGCGAATACTGCCCAGGCCACCCAGCACAACACCGGCATACATGATGATGACGTATTCCGTCCCGATGTAGGGTTGAAAGGGAGCATTGGATGCCAGCAAGCCACCACCGATGGCCGTAATACCAACACCAAAACCAAAAGCCAGTCGATGAGCCCGATCCACATTGATGCCCATATAAATGGCGGCATCAGGATTATCCGCAGAAGCACGCAGTGACTTACCCAACCTGGACTTGCCCATCAGCACAGCGAAACCAATCACCACGACAAGTGCCAACAAGCCAGAAATAGTTTGCGCCTGATTGACAAAGACACTGACTCGATCGCCTACCATGGGGCCCCATTCCCAGGCGCTGTAAGACAGCTCATTGGCCACCGACACCGGTGTAGAACCAAACAGAAACAGGCCACCATTTTGCAAGACCAGAGCGATTCCCAGGGTCAGCACCAGTTGCGCATAGTGCCCCTGTGCTTCAAGCTTATTGCCTCTACGGCCGGTGACAGCATTGATTAATAATCGATGCAGTAAAACGCCAACAAGAAATACTGCAGGACCTGCCAGCAATGCCAGAAAAAAAGGAAACCAGAGCCCCCCGAAAAAAGCATAGGTGCCAAACCAGGCAAAACAGAAGTAGGCGAAATACATACCCAGCATCATGAATTCGCCCTGGGCAAAATTGATTACACGCATTACCCCAAAGATAATGGTCAAACCGACACACATTAATCCGTACATGGACCCCATCAACAGCCCCGCGACCAGGGACTGAAGAATATTTTCCAGGAACTGAAGTGAATCCACGATTTATTTGCCGGCCTGCTGTTTACTGCCCGACTTGATGCTCGAGCGGAACAGGAAGGTGATCAGGAACATTATGGTGCTAAAGCTCATCAGCTTCATGCCCTTGCGTGCCTCTTCAGGTGTTAAACGTGCCGTCATCGGCATGGACTGGAATATTTTACCTTTCACCAGCAACTTGTTGCCATCACGTTGTATAGCAGACACATCCATCAGTTCGCTGCCATCTTGCGCATATATTTTCATTATTATTATGAGCCCTGCTTAAGCAATTACCGCATCAAAATCCATACCCAACTGATCGAACATGGTCATGGCCGTGCCACGACCGGCGCCAAACACACCACCACCTGGATGCTGGAATGGGCCAACCAGGTAGAGTCGTTCAATACCTGGCACCAGGTTATTCCCCAACTCCGGGGTTGGCCGGTGCGCGCCAAACTGATGCATATAGGGAGCAACACCATGAATATCCCCTTTTTGGAAACTGGCGGAAGTGCGTTCCATATCCAGTGGCGAATCACAGTGCCAATCCAGAATGATGTCTTTGGTCAGGTTAGGCACATAGGGGTTCATGTTTTCAATCATATGATCTGCAAAGGCTTCCTTGTGTCTGTCCCAGGCCTGGGCACCGCCATCGGGATGCTCATAAGGGCAGTAATCCCATGCATGCATGGTAGCTTTGCCTGCCGGGGCACGTGAGGGATCCAGGTTGGTAGCAGAGCCCAATGCACACAGAGAGTGTTTCGGAATTCGGCCATAACGCAGATCGTCAAAATGATCACGCAGGACATCCATACTCTCTGGCAACAGTTCAATCATCATCGCCTTTTTCACATGATCGCCGGCAGCAAATTGCAGCGGCTCATCCAGGGCGGCATGAATAGTGAATACGCAGTTGGCAGACAATTCCACTTTTGCGGCGGTCTGGGCAACAAAAGGTTCAAGGCCATCGACCATTTTCGGTAGCAGGTGGGGATGGATAGCGCCAATCACTGCATCATTGGCCTTGATCTCGCGACCATCATCCGTGAGAACGCCTGTTGCTCGACCATCGGATACCAGCACCTTACTGATTGAAGTGCCGGTGATGATTTCACCGCCATGATCTTCAATGCAATCCACCAGCGCCTGACTTAATTGACCACTGCCACCCTTGGCAACGCCGATGCCGTATTTTTCCAGGAAACCGAGAAAGATGAATGGCCCGATACCGGTGCCCTTCTCTTCCGGCCCCGTCAGGTTTTCACTGACCATACGCATGAAATGCAGACGCACACGATCGTCTTCAAAATATTCCATCACAATGTCATAGGCACTCTTCATCATCACGTGCATGATTTCCCGGCCTTCCCGGCTCTGGTCCATCATCGCGTACATAGCGCCAACAGGGGCAGGCGGGGTATATAGTGTGCCTATCAGTGCCGGCAGGTAAGAAGCCGCGCTTTCAGAAAAGCGTCGATAATTCTCAGCATCTTTAGCAGAGAACTTGGCAATTTCCTCAATATTTTTCTCTCTGTTGGTATGAATAGCCAGTGTCTGGCCATCGGGAAATACAGAAATCATCGGGGTCTCGGGATGAATATATTCCAGTCCATATTTTGACTTGAGCCCGAGCTCGTCATTGACCAGAAGTGGATTGGCCTGAATGAAAATATGCGCCATTGAGTGCTGGTCATGTTTGAACCCGGGCAGGGTCAGCTCTCTGGTCACTACACCACCGCCGATCCAGTCCTGACGTTCAATAACCAACACTTTTTTGCCGGCTTTCGCCATATAGGCAGCAGCAACAAGACCATTGTGGCCGGAGCCTATTGCTACAACATCATATGCATCAGACATAAAAACCCCTCTTAAAAAAAACAGTCACAAGTCGCAAGTCTCAAGTTGCAAGTCTCAAACTGTATGCGGCAAAATTACCTGCAAAATTTTACGCCAGTTTTTCAAATCAAACGCCAAAGTAAACGAAAAAGTGATTGAATAACAATCACCACTGAATCTCTTGTAACTTGGGACTTGTGACTTGTGACTTGTTTCTTGTATCTTGCATTACACTATAAAAACCAAGCATATCAAAGAAAACGGGAGTATGTTCATAATGTCCGATATAGAAACCCAAAATGAAGAGTTGGTGAAGAACTTTTTTGAAACCTTGAGCTCAGGAGATCTGGAAACCCTGCGCGGCATGTTCAGAGAAGACGCCTGCTGGACTGCCATGTCGAAGGAAATTCCTGGTGCCGGTCCTCATCCCGGACGCGACCATATCATCGACGAATTTCTCGCTCCGGTTAGAGGCTTATTTATAGAAGGCGATCCGAAAGTGACGATTCATAAACTTACTGCCAAGGATAATATGGTGTATGCAGAAACACAGGCGATAGGGACATTTCAGACAGGCAAAGTCTACGACAATCTATATTGCTGGGCCTTTGAAATTATCGACGGACAGGTTGATCAGGTTCGTGAATACATGGACAGCCATTACATTATGAATGTAGTGAGCTAATTTTTGTCTTTCAGCTCATCACGTAAATCGATGAGCCGATCACGATAATTTTCGCCATCGCCGTAATCCATAAACTTTTGATAACGGCGGTGACGCCCCACCACCTTGCGCGCATGTTTAATTGGACACCAGTATTGCTCCGTTCGAGCAAGGACTTCACGCGTATAAGCCACCACACCATTACCATAACCGCAATAGATACAGTTTAATTTCTCGATGCCATTGAGATAGGCCAGCTGATGTCGGTCAAGCACAATATAAGCCCTGCGTTTTACCCGCCTGATGCCATAGAGCCGAAAGCAGATGTGTTGGTATAAAGTAATAGCGATATCAAAAAATGCGATCGGAATGATCATGGCATAAATAAATGGTGAAGATATTACATTGCGTACTCTTGATGAAAATAACCAGGGAATTACTGCAACTTTGAGCTGCTTGTGCGCATCCACAATATCCTGTTCAAATTTTACCCGCCTGCCTTCCAGTGAGTATTTAAACTTTTCCTGCTGGGAATCCAGCTCATCCATCAGCTGTTTTTCAAGTTTGGCAATCTTGTCGACTAGCTCATTGACTGTATTGCTCATGAAAAATCCTATGCTTAAGATGAAAAAGATGGAGACATGCTGGTGACGAGTATAGCCCAATACGCAGAATGGGTCAGAAGGCCTGTCAGGAAAAAACCAATGACAGCAAGCTTAACTTCAGCAAAGCGTCTCAAATCCTATCTGGCCTGTGCAGACAAATAATGCCGAACATTTACTTTATCAGCAGCCTTGATTTGATTAGAAACAAGCCTGGGCTATTCTTGCATTGAATAAATCAGGGTGTATTGATATTTTGCTCGCAAATTTTCTGTCTTGTCAGACGTTTACGGATAATCTCAATGCTCAGTTTTTTTAAGCCTCACCAGCGGCTTTTTGGTCTTTTGCTTTTTAGTCTTTTGGGTCCAGGCATACTTTCTCCTTCAGCAGCAATCGCCCAGGTTAACCAAGATCAGCTCGGCGGCTGGTATAGCTGGTTTTATAATCGCAATATTGCAGGCACGCCCTGGGCCACCCAGATGATTCTGCAAAGCCGCAACTGGGATCTGGGCAGTGACATGCAACAGACTCTGGCACAGGTTTTAGTCAGTTATAAACCAGACCAGCATCCGATTCGTTATGGTGTCGGTTTTTATCATCTGCGTCATGGTGAATTTGGGGCGGGCACTAATCTGTGGAAAGAGAACATCCTGTTTCAGCAAGGACTGTATTCCACCGTATGGGGGGAGAAAAATTATCTGACAATGAGAGTGCGTCTGGAAGAACATTTTCCCGAGCAACGCCCCAATCACCGCATGCTACGTAACTACTTTAGCCTTAACCGCCCGCTTAACCAGTCCGGTCTGACTGCAGGGGCCTGGTATTTGTCACTTTATGATGAGTATTTCATCAACCTGAACCAGGTTAAATTTGCCGTTAACAGAATCTATGCAGGCATTGGCTATAAGGCAACCAGGCACACCAGCTGGCAAGTTGGTTTCATGCAGCAAAATACCCGCAGTGTAAATAAAGGGCAGTTAATGCTTAACCTCTTTCATCACTACTGAACAAGATCGTTTTATTGAATTGTCCCGCATGCCTGCCCTTGCGGATCAATACTCAAAAAAGGCCGACCAGGTTCATTAAGCCAGTGCGCCCCTTTTTACCCTAAAGCACAGTTATAGCGGCGGCAGTGCCGGGATTTAATGATCTGAGTGAATTTCTGGATTTGCTGGATCAAGCCAGCGAACAGCCTGGTAAGCAAAACAATAAAAGCTATTTGCCTAACAGACTATATTAACCAAGAGATTATTCTAATAATAAACTGTCAACATCTTCTAAACGACGTTTAGAATTGCCCGCCTGATCAGCTGTGATCCTTTATATAGTTGCTCTCATAAACTGCCTGGGCGTGATCCTTTTCTTTTTTAATTTCCCCGGCTTTGCTACGCGCCTTATTGAAGGAATTTTTGCGGGTCCTTGAAGTGCTGACTCCAGCCATGCTGAATTGTTTTTCCAGTTCAGCACTGTCGCAAGATGGACAATTTGGCGTCTCATTGAGTTTTACAATTTTCTCAAATTGATTATTGCAGGCCAGACATTTGTATTCGTAAATAGGCATGGCTATAGAATACACCAGAGCAGGTAAATTTGAACAGCATCTCTTTTATCAAGTGAATAGCAAGCGATATGCTTCTCATCAAGCAAGCGCTTTGTCGGTATACTTGGCCAATGAGTGAAAATCCACAGGCTGAGAACACACGCAAAATAATCCATTGCGATTGCGACTGCTTTTTTGCTGCCATTGAAATCAGGGATGATCCTGCCCTGGCCGGCTTGCCCGTGGCTGTTGGAGGCTCCGAAGAGCGTCGTGGCGTGATTGCCACTTGCAATTATGTAGCCAGGGAATACGGCGTACATTCGGCCATGGCGTCGGCAACAGCCAAGCGTAAATGCCGCGACCTGATCATTATTCCCGGCAATATGGAGAAATACCGTATCGCCTCTGAGCAGATGCACAAGATCTTCAGGGAATACACCGATTTGATAGAACCCCTGTCTCTGGATGAAGCCTTTCTGGATGTCTCTGAAACCCAGCTGTGTCATGGCAGCGGTACGCTGATTGCCCAGGAAATTCGACAAAAGGTCCGGCAAGAAATCGGCATTACTTTATCAGCCGGTATTGCCCCCAATAAATTTCTGGCAAAAATTGCCAGCGACTGGAACAAACCGGACGGCCAGTTTGTCATCACTCCCGACAAGGTAGAAGCCTTTGTGCTAAAACTCCCTGTCAGGAAGCTTTATGGTGTCGGCAAAGTCACTGCGCAAAAAATGGATTTGCTGGGCATAGAAACCTGCCTTGATCTGCAAGCCTATGATAAATTCGAACTGGCCGAGATGTTCGGCAGCTTTGGCGAAACACTGTTTACCCTTAGCCGGGGAATTGATGAGCGCATGGTTCAAACCCAGGGGCGACGAAAGTCGATTAGTGTAGAGCACACCTTTCCGGAAGACCTGCCAAGTCTGGAAACCTGCCTTTCTACCTTGCCAGAATTAATGGATTTGCTTGAGCAACGTATTCAGAAATCCAGGAAAACAGTCACTATAGGAAAGCAGTTCGTTAAAATAAAGTTTAATGACTTTGTCTCAACCACTGTTGAACAAACCACCAACAGCCTGGATCTGGACACCTTTAAAGCCCTGTGCCAGACAGGCTTTGAACGTGGTAAAAAACCGGTACGCCTGCTTGGTCTCGGGGTAAGAATGAAAGAAGCACCACTATATACCCAGCTTGAATTCAGGAACTTTTAATTCCATGTCACGTTATCGCCCCCCCGCCAAACCCATGTCAGCCTATATCACTCCCGAGGGGCAAAAGGCACTCAAGGAAGAACTGCATTTTCTCTGGAAAGTAGAACGCCCCCAGGTCACTGCGCAAGTATCCGCTGCTGCGGCGCTTGGTGATCGCTCGGAAAATGCCGAATACATCTATGGTAAAAAACGCCTGCGTGAAATCGACAGCCGTGTACGTTTCCTGCGCAAGCGTCTGGAAAATCTAAAGGTTGTCGAACAGCTCCCCACAGACATCAACAAGGTTTATTTTGGCGCCTGGGTGGAACTCTACAAGGATGGTGGTGATACGGTGAAATATCGCCTGGTAGGCCCGGATGAACTGGATCCGGCAAAAAACTATATCAGTATGGATTCTGTTCTGGGCAAGGCCTTGATGGGAAAAAGTCTGGATGAAGAAGTGACTGTGGAAACCCCTTCTGGAATTCATCAATATGAAATTATGGCAATTGCCTATAGCGGTCCTGATACTGGATCAAAGGCAAGCTGATGCTGAACGTCTCGGTTATTGGTTATCGCAAAGTGCTCGGCACCAGTATTACCATTCCTATTGAAATGTTGAATGCCGCTGACCTTATCAATCGCATCGATGGTAAGAGTAAAGACCGATTGTTCATGCAACTGGTAAGTATGGATGGCAGCAATATCAAACTCAATGCAGGACTGGAACTGGTTTGTAACAAGTCTCTGGCAGATATTAAAAACACCGACATGATTATCCTGCCGGCCTTGTGGGGGAATCCTCTTGGCGTAGTCAAACAATATCCAGAACTGATTGAATGGCTCAGGGAGCAGCAGCGTAAAGACACCATCATTTGTGCTGCTGGAACCGGCAGCTATTTTCTCGCAGAAGCCGGATTACTCAATAATAAGGTAGCTACCACGCACTGGCATTATTTTGACCAATTCAGTCACACTTATCCCGACGTGCATTTGCAGCGCGATCGATTTATAACCAAGGCCGGAAATATTTATTGTGCAGGCAGCGTAAATTCCATACGCGATGTGATGTTACATTTCATTGAAAACTATTTTTCCCAGCCTGTTGCCGATCAGGTATCGCGTCACTTTACCCATGAAATAAAAAGGTCCTACACTTCCAGTTTTCTAAAAAATTCGCCGCAAAATTATCATGATGATGAGAACATAATAGAAATACAGGAATGGATGCACAGCTGTTACAACGATGAAATTACTCTTGAATCACTTTCAGAAAAATTCAGCATAAGTATCCGCTCGCTGAACAGGCGTTTCAAACAGGCAACAGAAAAATCTCCAATGCAGTACCTTCAGCAGGTTCGTATAGAAAATGCCCAGGAACTTCTCAAGACAAGCAATTTGAGTATTGCAGAGGTGGCCTACAGTGTGGGCTATCCGGACAACAGTTATTTTTCTGCCCTGTTTCGCAAAGCCATCTCGGTTTCTCCAAAAGAATACCGAAACCTGGTACGCAAAAAATTATTCAAAGTGAATACCTGAAAATTATTTTTTATAGAAAAAAAACACGGGCTGATGGCCCGTGTTTTTTTAAGTTACTTATCAGGTTTTATACTTTATTGATTGGCGGCTTCACTTTCCTGATACTCATCGACACTTACTATGTCCGCTATGTCCGCTATATCATCAATATCAGAGATATCTTCGACTTCAGGAACTGCTGCAAGCTCACTTAGTTTGGTGCTGATACGGGTCTGCCGTCTTTCCTTTCCGTTAATGTCCTTGATTTGTCGTTCAACGGCATCAAATGTATCTCGTATCGCCACATAAATATCTTCATGAGCATGCTTGTCGTGTTGATCGTGATTTACGACAATATCGTGGTTCGGCATAAAGGCTTCTACACCCACATGGTAAACTTTGCCTTTGTGGTGATTATTGTGGGGAGATTCTACGGTTACCCTTAAACTCTGAATCTGATCGCTGAATCTTGCCAGCTTTTCTGCTCTTTTCTGGACCGCTTCTTCAACGGCTTGGGAGTGGTCAATACCTCTAAATACTACTTGTGTATCATTTATCATACATGCGACTCCTGCTTGCGTGACTAACGTTTAAACGCTATCAATAACGCAATGGCGCTCACTTGAGTATACGGAACTAAAGCCTTATGCCTTGTATTTCCTGCATTAAAGCCTGCATTCTTATCCATATTGAAGCGGCTACTATTGCGTATTTATTTAATCACAAGCTGAAAATTTTATTCATCAATTAATCAGCTTGCCCAATCCATACTACTCTGTATGAGGGTGCTGTCAACGATTTTCAAGAACAAGAAAACGACGTAATAAATATAGTTATTATCCCTTGTTCCTGGTTTTTTTTTTGCTTGTTTTTGCCTGAAGGGCATGATTTAAATGGCGAAGTTGAGTAGTACAGTTTTCCTTTACTGACTCCTTTTTTAACCCTCACCATTGTGATTTTTCTGCATTGATTCGCCAAGTTTCTCTGCGATCTATTCTCATCTACTGATCATTGAGCAGTGTACTTCCAATGCCAGGGTTCGTAGCATACTCCAGACGAATTGTCCCTGGGGAAACTCAGAGTGAAACCAAATTCCTGTGCATGCTGACACAACCAGTCAAAGGCAGGACTGTTTTCAAATTCCTCTTCCAGGGGTTCATAACCAGGACTTGTTATATCCAATGCACAGCCACTGTGATGCTCGCTATACCCTGGTGCTGCATTCACTTTTAAAATATTTTTGATGTCCTGCCCTGCATCCAGTTTTCTTTGTAACAAATCTTTCTGGTATTGGGCACTGCGATAAGCTGACACTATCTGCAGTATCACCCCCTCTTTCAACGCACTTGCCTGCATCTTCTGCCAACAGGAATATGCCACTTTCTCCAGATATGGCTGTCGTCCAAATACATCTATTTCTGTTGCTACCAGCAACTGGCAGTCCGGCTGGTACTCCAGACCACATGAGACCGCATAGGATTCCGGTATGCCCAGCGCCTGATGCATGGCTTGTATGTCGGCACTTGTTGAGGACTGCTTGGTCATTGCTCGCTGCTGCTTGTAATTAAATTCTGGCAATAATTATCTGAGTGAGAGTGTATTGAAGTAAGTACCTGGCGTCACATATTTTGCTAAAAAACCCTGTATGGCCGAAATATTATATTTTATGTCTTAAATACCACATATTATTTTTGGATTGGCTATTATGATATCGGTAATACTTATCCAACATATTGATTTCAAGGAAAAAGTCTGAAAATGACGCATTTACCCGTAATTACCGCTATGGGCGGCGTAAGCCCTGCAGGCAGGAGCGCATTTCACTATGGTTACAGACGACTGGTATTTGATAAATTACCTGCCGACAAAGCCAATCAGACACTACTGAATATCGCCGTTCTCACCGGACAAATTCGTTATAACGGCAATCATTGGGAAGATCAGGCTGAGCAAGCCCTTGAACTGGATAGCTGGCTAAGTCAAAACAAACAGGCTCTGCTTGATGCCACCTTGATTCGCAAGCTTGAGTCAAACCTTTATGATCCTGCCAGACAACGTCAGCATAATCTTACCCGCCTGGCACCTTCTGATGACCAGGAAACCATGTCCTTCATACTGAAGAAACGTCATCTGCCAAAACATATCCCCGAAAACTGGCAGGTCACTGAAGGCGAAGGCCCCAACCTGCATGTCACTGTGAACGGTCCCGTTGATGTCATGCTGGAGGATTTCCACAGTAGCCCGGTAAATTATGCCGGACAGCTACCCAGTGGTTTCGACCCCGCTGAACTTTATCCCTCGCGCAACCATCCGCGCGGTTTGCAGATGACCATTTATGGCATTTCCGATGCACTGTATGCCATGGGCATGGACTGGGAGGTAATTCGCCAGAAGGTTTCTCCAGAACAAATTGGTATCTATGCCTGCAGCAGCATGAGCCAGCTGGATTACAACGGCAATGGCGGCATGCTCCAGGCGCGCTTGCTTGGTAAAAAAGTGACCTCTAAACAACTGCCGCTGGGCTTTGCAGATATGCCGGCTGATTTTATTAATGCCTATGTACTGGGCAATGTTGGCAATACCGGCACCAGCCTGGGTGCCTGTGCAACCTTCCATTACAACCTGTCCCAGGCGGTACGCGATATTCAAAATGGAACCCACCGCGTGGTTATTGTTGGCGGCAGTGAAGCGCCTATTTTGCCGGAAATCATCGAAGCCTTTTCAACCATGGGCGCCATTGCCAATGATGAGGTTTTGCAGGCTCTGGATGGGGGAGCATCTCCCGACTACCGCAGAGCTTGCCGCCCCTTTGGTGAAAACATTGGCTTTACTTTAGGTGAGTCCTGCCAGTTTTTTGTGCTGATGGACGATGCCCTGGCCATGGAACTGGGAGCCTCGATTTATGGCTCGGTGAATGATGTGTTTGTGAATGCCGACGGTTTCAAGAAATCCATTGCCAGCCCTGGCGTAGGTAATTACCTGACTGTTGCACGGGCGGCCGCAGCAACGCGCGCCGTACTTGGCGAAGAAAGTCTGCGCACACGCACTTTTATCCAGGCCCATGGCACCGGCACTCCGCAGAATCGTGTTACAGAGTCCGCTATTCTGGCTGAGATGGCGAAACATTTTGGCGCCAGTAACTGGAAGATCTCGGCAATAAAATCCTACCTTGGCCACTCACTGGGTGTTGCTGGTGCGGATCAATTAGCCAGCAGTTTAGGCATCTGGCAATACGGCATTCTGCCTGGCATTCTGACAACACAAAAGATTGCCGATGATGTCAATCAGGACGGCCTGGAATTTCTGCTTGAGCATCAGGACGTTGGCACAGAGGCAATGGATTCAATTTTGCTGAATGCCAAAGGCTTCGGTGGCAACAACGCCACTGCTGCTATTTTCTCGCCTGCAGTTACCAAAAAAATGCTGGAAAAACGTCATGGCAAAAAAGCCATGAGCGCCTGGCAAGTCGCGAATGAAACTACTGAAGAGAACGCTCGACAATACGAAGCACAAACCAATTTACAGCCAATCCAGCCGGTCTACCATTTTGATAATGATGTGCGTGGTGGCAGTGATGTGTCCTTTGACAAGGATGGACTGACGCTGCGCGGCTACGGACAGAAAGTTTCTCTGGATCTGCCGAATAAATATTCCGACATGTGTGAGTAAGTCTCGCCTTCGGTATCCAGGCCAACTAATTTATTGAACCACTGGCTACTACAGGCTGTTGCCACCAGTTGAAATCTTTACCTACGTTTTCCGCAAGCCCACCCAGTAAAGGTTGAACCTGGCTATCATCGAGTATTATCTCTACCTGCAAACGTTTGCGGCGCCCGCTCACTTGCTCAGACACGGATAAATCGTCATGGTCACCATGGCCACTCACCGGATAAGAGGTGAATCCACTTACGCCATCAAGGGACAATAGATAATCAACCAGATCTTCTTCCAGATCAGGATTGGTGTTGAGTGTCAGGATTGTTTGCATGTTAATAAATTCCTCTAAATCAGGTCAGGCTCAAGGCTTAAGGCTCAAGGCTCAAGGCTTAAGACTCAAGCGGGCGAACTTCGTTCGCCATGTCGGATAACGCTACGCTTTTCCGACTTATAACTTTTAGCTTTTATCTTTTATCTTTTATCTTTTATCTTTTATCTTTTATCTTTTATCTTTTATCTTTTAGCTTTTAGCTATTAGCTATTAGCTATTCACGCCAGTGAATCCCCATGAAACCGTCGATAAATAATCGGCAACAAAAACAAGGTCAGCAAAGTGGAGCTGATTAATCCGCCAATCACTACAATGGCCAGGGGTTTTTGAATTTCCGAGCCGGGTCCCGTTGCCAGAAGTAGCGGCACCAGTCCAATGGCACAAATGGAAGCCGTCATCATCACCGGGCGCAAGCGCCGCAATGCACCTTCACGCACCACCCGCGAAATCTCCAGTCCCCTGGAGACCAGATAATTAAAATGGGACATCATCACCACGCCATTTAAAACGGCAATACCGAGCAAGGCGATAAAGCCAACCGAGGCAGGTACTGAAATAAACTCACCCGTCAGCCAAAGTGCAATAAGGCCACCAGTGAGCGCAAAAGGTATATTCGAAAGAATAATCAGGGTTTGCTTTACGGACCTGAATGTTAAAAACAGAATGAAGGCTATAAGCGCAAGGGCAACGGGCACCACCAGTGCTAATCTCGCCGCAGCCCTCTGCTGGTTTTCAAACTCACCGCCCCATTCCAGGTTGTAACTTTCTGGCAAATCCACAGTATCGGCAATGACCTGCCTACCCTCTTCAACAAAACCCACCAGGTCGCGGCCTTCCACATTGGTGCGTACTACTGCAAAGCGCCTGCCGGATTCCCTGGAAATACTGACCGGACCTTCCACCCGATTAATGGAAGCAATTTCTGAAAGAGGAACAACGCCGCCATCAGGCAGGTTGATCAAATTATTGCGCATCAGCTCCAGCCCATCACCTTCCATAGCGGTAAAACGTAACATCAATG
>CAWUSW010000033.1:0-11972 GCA_963925675.1 uncultured Pseudomonadales bacterium
CAGTTAATATCATATGAGGATTACGCAGAGTGAAACGTGTCACTTCCCCTGTTATCAGAGAAGTCTTATCCACATCAAACACTACAGTAGAATGGTGAGCCATGGCATTTAGACTGGCCACGAACAAGGGCATAAAGATAATATTTCTTATTAACCGGTTCATTTCAGACACCTGAATAGTTTAAATAAATAATGTATTAATTTCCTGCTTCGATATATAAACGGGAATTCTCTATTGTACATTCAACCTTCACCAGCTCACGATCCGCCAGTTTCTTCATATAGTAATCAACCGTTACAGGAGCTTTCAACATCAGCGGATCGGCTAAGGTCATTTCTACTCTAAGTACAAGACCATTTTCAACAAGAGAGAACCGCTCTACTAAATGTTTTTTTTCACTTGAGTCTACTCCGGTATAACTACCCCATCGATCTGCAATAAAATTGCCAGTATCTACCACCAGCACATCCCCCTCAAACCAGCCTCTGGACTGTCCAAGCTGTGAGGGCTCGCCTGGAAGCAAAACTTTATTCAGAGAAATTGTTCTTACCTGATCTGCACCCTCATAATCAATAATGACTGTTTCATTATCCGGTCTGGATATCTTTACAGGATAGGGAAGTGTGGTTGATTTTGGTGGACCTGGGTTAAGGCAATCCAGCTGTGGATTTTGTAATTCACTGAAATTATCGACCTGGGCCTGTGCGTATTCTGTATATGGCCAGTCAGCTACCGGCCTATAAGTATATCCGAATCTGGCGGTATCTCTAACCCACAAACCGGTCAAGTCAGTGGATCGCTGCACGCTAGCTAAACTGGCGCTCTCCATGGTCAATCTTGAGCCGTCACTTTTTTCTGCCCAGTCCAGACCTGAATAATAACGATTTGGATTTTTGTCGGCGGGACCCTCCCAGGTAATCACATCACCAGGTTTTAAACTATCCGGGCTCCACCCTTTCTCTTTCATACCAGGTGGATGCAGCATTTCAATATTGTATTCAACGATCCTGCCTTGAGCATTAGGTGCGTCTACACTAATAAATACATGAGGCATTCTCCAACTATATTTTGTCACAACACCTTTATGCAGCTGGATTTCATTCTTGTCAAGACTGGCATGAGAATGGTGTGCACTAGCCACTGGCAAAAATACGAACATCATCCCAATGAACGTAACTGCATGAGACAAAATGCTCTTTATTTTTTTCAAAAGCATCTTTAGAACACTCATGACATTCTCCTCTGGAACATCCAGATAATTATCGTGGGACGGATTCTCACTATCAGAACTACACAAAACCCCTTGGCTAAGTAGGCTTCTGGCTTATCAAAACAGGCATCCCTAAATCCATTGTAATTCAGCATTTGTGGATTTTGAATAGAAATTTTATATATATTATATATATAATATAATACTATTAATTTATACAATCTATAATATTTATTTATACATAATGCGCGCAACGCACTGCAGCGATTGCAAACAAGCAACTCAGACAAGACACAAAAATGGAACTACGACAGTTAAGGTATTTTGTAACAGTAGCTGAAGCTGGCAGTCTTACAGCTGCTGCTGCCAAGCTTTATATTTCCCAGCCTGCAGTAACTGAAAATATAAAGAATCTAGAGACGGAATTAGGAGCGACCCTATTTTACCGTAGCCACAAAGGCATGTTACTTACCAATACCGGAGTGACGTTTTTAACCTATGCAAACTCTCTTTTAGATCTGTCCACCAAAGCTGCATCAGTCATCAAGAATGCCGAAGAAAATCCGGTAGGCACTGTAACTTTCATGCTTCCCTCCAGCATTGGCGGAATGTTGTCAGCTGAACTTTTAGGCATAGTAAGCGCGCTCTACCCAGGCATTGAATTACGAATAATTGAATTTACCACGGAATTCGCAGAGCATATTTTTTCATCCAATATGTGCGACTTTGTAGTCACCTTTGATACCCGCAACCAGAAATATTTGAACATTAAGTCTCTGGCGAAAGAGAAACTTTATCTTATCACCCGCTTTGATCAAAAAGCCCGGCATACCCAGTTGGAATTTTCAGCGCTTGGGCAGTATCCTCTCATGACCCCGAACAAACACCGGGGAATACGAACCATCCTGACAGTCCTTGCAGAAAAACGAAATGTAAAGTTACAGATAAGTGACAATTCAGCGCCCTACTCTATTATTCTGCGCCTTGCTGAAATGGGGACTACCAATATTGTATCCCCTTATCCGCCGGTCGATGAACTGGTAAAAAGCAAGAGGGTTAGCGTATTTGAAATTGTGAAGCCGAAAATTTTCCGTCAGGTAAATCTGGTGTGGCCGAAAGACAGACCGATTTCAAATGCCGCAGACAGAATCATGGCGCTGATATGCCAGATTATAGCCAAACAGCACAACACAGTGCCTTTCCGCTAAAATTTTTCGATAAGGCCGTGAACAAAAAATGCTTTTAAAGCATTTAAAATGGCTGTAACCCGGGACACTTTCTTTAGTAATGAAAGAGTTAACACTGATTACAAATTGTTTGTGCTATTTGTAACGAGGTTCAATGGACACTGGACTTCCGTCTCTTTGCTAGACACTCGATAGCGAAGCAGCTGTCTGTTTCTGGCGATTGTGATGGATCTTTTTTCTAGTCGCATTGTGAGCTGTTCGATGAACAAACTCGTCAGCCGCCACTTGGTGATTGATGCCATGGCAATGGCCCTGGGACAAAGGGATAAACCTCAACTACATCATTCTGATCGGGGACCGCAGTATACGAACGACGACTTCCGTGATTTACTGCGAAAGCATGGCATCGACTACAGCATGGGTGGACGCGGTAACTGTTACGATAACGCCCCGGTCGAAAGCTTCTTCTCTTCACTAAAACGAGAGCGTGTCAGACGACAAATTTACAAAACAAGAGACGAAGCCAAAGCTGATGTGTTTGATTATATTGAGTGTTTTTACAACCGGAAAAGACGTCATTCGACGCTGGGTTATATCAGTCCAGTGGAGTTTGAAAACCGGTCATTAGAACTAAACTAGGTGGTCCGAATTAATCGGGCCAGACCATTCGGGCAGAAGCAGACATTAATTCTCTTAATTTTAACTCTGACCCTAATTATTTTTGAGAGCCCGACACATATTACACAGTAATCCGTCAGTTAAAGGAACATCAGTTGCCACCGTCGTAGGCCGGGGGTGGCTGATTTTTTGTGGTCGGGTACAGAACTGAACCGTCATAGCTCAGTATGTACATCTCACCACCGACCTCGATGAGGAGGTTGCCCTCCTGGCATACGTACTCGGACCATTACGGCTCGCGATTGCGACTGTACTCAAGAAGAGTCGTCCAAGGCTTGGTCAGCAAACTGTCCTCTATGGTGAGCTGATCGGAGAGGACGCTTGTATCTTCACTCAAACACACCCTCTCGTTTATAACCTCCGTCTCGCCGAGAGGCAGGCCGCCCGAATCATAGGAGCGAGGGTTCTTGAAGCCACGGGTCTCTATCGTGAGCATGTCAATCTCCCCGTCGTCATCGGTATCGAGCCACTCACCGATGGAGTACCCGTTATAGGTCGGATCGACGAAATCGGGGAAGCTGCGTCCGTCGGTGTAGATCCGCCGAACCTGGCTCTGATACTCGAAGTACATAAGGGTGAATTCGGGGGTAATCATGATATCAAACAGCCCGATTGCCTTCATGTTGCCCGGCATCCCAGCGAAGCTCAGGATGGGCGCTGCTTAAAATGCGCCTTTCATATTATGCTGCAGCCCTAGTGTTTCATTGTCGCGAGATAGGCAATCACATCCGCCCGGGTTTTGTCGTCATGAATCAACATCGGCATCATTGTGCCGGGCACCATCGCCATGGGGTTCTCCAGGAAACGGTCGAGGGTCTCTTCACTCCAGATGAGATTGGAGGTCTTCAGCGCGGGCGAGTATTTCGCAAAATCAGCTTGGCTGGCTGCCTCGCGGCCGACAAGCCCAATAAGATTGGGTCCCTCTACAGGACCTCCTGTCTTCTGCACTGAATGACAGACACCGCACATGGTATTGAACGTTGCCTTGCCGTGCTCAATATCCGGCCCAGTGCCAGTGTCTGCCGCACGGATGGTCGGGGCTAAAACTGCGCTGGCAAGGAGTAACATACGGCAAAAATTAGACATGATGGGAATTATGGACATTGATATTAAAGGTGTTGATTCCATTGGCTCAAGGCTGCCGTAGCAGGACAATCCAGATCCGACAGGCTCCTGAGGCGCAGTGTACCAAAATCTGCTTCAGGGTGGGATATTTCCTATTTTCACTTTTTATTCACCAATTTCATATACCATCACCTACTATTGGTGATGAGGATGATTTATCCTTACATATTCAACTACAGTGGTGAAAAATCATGACAATATTTTCTCGCGCGTCTTTGCTAACCCGCTTATTTACCTCTTTATTTACAAGGGTCCTGCCAGTCTGTGTCCTGCTTGTCGGCTACCACAATGCCCTGGCCCAGGACACGCGCTGGTCCGATCCTGCCACCTGGCCAGGAAACAAGGTGCCAGCGGCAGGCGACAGGGTCGTAATTGCGAGCGACAAGGAAGTAATTCTTGATGTCAGCCCGCCGGCACTAGACGGCTTGACCATCAACGGTAAACTCATTTTCGCTGACAACACTGACCTTGAGCTGACCACCGAATGGATTATGGTGTTTGGCGAACTGGAGATAGGCACTGAAGCCAGCCCCCACATGCACAAGGCTACTATCACCCTCACTGACAAGGTCAAGGACGAACAGCTGATGGGCATGGGCGACCGCGGCATCATGCTCTCGGGTGGCACCCTGAACCTGCACGGTAACCGCAGCAATTCCTGGACCAAGCTGGTCAGGACCGCCGAGGCAGGCAGCAACGCTATCATCGTTGCGAATGCTGCTCAATGGCAGGTGGGTGACGAGATTGTCCTCGCATCAACAGATTACAATCCGCGACAGGCCGAAACACGGCATATCACGGCCATCAGCGACAACGCCATCACACTGGATGAGCCCCTGGAATACATGCATTTTGGTGAGATCACCTTCGGGGTGGATGAGCGCGGCGAAGTGGGTTTACTGACGCGCAATATCAAGGTGCAGGCCTCAAGCGATGCGGAACAGTCGTTCTTCGGCGGCCACATCATGGGGATGGTTACCAGCAAGATGTATGTCGAGGGTGTTGAGCTCTATCGCATGGGCCAGAACCTGGAGCTTGCCCGCTATCCGATTCACTGGCATTTGGTCGGAGACGCTGGCGCTGGCCAGTACCTCAGGAACACGTCGATCCACGACACCTACAACCGCTGCGTGACGGTGCATGGCACCAACAACCTGCAGGTTGAGAATAACGTGACCTACAATACTGTGGGCCACTGCTTCTTCATGGAAGACGGCATGGAGACCGGCAACGAGTACATCAGCAATCTGGCAATCCAGACCAAGTGTCACACCAGCCTGGCCTGCGATCCGACCAACCTTGGTCCGTTCGGGGCATCCCCGGACGGCTTGAACTTCAAAACCACTGGTCAGGACCACCCGGAAATCCTGATTCCTTCAGACAACACAGCCTCGTCTTTCTGGATCACCAATCCGGAAAACACCTACCGCAACAATGTGGCCGCAGGTTCAGACTCGACGGGTTTCTGGTTCGCCTTCCCGGTACATCCGACCGGTGCGTTCGAAGGCTCGGAGGACAGCCTGAACACCTGGCCGCGGCGCACAAAGTTTCGCGAGTTCAAGGGCAATGTCGCACATTCCAACTATGACTCTTTCATGGGCGACCGCGCTCCCCGGGCCGATGGCCATTTCGCCGTGGGTGGGTATATTGCCCTTGCCGATCCCACTGACGAAAACAGCGCGCAAGTGGAGTCCGTAGTTGAGGATTTTACCGCCTATAAGAACCGCAACAGCGGTATCTGGGCCAGAGGACAGTTGCACCTTTACAAGAACCTGAAGATGGCAGACAACGGCATTGGCTTCACGCATGCCACTGGCGGTGGCTCATCCCTCTATACGTCACGGGTGGTTGACTCGCTGTTCGTGGGCGAATCCGGGAATATCGGCAACCCCAGCGAGCCAGCTGAACTGGCCTACGGTCGCAGCCTGCCGCAACCCGCTGTCGCGGATTTTCCGATCCGCGGCTACGAGTTCTACGACTCCCATCATGAACTGGACAATAACACCTTCGTTAATTACCTGGACAACGACACCCGCAAGACAGGTGCGATCTCCTACCTGCTGTTTACCAGTTTCGGCATGAGCTCCAACAACACGGTAGCGCGCTCCACATTCACCAATGCCAAGCCGGTGTATTTCCCGCCGATCAACAACCGCTGGAGCAACGATGATTATGGCAATACGGTTTACTTGACCTCGGTATTCAACGACAAGGACGGCACCATCACCGGTCTCCCCAATTCCTATATCATCAATAAAACCGGAATTGACGCCGATGACGCTTGTGAGGCCAGGCCTACCTGGAACGCTTATGTGTGTATGGGCGACATCGGGCGCATGAATGTCGGCGGCGGTGGTGGTGCTTTAGGCTTCGGGGGCGGTGCTGCTGCTACCATTGAAATTGCGCCAGGTGGCGGCCGCATCAGAGGTATTCGACCGCCTTCTGTACCTGTTGTACTCAGCCGCAACGGCAATGAATTTACTGCTAATGGCGCAACCAATGTGCGCGCCGGCACCGAGTACAAGGTAAGCACCGAAAGAGAATCCGTGAGCATCAGACTGACTGAGCTGGATCCCGGCTCGTGGGTGATGTACGAACTGCCGGGATTCAACACTGTAGACTCAGGTACACAGCAGAGCAGCCTTGAAGCGCTACGCATGGCCAATACCACCTCGTATTACAAAGCCAAAGACTCGTTGTGGGTCAAGCTGGTCTCCAATGGTGACTTCCGTGGTGGCGGTGGCCCCCCTGGTAGCGGTGGTGGCGTTGTTCCCGGAGAAAGCCTCGAGGTCAGCCGTTGAGCTGAGTCTGAATCAGGGAATCAAGGGGTCGAATCAAGCAATCAAGGGGTCAGAGTTCTTGAAACAAAACCAGAGGATCAAGAACTCTGACCCCTTGATTTTTGATGTTGATTTTGTGCGCGACCTTAACGCTCGATCTGGGCAATACTTTCTGATTTCATGTTCATATTGAAAGCCGGGCTTTGGATGACGCCCATCAACAAGGATGAGAAGCGATAATTATCCTCAGCTGCGTTACGCGCAATGGAGCGTACCAGCGGCATATCTTCATTCTCCATACCTCGGCCTACAGCATAGGTTAGCAGCTTTTCGGTCATGACTCTGGCGAACTGCTCGCCGTTACGTATGGCCAGATCTCGCAGGCTGTTGATGCCATCCAGATAAGTTCCATCTGTAATAGTCGACGTCGCATCTATAGGATTGCCAGCATCCATTGTGCGCCACTTGCCAACGGCGTCGAAGTTTTCCAGAGCAAAGCCCATTGGTTCGAACATCATGTGACAGGTCGAGCAGGATGGGTTGCTACGATGCTCCTCCAGACGATCACGCAATGACTTGGGCTTCTCACCTGCAATCTGACTCAAGTCTATTTCGACGCCCGGTGGTGGATCAGGAGGACTGACACCAAAGAAAGTTTCCAGGAACCACTTGCCACGCTTAACGGGTGAAGTACGCGCCGCTTCAGAAGTAATAGTTAACAGGGCGCCCTTGCCTAACAGTCCATGACGTACTGCAAGCTCCGGATCATCAAGCTGTACTTTGCGGAACTGTGAGCCGTACACATCAGAAATACCGTAATGTTTGGCGAGTCGTTCGTTGACGAAGGTGTAATCCGCTGTCAGCAAATCCAGAACACTGAGGTCTTCCTGGATAATGCTGCCAAAGAACATTTCGATCTCCTGCTGGAAAGCTTCACGCAGGGTGCTGTCAAAATCGGGAAACAATTCTACAATCGGCTCACTTGCTGCCATGCCGCGAACATTCAACCATTGGCCGGTGAAGTTCACTATAAAAGCTTCTGCACGTTGATCAGCAAGCATGCGCTGAACCTGTTGTTGGAGTACATCCTGATCATGAAGGCGGCCTTGTGTTGCGAGGTCAACCAGCACTCCATCGGGCAGGCTGCTCCAGAGAAAGAAGGAAAGTCGTGAGGCCAGCTCGAGATCACTGAGCATATAGAGCGAACCTTCGGCGATATCAACGGGTTCAAGCTCGGAGCGATAGATAAATTCGGGATCTGCCAGCACGCGTTGCAGCGCCGCTTCAATACCATAATCAAAGCTGCCACCTTCTTCGCGCCCTACCAGGTAAAAATTCATCATCAAATCAATGTCAGAATCAGTTGCCGGACGTCGATAGGCTTTGCTCACCAACGTCGAAATGATCTGGCGTGCGCAGTTCCCTTCCTGACTGATATTTTGCGGATAGCACGCAAAAATCTGCTCACGACTCTGGGTAATAGTAGCGGGTACACCGTTGTAGGGCCCTTCAATAAAGACCTGACCAACATGTGGATAGAAGGTATAACCAGAAATTGAACCAGGAGAATTCATGGTGCGCACAAAGGATTTATTTATGCTGGTATCAGGTAGGTCGCTGGTGGCGATAAAGGTAATACCCACCTTGTGGAAACCTGCCTTGATTGAGATAGCCGGTGTACGACCACCATTGCCTTCCTGGTTACCAATTTCAGAATCCCAATCATATAAATAGACGCGCTCACCATCGATAGTAACTTCAAGCTCCTCGCCTGATACGTTACCCAGAACGCGGGTGAAATAACCGGTCATGCCTTTGACTGTAAATACATATTCTCCATCGGCAGGAAACTCATGTTCAATTAACATACCGCCGCGCGTTCCAAAGGGGAGCCCTTCAATATGTGTGTTCTGGGAGGTATCAACCGGTACGTCGAATATGGCCAGTGTCGGCGCTGTCTCGGTACCGATCGCCAGACGACTGATTTTCCCTGCCGCTGACAGGTAGGCTTCTATAAGCGCTGGCGAAGTGGTCAAAGTACCTGCCATATTGTCGAAACCGTGGCTGGAATCATCCGGTGGCAGAAAGGTCGAGGCATCGATATTAAGCGCCAGCAAATCACGGATGACATTAGAGTATTCAGTTCGGTTTAAGCGGTGCAGACCCGGAGCAGGAAGATGCACAGGTTCCGATGTGGCACGCTCATCAATTGCCTGCTCCAGAATGACAGCCAGACTTTGCAGGACATCGCGATCCGGACGCGGCTGATCCACAGGAGGCATCATGCCAGCGCGCAGGCGTTTAATAACCTTCTCCCCAATTTCTGGAAACTTGGCGATGGTGTGTATATCCATGCCTTCCAGATCAACACCACCAGAGTAATCTTCAAGGTTGTGGCAACTCACACAAAATTCGTCCAGCACGGCCGTGCCGTCGACGCCATTAACTTGCGCCAACACAGTATGATCAAAGAAGGCACACAGCCCGAGTGTGGCGACCAGACGGGATGATCTATCAATAATTCGTAAGCCCATGTTAATACTGCCTCTGTCGAAATTTATTTGGTTAAAAGGGAAGTAATAAATCAAGGCTATACTTTAATTTCTAGGATAATTGAGGCGTATGACATAAAACAAACAATGACTGAATTATGTGTGATACTAATGAGTAAAAAAAAAGGAAGAGGCCCGCACTAAATGGGGGTCAGAGCAAAATTACAGGAGTTTTTCATACCTTCAATCGGTGATTCCATAGCGCACGTCCTAGTACACTCTGGCTCACACTTTTAACTCATTGAGTTGAATATCGAAGCGTTCACGCAGTCTATTGAAACCTTCGTGTCATTCATCAAATACCAGCAAGTCCCGAACACTTCGTCAGTCCAGTAAGGGCAACTGCCATTGACAGGATAAACGTCTGGATTCCGTCTCTGCGCACCATTTCCCAAAACCTCAAACCTGCCTGGTCTGCCGCTTTAAAGTTATTGTTAAGCTTTTTTACCTTTAGCTTTTTCCGCATCCAGCAACAAGGCACCAAATGAACCTATAGCAGGCTTTACCGGTTTTCGTTCTACTGATGCTATTGACGCCTGCTTCTTGTCGATACCTGCAGATGAATCCTTACCTGCGCGCGTCGCCTGCACTTCATCATCAAGGCGCATGGAAAGCGCTATTCGCTTGCGTTGCACATCAATTTCCATCACTTTCACCTTTACCACGTCGCCAGTCTTCACCACCGTGTGGGGATCCTTGATGAACTTATTCGCCAGGGCCGAGATGTGAACCAGACCATCCTGATGCACACCGACATCCACGAAAGCGCCAAAATTGGTGACATTAGTGATGACACCCTCCAGCTTCATGCCTGCCTTGAGATCTTTTATAGACTCGATGCCATCTTTGAACTCAGCAGTTTTGAATTCGGGCCTTGGGTCGCGCCCGGGTTTTTCCAGCTCGGCAATAATGTCAGTGACAGTGGGCAGCCCAAATTTATCGTCGATATAATCCGCTGGATTTAAATTAGCCAGAAAACCATGATCGCCTATCAACTCGTTTATTTTCTTCTTGTTGACCGAGCAAATCTTTTTAACAACACTATAGGATTCCGGATGTACAGCAGAGCTATCCAGTGGGTTGTCACTGTTCAAAATACGCAGAAAGCCAGCGGCCTGTTCGAAACTCTTGTCACCAAAACGCGGCACAACTTTTAACGCGCTACGGTTTTTGAAGGCACCATGCTGATTACGATACTCAACTATATTACTGGCGATAGTTGAGGACAGTCCCGAGACCTGTTTAAGCAAGGCCGCCGATGCCATGTTTACATCTACCCCTACGGCATTCACGCAGTCTTCCACCACGGCTTCGAGACTTTTACCAAGTTTGTACTGACTCACATCATGCTGATACTGCCCCACGCCGATAGACTTCGGGTCCAGCTTCACCAGTTCAGCCAGTGGATCCTGTAATCGTCTGGCAATTGAGATTGCACCGCGGACGGTCACATCCAGATCAGGAAATTCTTCCCGGGCAATGTCTGAGGCGGAATACACGGAGGCACCGGCTTCGTTAACCATTGCCTTGTCCAGCTTTAGCTCCTTGTGTTGCTTGATCAGATCCCCGGCTAACTTGTCTGTTTCGCGCGAAGCTGTGCCATTACCGATGGCAATCAGTTCAACGCCGTATTTCTTTGCCAGTTTTGCCAGCACCGAAATGGACTCATCCCATTGATTTCTAGGCTGATGAGGATAAATAGCAGTGTCTTCGAGAAATTTCCCGGTACGATCAACCACACACACTTTTACCCCGGTGCGCAGGCCCGGATCTAACCCCAGGGTTACCTTGTTGCCGGCCGGCGGCGCCAACAGGATGGCTTTCATGTTTTCAGTGAACACGCGGATGGCTTCGTCGTCAGATTGTTCACGCAACTTACCGAACAAATCAGTTTCAAGACGATGTAGAAGTTTGACGCGCCAGGTCCAGGTGACCACTTCGGCTAGCCACTTATCTGCAGCGCGCCCTTTATTGTGTATACCAAAGTGATTTCCTATCATGCCTTCACAGGGGTCGGTAGCACCAGACTCAAGGCCTGCACTGCCCAATTCAACCGACAGAAAAGCTTCCTTACGCCCGCGAAAAACAGCGAGCGCACGGTGGGACGGAATTTTGTTCAAGCGCTCGGCATAATCAAAGTAATCACTGAACTTGGTGGCATCCGCCTTGTTCTTTTCAATGACACTGGCGCGCAGTTCGCCATTGTCCCAAAGATGATTACGCAACATACCCATCAAGGCCGCATCTTCGCTAAAGCGTTCCATCAGAATATCCCTGGCACCGTCAAGAACTGCCTTGTTATCCGCAAAGCCATCCACGGTAAATGTTGCTGCCTGAACTTGTGGGTCCAGTGTCGGATCAGCAAACAAGCTTTCTGCAAGGGGCTCCAGGCCTGCCTCGATAGCAATCATGGCTTTGGTACGTCGTTTGGGCTTGTAG